>JAZBOA010000466.1:0-2656 GCA_036350935.1 Anderseniella sp. | reverse complement strand
TTAAATTTCTGGGTCTTTAGAGAATTGTAGGTGCTGCTATGGTGCTCTCATAACCCTTGTTGCCCTTCCCCAGTCCACCCTGATTTTTCTTCTTCAGCCAGATGACTGCTGTTGATGCTGTTGTCGGTTCCTACGCATGCGTCGCGATGTGCCAAGTTTGGGGTGTCATAGTATGGGGTGTCATATGAGGAACCGCCAAGAGGGGCTGACGGCCGCTCCTGGCACAATTCGGACTACCCAGGCCGCACCGGAAGCAGGCAGTTTTACGGGGTACTGCGGACATTCTCCGGCAAGGGAGAAACCGGCCGCAGTTGACCCACTTCAGACATCGATACCTGCGAGCCGAAAGCCCTCTAGCCAGTGCTCTGCATCTTCTGGTCTTGCACAAATACGTTGGAAGCACCCCGCAAAGCGCTTGATGTCGAACCCGGGCAATGCTTCGTCGATGATGGCCTTGGCTTCAGAGAGGCGACCCAATTTTGCCAGTGGTGGGACCCGCGCGACTTGCTCAGCCGAGGTCTCATTGAGTATCTGATCTAGCGCCTGCAAGCTGCCTGCATAATCGCCGACAAAATACCGGCAATCGCTTAAGGTGGCATAGAAGCTCGGTGGAGCGTACGGTTCGAGCGCAATGGCCTTTTCAAGCATCCCGACGCCGCGCTGAGCTTCTCCGCAACAGACAAGACAAAAGCCGTGTACAACCAGAATTTCTGCATCGCGGGGGTTTTGTCGGGCTGCTGCCTCGGCATAACGCAGCCCCGTAACGGGTTCTCCCAAGAGCAGGTAAACCATTGAAGCTCGATGCAGGACAAACGGATCGCTCCGATCGAGAGACAGCGCACGTTCGATACCGGCACGCGCTTGTCGATCTGTCTCTTCGATGCCTAAGCCTGTAGCCTGGCTAAATGCTCCATAAGCATAAAACCAGGCAGCATAGGCATGTGCACGAGCATAATCAGGATCAACCTCCGCGGCCTTCTCGATGAGCTGAAGCGCTTTCTTCTCTTCTCCGTCACGCGAAGCAGCTCTACCCCTTAAAAACCAAGTGTAGGCTGTACCTGAGGTGGTCGGGTCACGTTGACGCTGGTCTCCCGCAGCCCCTTCCAGGTTGAATGTCAGACGAGATACGACTGCTCCTACAATCTCATCTTGCACAGTAAGAATGTCGTCCAGTTCGCGATCAAAATGATCAGCCCACACGTGCGCTCCGGAATGGCTGTCTACTAACCGTACTGACACCCTAACCCGGTTCGTTGACCAACGGACTCTTCCCTCGATTACAAAGTCGAGGCCGTGATGTCTTCCAAACTCGGCCAAATCCGATGGTGGCGAAGAGACAGCTCCAAAAGTCCGGTGCCCGACGACTTTGACATGCCGATAGCGTGCGAGTTCTGCGAGGAGGTCCTCCGTAATGCCCGCCGCAAAGAAATCCTGGTCCGGATTGCCGGACAGATTGGTGAAAGGCAGTACAGCCAGAGAGGTTTGTTCGGCTGAACTTTTTGGAGCACCTGTTTCGTTGTTTTGTTTGTCCGCCGGACGTCCCTCACCGGTTTGGGCAATACGATCGAACAGTTCGGTCGATCGAGGCTCTGGCTTCACGCCCAGCTCGCGTTGCAGCATATCACTGCAGGCTTCGTACTGCCTTAGCGCGAGGTCTCGTTCACCGGCAGCAGCAAGGGCTTCAATAAGTATGCGGTGGGACGCTTCTCGAAGGGGGTCCAGTTCGAGCAACTGGCGTGCAAGCTTTATGCGATCCCGCCCTGCCAGTTCTTTTATGCTTGTTTCATGAACATCAATCGCCAGCTCGTTGATCTGCTGGCGCTCGCGTGACAGCCAGTCCTCGAACGACTGGTCCGAAACCGACAGCCCCTGAAGCAGCTGACCACGGTATAGGTCCAAAGCCTCAAGCGCTTTGCCCACGGTCGTGAGCTCCTGAAACCGGATTGCATCTATCGATACGCAATGCCGGTTCAGGCTGATCCGGTCTCGTTCGACATCAAGAATATCGCCTACGGAACCGAGATCTCGTTTGAGGCTTGCCATAGCCTGGCGAAGGCTACCTCTGGCCTGCTCGTCTGCCCGGTCACTCCACAAGAGGGTAGCAAGCTTCTCCCGGCTTTCCGACATGCCGGGCGACAGGGCAAGGATGGCAATTAATGCCTTTGGTTTAATCCCGGATATGTCAACGACAGAGCCATCCGGGCCTTTAACTTCAAAGCCGCCCAGAACCTGGATGGTGACCGTCAGGTGATCGTCATCCGTCACCGCAGAAACACTCCCGAAAGGCGTCGTTGCCTTATCCGTCAATGATAGACGGCTTTTTCACGCTGAGTCAGGCGCTTTTCACGTTGCTACAAACGCTCCACTCGCGCTGTTTTGACGGTCACTCCTCTAGCCTTTCCTCATCAACAGCCGGCCAGACAATGAGCCGGCTACCCAAGGAGGAGATAGAAAATGCCCCGCTTCGATCTGATTGATGAGTTCACCAGCGTCTACGTTCCGAACGCCGGTAGCAGTGGTCCAATCCAGCCAATAGCCAAGTCAACCTGGACAGGCAAACTGGTCTCAGTAGCTGCTCTTGCTGTGGTGATGGCTACCGTCCTCGGCTTCTAGGGCGGTTGGAAGCGGCACATTCAGGACTACCTGAGTCGATCCG
>JAZBOA010000465.1:0-6020 GCA_036350935.1 Anderseniella sp. | reverse complement strand
CAGGAAGGCGGCAAGCAGGGCCGCAGCGGCAAGTCCCGTCCATGCCAGGTGCAGGTGAAGCTCGGCCAGTTCAAACACCGCAATGCCGATGAGGCAGGCAGCAACAGCCAGGTCCACGGGCCGTCGCGGGCGCCGGCACGGCTCGGTTGGATCGGATGCGGCGTCAATCGTCATGACTGGCTATATAAACCAGCCCCGCGCGATCAGCGTTGCGAAATCTGCCAGTCAGGATTGATCCATGGTTGCAGGTTCGACGCCGGCAACGGGTCCCGCCCCAGAATGATGTCGGAGGCCTTTTCGCCCACCATCAGCGCCGGGCCGTTCAGGTTGCCGTTGGTGATCGACGGAAATACCGAGGTGTCGGCAACGCGGATGCCCTCCAGGCCAATCACCCTCAGTTGCGGGTCGACCACCGCCTGCGGGTCGGCAGCGGCGCCCATGCGGCAGGTGCCGCAGGGGTGGTAGGCGCTCTCGGCGTGTTGGCGGATGAATTCGTCGATGGCCTCGTCGCTGGTGGCATCGTCGCCGGGCTGGATCTCGTGGCCGGCAAAGGGCTTGAGCGCCTGTTGGCGCATGATCTCGCGCGTCAGGCGTATGCAGGCGCGGAACTCCTGCCAGTCTTCGTCGTGCGACATGTAGTTGAAGTTGAGTTTCGGCGCGGCGGCCGGGTCGGCGTTCACCGGCGTCACGGTGCCGCGAGACTTCGAGCGCATCGGTCCCACATGCACCTGGAAGCCGTGTTCCGTGGTGGCAGGCTTGCCGTTATAGGCAATGGCGCCGGGCAGGAAGTGGTACTGGATGTCGGGGTACTCTATCCCGGCGCGCGAGCGGATGAAGCCGGCGCTCTCGAAGTGGTTGGTGGCGCCCAGGCCCGACTTGAACAGCAGCCATTGCAGGCCGATCAGCCCCTTGGACAGCCAGCCCAGCTTGTTGTTCAGCGTCACGGGCTGCTTGCACAGCACCTGGAAGTAGACCTCCAGGTGATCCATCAGGTTCTTGCCGACGCCGGGGAGGTGATGAACGGGCGTGATGCCGGCAGCCTTCAGGCCGCCTGCATCGCCGATGCCGGACAGCTGCAGCAGATGCGGCGAGTTGAAGGCGCTGGCAGCGAGGATGACTTCCCGGTTGGCCTTGGCCTGGTGCAGCTTGCCGCCGCGCTCGTACTCGACGCCGGTGACGCGGCGGCCGTCCATGATCAGCCGGCGGGCGCGGGCGCGGGTGATCAGGCGCAGGTTCGGCCGCTTGAGCGCGGGTTTCAGGTAGGCGTTGGCGGCCGACCAGCGGCGGCCTTGCCAGACGGTCATCTCCATGGCGCCAAAGCCTTCCTGCTGGCGGCCATTGTAGTCCTCAGTGCGCGGGTAACCCGCCTGCTGGGCAGCCTCGACGAAAGCTTCGTAGAGCGGGTTGATCCGGCTGCCGCGGGTCACGTGCATCGGCCCGTCGGTGCCGCGCCATCCAGCCTCGCCGCCGTGCGACGTCTCCATCCGCTTGAAGTAGGGCAGCACGTCGGCAAAAGACCAGCCGGTCGCGCCCATCTCCGACCAGGTGTCGAAGTCACGGGCATGGCCTCTGACATAGACCATGCCGTTGATCGACGACGAGCCGCCGACCACCTTGCCGCGAGGGGCGGTTATGCGGCGGTTGTTGAGATGGGGTTCTGGTTCGGACAGGTAGCCCCAGTTGTACATCCTGGTGTTGAGCGGGATGGACAATGCGGACGGCATCTGGATCAGTGGGCCAACATCGCTGCCGCCATACTCCAGCACCAGAACGGTGTTCTTGCCGTCATCCGACAACCGGCTGGCCAGCACCGAGCCGGCCGAACCGGAGCCGATCACCACGAAGTCATAGGTCTCGCCGGGCATCAGGTGAGTGGGTCGCATGGGCTCAGACCTCCACCCGGTAGCTGTCGATGTAGTTTTCGACAAGGGCGATGGCGGCGGAGCGGTTGCCGGTATCGTCGGTGAGGGCGGCGCGCAACCAGACCCCGTCGATCAGGGCTGCAATACCTGTGGCCAGCTTCTCAGCTTCGGCAGGGCCGTGCAGCAGGTTCAACGCCTGTTTCAGGTTGGAATGCAGGCGGGCATGATAGATGCGCAGAAGGCGGTTGAGCTCGGCCGAGTGGCGGGCTGCGCCATACAGCGCCAGCCATGCGGTCATCACCTGGCCGGAATACTGGACCGGCGCAAAGTTCGCCTGAACGATGGCGCTCAGCCGGGCGCGCGGCGTTTCGGCGGCGGACAGGCCGGCAACCGTTTCGGTGCGCAGGTCGCTGAGCAGATGCCGCATGGTGGCGAACAGCAGATCATCCTTGCCCTTGAAGTAGTGATGGACAATGCCGGGCGAGACGCCGGCGCGCGTGGCAATGCGCGCCACCGTGGTGTCAGCCAACCCGTGATCGTGCAGCGACGCGATGGCTGCCTCGATCAACTGGTTACGCCGTACCGGTCCCATGCCCAGCTTTGGCATCTGCAATCTCCCAATTCATTTTGTGGTGGTGAGGATATTTTTTTTGATTGGTCAGTCAATTAAAAACGTCTAACTTGCGTTCCGGTTGACTTGGCGCGGCAAGCCGCCGCACATTGCCGGTCGAGCCGCAAGTTTCGGACAGGCCGAATGCAAAGCCTGTCTCAGCCAAAAAGGGAGTAGAGACATGAAGAAGACGATTATCAGCGCCTTCACCGGCGCTGCGCTGGCTGCGATGCTGTCGGTACCGGCCATGGCTGCCGACCCTGAGTCCTGCAAGACCGTGCGGTTCTCCGACGTGGGCTGGACCGACATCACCGCCACCACGGCAGTGACCACCTTCCTGTTGAAGTCGCTGGGCTACGAGACCGACATCAAGGTGCTGTCCGTGCCGGTGACCTACCAGTCGCTTGCCAACAAGGACATCGACGTATTCCTCGGCAACTGGATGCCGACCATGGAAGCCGACATCCGTCCCTATCTCGAGGCCAAGACGGTCGAGTCCACCGGCATGAACCTGGAAGGCGCCAAGTATACCCTGGCCACCAACGCCAAGGGCGCCGAGCTCGGCATCGGCAACTTTGCCGACATCGCCAAGCAGAAGGATGCGCTGGCTGGCAAGATTTACGGCATCGAACCGGGCAATGACGGCAACCGGCTGATCCTCGACATGATCGAGAAGGACGCCTTCGGCCTGAAGGGCTTCGAAGTGGTGGAATCGTCCGAGGCCGGCATGCTTGCCCAGGTGGCGCGGGCGGAAAAGGCCGGCGAGCCAATCGTCTTCCTTGGCTGGGAACCGCACCCGATGAACGCCAACTTCAAGCTGACCTACCTTGAAGGCGGCGATGATTTCTTCGGTCCGAACCTCGGCGGGGCGACGGTGCACACCAACACCCGGGCCGGCTACACCGCTGACTGCCCGAACGCCGGCAAGCTGGTCACCAACATGAAGTTCACGCTCGCCATGGAAAACGAGATCATGGGCGCCATCCTCGATGGCGGCAAGGAGCCGGAAGCGGCGGCAGTTGAGTGGCTCAAGGCCAATCCGGATGCCATCGGCCCGTGGCTTGACGGCGTCACCACCATGGATGGTGGCGATGCCACGGCTGCGGTGAAGTCTGCGCTGGGCATGTAAGCCAGGCGTCAAAACAAATCCGGGAAGCTGCGGTAACCGCGGCTCCCCGTCTAGAGCAACGGCCTTTCACCTTGGACGGCTAAAGTTGCTCCAGCACTATGGAATCGAGCATCTTTATCCGATCAGATACTTCAATCTGATCGGATGATGCTCTAACGGGGCGGATCTTCGGCCATGGATTGGCTTACTGAGCAGAAACTGCCCATCGGCGCGTGGGCCAAATCCGCCGTCGACTGGCTGATCGACAATGCCGGCTTTGTCTTCGACTGGCTGGCGGTGATCCTCAAGTCAATGATCGACGGGCTTTTGTGGCTGCTGGAGTTGCCGCATCCGCTGCTGTTCACCGCACTTGTGGTGGCGCTCGCCTGGTGGCTAAAGCGCTCGGTGCCCCTAGTTGCGTTCGTTGCCCTGTCGCTGCTGTTCATCATCAACCAGGGGTACTGGGACGACATGATCAAGACGCTGGCGCTGGTCGTGGCGTCTGCGTTCGTTTGCATGTTGTTCGGCGTGCCGCTGGGCATTGCGGCGGCGCACAACCCGAAGTTTTCCGCCTTCCTGCGCCCGGTGCTCGACCTGATGCAGACCATCCCCACCTTCGTGTACCTGATCCCGGCGTTGATCCTGTTCGGCCTCGGCATGGTGCCCGGCCTTGTGGCGACGGTAATCTTTGCCATTCCGGCGCCGATCCGTCTGACCGAACTGGGCGTCAAGTCCACCCCGAAGCAACTCATCGAGGCTGGCGAAGCGTTCGGCGCCACGCCGCGGCAATTGCTGTGGAAGGTGGAACTGCCGTGGGCGTTGCCGCAGATCATGGCCGGCCTCACGCAAACCATCATGCTGTCGCTGTCCATGGTGGTGATCGCGGCGCTGGTGGGTGCGCCGGGTCTTGGCGTGCCGGTGGTGCGGGCGCTCAACACGGTCAACATCGCCAAGGGCTTTGAAGCAGGGCTGATCATCGTTCTTGTCGCCATTGTGCTGGACCGGCTGTGCCGGGTCAGCGAACCGGGCCGGGGAGGGCGCTGATCATGGCCAACCCGCCCGCCGTCCGCTTCAGGGACGTTGACATCATCTTCGGCGACCGGCAGCGAGAAGCGCTCGAATTGCTGGACGGTGGCGGCACGCGCGCCGAGATCAGCGACAAGTGCGGTGCCGTGCTCGGCGTGGCCGGGGCTACGCTGGACGTGGCCGAGGGCGAGATATTCGTGCTGATGGGGCTTTCCGGTTCCGGCAAGTCTACCTTGCTGCGGGCGGTGAACGGCCTCAACAAGGTGGCGCGTGGTTCGGTGGAGGTAACGGTCGGCGGCCGCACCACCGATGTTGCCTCCTGCAGCGCCGCCGCCCTGCGCCGGTTGCGTCAGGGCGATGTCGCCATGGTGTTCCAGCAATTCGCCCTGCTGCCGTGGTGCACGGTGGAAGAGAATGTCGGCTTCGGCCTGGAACTGGCCGGCATGCCCGATGGCGAACGCCAGGAGAGGGTCCGGCAACAGCTTGAACTGGTGGGGCTCGACAAGTGGGCAACGCGCTATGCGCACGAGCTTTCCGGCGGCATGCAACAGCGCGTCGGCCTTGCCCGCGCCTTCGCCACGCAAGCCCCCATCCTGCTGATGGACGAGCCGTTCTCGGCGCTCGACCCGCTGATCCGCACCCACCTGCAGGACGAGTTGCTGAAGCTGCAGTCGGAACTCAAGCGCACCATCATCTTCGTCAGCCACGATCTCGACGAGGCGCTGAAGATCGGCAACCGCATCGCCATCATGCAGGACGGCCGCATCGTGCAGGCCGGCACGCCGCAGGACATCGTGCTCAAGCCCGCCAATGCCTATGTGGCCGAGTTCGTGCAGCACATGAACCCGCTCAACGTGATGACCGGCGAGACCATCATGCGCAAGCTGAAGCGCGGCGAAAAGGTCAGGACCGGCAAGGGCGGGTCAACACTCATGCCGCCGGACGCCACGATGCGCGAGATCGTCGCCGAGTGCTGGAAGTCCGGCAAGGACGTGCTGATCGGGACGAACGGCAAGGTGTCGGGTGTCGTCGGCGAGGCGGAGATCTACGCCGCATTGGTCAATCCGGCGCGCGGATAGCTTATTCCAGGTCCAGATTTGCCGGATCCCGGAACAGCGCCTGCAGCTTGTGCGGGATACAGTGATTATTGCGGCAACTTCCCTTCAAGCTGATCGAGCACCCACATGCCGATGGCCTGCACCTGGTCGTCCCGCCAGGACAGCGGCCCGGGCCTGTAGGCCACCGAGCCTAGCGCCTTCTGCTGCTTTTCCAGGATGCCGACATCCTCCCGGCCCACCAGTTCCCAGCGGTCATAATAGGGCTTCGCCTTGGCTGCGAAGTCCGGATCGTCCAGCGCCTGTTTCGGGAAGCACCCGCCGATTTCAAGAAGCGACCGGTCATGCGCCAGCGGGGT
>JAZBOA010000464.1:0-3548 GCA_036350935.1 Anderseniella sp. | reverse complement strand
TTCAGTTGCTGGTGTGAAACATGCAGGATTCGCATCGGGGCTTCCGTATTTATCGTTCGTCGTTCAAAACACTACTCAGACAGGCAACCCGGCGAGCGCATTCTCCAGTTGTCCCCGCATCGTGGCCTCGGAGAAGTACTGCCGGCTGGTCTCGCCGGCGGCATCGCCGAGTTGGCGCAGCCTGGCCGGATCGCTCGCCAGTTCGGCCACTTTGCCTGCCAACGCCTGGGCATCGCCCGCAGGCACCCATTCTAGCCCGCTGTTTTCCACGCCGAGCAAGGCTTCGGGATAGGAAGATGCCGATCGCGTCACCACCACCCGGCCGCAGGCGAGCGACTGGAATACCTTGTTCGGAATCACGCGGCCGGCCTTTGGCGTGGTGCCGAACACGCCAAGAAGAATGTCAGCGCGCCGGATTCGTTCAGGCAGCTTCTCGTAGGCAAGCCAGTCCTCGAAGGAGATGGATTCATGGCCTGCAGCCCTTTGCTCGCAGGCGCTACGCAAAGGACCCTGCCCGAGCAACACCCACTTCAGAGGCGGCCCCTGATATAACCTGGCTGCCTCGACTACCACCTGCGGCCCCTGCAGCGGAATGAAGCTGCCGTAGAACAGCACTTCCCTTGGCCCGGACAAATTGTCAGGCAACAGCGGGCCGGGGCGGAACAGCGCCTCCTCCGCCCCGACGTATACGACATGGATCTTGTTCCGATCCACCCCAAGAACCTCAACGAAGTAGTCGGCATGGGCGGGCGTGTCGGCAATCACCCGGTCTGCCCGCTGCAACAGTGCACGCTCCCACGCCAGCAGCTTGCGCGCTCGGGAGCCGGCCGCATCGAGTTTGCCTCGCTCGTCGATCTGCTTGTCATAGGCGGAGATGAGCGGATCGAATATCAGGGGCACACCCTGCCTCCTTGCCCAACGGCTTGCCGCCATCAGATCGCGCTGCCTGAAACACGGCACCCACACCAGATCCGGTCTGGGCAACCGACGCAGCCTGGCCTCCCAATCGCCCAACCGGGCGAAGCTCGGCTGGAAGTCTCTGACCTGCCAGCCCAGTTCGACGAACTGCTTGCGCAGAATTCGGTTGCGGGAGTATGCGGGATCGAAGCGGCCCCACCAGAGTACACTTGGCAAACTTTTCTCTCTTGACGTCAATTCTGCCGTTGGCAGCCAGCTCGACGCTGGCGAAAGTCGATGATTTTGGCGAAAAAGCCTTCCGGGGTATACCAAGCGGGCAACGCGATGAAATAAAAATACAAGATTGATTTGTATCGGCCGACATCGCGCCACATCCTACTGGACACTTTATTTTCTTTTCGAATATTTATGAAACAAATTGTCTGCATGAAATGGGGGCCGCTTTACCCCGCGGAGTATGTCAACAAGTTGTATGGCATGGTTCGAAGAAACATCGAGGGCCCCATCCGCTTCGTCTGCCTGACTGACGACCCCACCGGCGTGCGCGAGGAAATCGATTGCCTGCCTTGTCCCACGGTGTCTCTGCGCCCTCCTTACAACAATACGGGGTGGCGCAAGATATCCCTCTGGGCCAGCGACTTGCCCGGCATGGAGGGGGACTGGCTGTTTCTCGATCTTGACGTGGTTGTCACGGGCAGCCTGGATGACTTTTTCGGCTACGCTCCGGAAAAGTCATTCGTGGTCATGCAGAACTGGACCCAGCCTGGAAAAGGGATCGGAAACACATCGGTCTTCCGCTTCAGGGTCGGCGCCCATCCCTACATCTATGATCGCCTCGTGCCTGAGTTCGACTCGATACTCGCACAATACAAAATCGAGCAAACCTATATTTCCCGTACCGTTGCCGAGATGACTTTCTGGCCCGATGAGTGGTGCGTCCTGTTCAAGACGCATTGCGTCCCGCCGATGCCGCAACGCTGGTGGAAAGCGCCGTCCAGACCGGAAAGCGCTCGCGTCATTGCATTCCCAGGCGACCCGAACCCGCCCGATGCGGCACGCGGAATCTGGCCTGTAAAGAAATGGTATAAGAAACTTTATAAACACATCTTGCCGGCAAACTGGATCAATGAATATTGGCGGGAATAACCCGGCGGTTTGATCGTGGTCGATTACTTCACAACAGGATATTCGTGGCGAACATTGCATCCCAAAATCCGGAAGCGTTGATCCGGGTCAAATTGATCAGCCGCTTCCCGCCCGCGCATTGGCTGCATCAGCTACCCCATGGCAGCAACCGCTGGGACCGATGCGAGTTTCTCTTTCAGCGTGATGCCCGGGAATATGACTGGCTGGTGGTCTACGACGACATCCCGCCAGGAGAAGGAAAGCCCAAGAGTTCCGCCAGTGAGATCCTGCCCTGTGCAGCATCCAACAGCATACTGGTGACTACCGAGCCTTCTTCGATAAAGATCTATGGCAGTGATTTCACTCGCCAGTTCGGCGCCGTGCTCACCAGCCAGGAAGCCTGGGCCTTGCCTCATCCTCGACGGATCTACTCGCAGCCGGCCTTGCATTGGTTCTACGGCGTTGGCAGCACGCGCGTCGTTCCCTTCGACGAAATTGAGTCCTGCCCTCCTGCAAGCAAGACCCGTGATCTGTCCATGGTGTTCTCGCCCAAGAGCATGCGACATACCCTGCACTGGCGGCGCAATGAATTCATGCAGCATCTGATGTCGCAGATTCCCGAGATGGATGTCTTTGGCCGAGGCGCACGACCACTGGACGACAAGGCCGAGGCGCTGGACGACTACCGCTATCACGTGGCCATCGAGAATTTCATCGGCCCTCACCACTGGACCGAGAAGCTGGCCGATGCTTTTTTGGGGATGACTTTGCCGTTTTATTGCGGCTGTCCGAATGCGGCCGAGTACTTCCCGCAGGACAGCTTCATTCCAATTGACATTCATGAACCTGACGCCGCTGTCCGCACAGTCAGGGAAGCCATTTCCAATCACGAATATGAAAAGCGTTTGCCGGCCATCCTCGAAGCCCGCCGGCTCGTCATGCGGAAGTACAACCTGTTTGCTGTCCTTGATCGCGAGATCGGCCGGATGCACAGACCCGACAGCGGTTTCGTTCAAGGACAACTGATTCTGTCGCGACATGCGGTTCGGCGCTCAAGTCCTGCAGCAGCCGTTCGCGATATCTACGGAAAATTGCGGGGGAGGTTAATGCACCGCGTCCGGGAATTCATGGATAGCCGATAGGAAAGGCGGAAATCAGCAGCGACAACTAAGGCGCAACGGTCATCGTCAAGCAGGCAGGCATGACCCGACTCCATTTGTACGTCTGAGTCTTACCGTGCAATGGCAGAAAATTCTGAATAAGCCAAGCTCAATCCTGATCGCAAATCGGTCCCAGCCCGCCATCCCAAACCCGACAGCCTGCTGACATCCATCAGCTTCCTCGGCGTCCCATCAGGCTTGCTCGTATCGAATTCGATGCCTCCCTGATAGCCCACCACCTCCTTCACCGTCTCGGCCAGCTCGCGGATGGTGAGGTCGTGACCCACCCCGATGTTGACCAGGGGTGGCATGAAGATTCCACTCGCCGCCTCGTCGCTGCCGAGC
>JAZBOA010000463.1:0-13206 GCA_036350935.1 Anderseniella sp. | reverse complement strand
CGAAAAGTGGTCGGGGTGGGCGCAGTTGATCATGTAGTAGGCCGGGGTGCGGCCACTACGGTCCTCGACGAATGCAATCGCGTCTTTCAGGCTCTGGCCAGTTGGCAGGCAGCCGTCCGTCTCAAGCGTGAAGGAGATCGCCACGGGGATGTTGGCCAGCCGGGCGGCCAGCGCGATGCCGGCTGCCTCCTCGGCGTTGGTCATGGTCATCGCGGTGACCTGGTCAGCGCCGGTGCTCGCATAGGTGAGGATCTGGTCTGCATGATAGCCGCGTGCCTCGGCCACGCTCATCGCCGAACCGGCAACATATCCGTCCCCGCGTGGGCCCACGCAGCCTGAAATGACCACCGGCATGGCAGGCGTTTCCAGTTCGTTGCGCAGGTCCTCCAGCAGGCGGATCGACTCGCGGTTGAAGCTCGCCAGGGCGTCCGCATCGTGGCCCAGTTGCGCACCCCAGTCGCGGTTGGCACGCCAGCCGACGCTTTCAAGAATGAACCCGGTGCCGGCGTCTGCGGCGATGCGTGCGTGCTGCCGGTAATAGTCACGGATGCGCTGGCGGCCCCGGGCCTCGGCGATCAGCGGGTAGGCCGCAAAGGCCGGCAGGTCGATTCCGTCGGTAAAGACAAAGGTGGTTTCCATGCCGCTGTCGATGAGGAACAGCCGGTCCTTGCCGTTTGGCAGATTGTTGCGATACTTGCTCATGGTATGCTCCGTTCAAAGATGGTTTCTGGATGCCGGACATGCTGTGCCGGCAACTGTCCCGGACCATGAGCGAGGAGCGGCTTGTGAACTAGCCTACCCGTGGTCAAGCCGGCTGTGATTTGTGAAATCAAACAATATCAATTATTTGAACGATTTCTCCGGTGCATTGAATCAAGCTGTAGAACTATGTCACCAGGCGCAAGTGTACTGCCGGTCAAGTAGAAGTGGGTTCTGAACGCCATGGCCATGCAACGAAGCGGAAAGCGCGACGACATACTCGACGTGGCGAGCCGGAGCATCATCGAGAAGGGCTTTGCGGCCACTTCCATCGAGGAAATCATCGTCGAAGTGGGGATTACCAAGAGCGGTTTCTTCTATCATTTCGCCGACAAGAACGAGCTCGCCAAGGCCCTGTTCCAGCGTTACATCGCAGCCGAAGACCAGTTGTTCGACGAGCTTGAACGGCGCGCATTCGAACTGAACGAGGACCCGCTGCACGGCTTCCTGATAAATCTCAAGCTGCTTGCTGAGCTGCTGGATGACCTTCCGAACGGGCATCCGGGTTGCCTCATCGCGTCTTATTGCTACCAGTCGCAGATCTTCAATGCCGAGATCCGGCGGATGAATGAAGCTGCGATACTGTCGTGGCAGAAGCGCTTCCGGGCGCACCTTGACCGCATTGCTGCGGTCTATCCGCCACGGCTCAATGTGGACCTGGACGACATGGCCCACATGCTGACCACGATCGTGGAGGGAGCCATCATCGTCGCGAGGGCGCTTGGAGAACCCAAGGTGTTGCCGCGCCAGATCCTCATGTACCGGGAATTCGTGCGGTCGGTTTTCCAGCCTTGAGAACCCGGCAGCAGACGGCCTTGAACAGCGCAAGTTTGCGCGTTGAACCGACCCCGGATTTATGTCAGTGTTGCTGACCTAAATTGGAGGCGGCAATGGCGCACGAATTCTACACACTGGATGTTTTCACGACCGAGGTCTTTGCCGGAAATCCGCTGGCCGTCGTAATGAACGCAGAAGACCTGGACGGCGCTGCCATGCAGCGTATCGCGCGCGAGTTCAACCTGTCGGAAACGGTATTCGTGCTGCCGCCGGAGGATCAGGCGAACACTGCGAAACTTCGCATCTTCACGCCGGACCGGGAACTGAGCTTTGCCGGCCACCCGACGATCGGGTCGGCGATCCTTTTGGCTGAACTGTTCGGCATTGCGGATGAAGTGCGGCTGGAGGAGGGTGTCGGGCTGGTGCGGGTCGGGCTGGAACAGCGGGATGCGGGGCTGTTTGCAAGGCTGTCCGCCGCGGTCATGCCGGAGCCGTGGACCAATGTGCCGTCTGACAAGAAGATCGCCGAGGCGCTGGCGCTGAAGGTGAGCCAGATCGGTTATGGCGCGCACCGGCCGACGGTGTTCAATCCCGGCAATCATCCGATGCTTTACATACCGCTCAAGGACCGGGCGGCGTTGGCAGAAGCAAAGATTTCGCACTATCACTGGCCGGCGCTGGGCACGGCCGGGCAGTTTCTTGCTTATCTCTACTGCGAAGGGGCGTCTGGCTCGGGGGCCGACTTCCATGCCCGCGCCTATTCGCCCGGCACCGGGATCGGCGAGGACCCGGCTACCGGTTCTGCGGCAGCGGGGTTTCCGGGGCCGATGTTCAGTTTCGAGGGGCCGTGGGACGGCACGCGTACCTGGGTCATCATGCAGGGAGAAGACATGGGCCGAGCCAGCCGCATCGAGCTTGAGGCGGACGCCACGAAGAAGGAACTGCGGGCGATCCGCGTTGGTGGTCATGCGGTGCGGGTGAGCCACGGCAAGCTGCTGATGTAGGCAGGGCGTCCAAGTGTCTTGCGCGCCCGCGCGCCTTGCCGTAAAAGTCCGTTAACGTTTCCGGGTTCAGACTGATCTCCGGACCGATTGGACAAAAACGGGCACATGACCAACGCAGCATACAGTGCGGGTTCTGTCGCGGGCGGCAACAAGCTTGCCGGCCTACTCCTCCTTATTTGCCCCTGACCATCGGCTGCCTCGCCCATTGATGGCTGCAGGCGGATGCTCAGGGGACGAACGCTTCACCAGATACAGCAGACTTTCAGGCGAAACGGGCGCACTTCCCGCCGGACGCCAGACTTACAAGGGACCATGAAGGCCAATGAGCAAGGCACAGGAACAGATCATCATATTCGACACCACGTTGCGCGACGGCGAGCAGTCGCCGGGCGCAACCATGACCTTCGAAGAGAAGCTGCAGGTGGCGGAACTGCTGGACGAGATGGGCGTGGACGTCATCGAGGCGGGCTTCCCGATTGCCTCCGACGGGGACTTCGAGGCTGTTTCGGAAGTCGCGCGGCGGACGAAGAACGCAGTCATTGCCGGGCTGGCGAGGGCCATTCCGGCAGATATCCGGCGCTGCGCAGAGGCGGTCAGGAACGCCAGGCGCCCGCGTATACACACTTTCGTCTCCACCTCGCCGATCCACCTGGAATTCCAGATGCGCAAGAGCCAGGAAGAGGTGCTGGAGATAATCCATGAAACGGTGACGCTGGCGCGGTCGCTGTGCGACAACGTCGAGTGGTCGGCCATGGACGCCACGCGCACACCACTGGACTACCTGTCCAGGTGCGTAGATGCCGCGATCAAGGCCGGAGCCACCACCATCAACCTGCCGGACACGGTGGGTTACACGGTGCCGGACGAAATGCGCCACCTGTTCAAGACGGTGCGCGAGAACGTGGCGAATTCGGACAAGGCCATCTTCTCGGCTCACTGCCACAATGACCTCGGCATGGCGGTGGCCAATTCGCTGGCGGCAATCGACGGGGGCGTGCGGCAGATCGAGTGCACCATCAACGGGCTGGGCGAGCGGGCCGGCAATGCGGCGCTGGAAGAGGTGGTCATGGCCATCAAGACCCGCAACGACGTGCTGCCCTATGCCTGCAACGTGAAGCCGGAATACCTGACGCGGGCGTCGAAGCTGGTTTCGGCGGTGTCGTCGTTCCCGGTGCAGTACAACAAGGCCATCGTCGGCCGGAATGCCTTCGCCCATGAAAGCGGCATTCACCAGGACGGCATGCTGAAGAACCAGTCGACCTACGAGATCATGACGCCTGAATCAGTGGGCGTGACCAAGACCTCGCTGGTTATGGGCAAGCATTCGGGCCGCCACGCCTTCAAGACCAAGCTGGAAGAACTGGGTTATTCGCTGTCGGACAATGCGCTGCAGGATGCCTTTGTCCGGTTCAAGGCGCTGGCCGACCGCAAGAAGCACATCTATGACGAGGACATCGAGGCGCTGGTGGACGAGGGCATCTCGTCGGCAGAAGACCGCATGAAGGTGGTGGCGCTCACTGTGATTGCCGGCACCATGGGGCCGCAAACCGCCACGCTGACGCTGGACATCGACGGCAGGCAGTCGACGGTGCAGTCGGTAGGCAACGGCCCGGTGGACGCTACCTTCAACGCCATTCACGCGCTTCACCCGCATGACGCCAAGCTGGCGTTGTATGACGTTCACGCGGTGACCGAGGGAACCGATGCGCAGGCGGAAGTGTCAGTGCGGCTGGAGGACATCCACACGGGCCGGCAGGTCACCGGCCGCTCGGCCGATCCGGATACGCTGGTGGCGTCTGCCAAGGCCTACATCGCGGCGCTGTCGAAGCTCGAGGTCAAGATGAGCCGCGGCGATGCGACGGCGCCCGCCAAGGCGTTGTCCGGCGCAGAGCGGCGCGGCCCGTAAATTTACCATTAACCGCGGCAGTGCTGGCAATTCCGGTCATTTGCCAGTAGACATGTCATCACTCCTTTGATATGGCACACGGACTTGATGTGAGGGGCGCGCTGACATCGGCGCGCCCCTTGCATGACCGCCCCGGGCAAGAGACTTTCCCGCCGGGGGCAGAGATGGGTGTATAGCTCAGTTGGTAGAGCAGCTGACTCTTAATCAGCCGGTCCAAGGTTCGAATCCTTGTGCACCCACCATCACCTTCGTTGTCCTTCCACGCGACAAACTTCGGCCATCAGGGCGGCTTTGCCCGCAGTGACCGGTGCTGCCCAGGCTTTTGCCGGGGGCTTGTGGATGCATCTTTCAATGTGCTGACAGCTGCCAGCAAATGCGCTAACTTTAAGGCAGAGCATGTGCCTGGCCGGTGTTGTACAGAGGGGTCTTGCACAAACAGAAGGGCGGAAAAAATGCCCGATCGGGAGGAAGGCTCGGCCCGGCAAAGCGAGGAAAAGGCGGCGAGTCAACCGGCGCCAGGCCAAGCAGATATAAGAGGGCTCGCCGGGCCGCCCAGTCGACTTGAGATCGACTATCTGAAGGACGTGCTCAAGCGCGTCGTCAAGGCGGACGTGGTGCCAAGGCTGGTGCTGGCCGACAAGGCGCTGCTGCAGGCATCATCCACTGGCACAATGAGGCGTGCGGCG
Source organism: Anderseniella sp. (assembly GCA_036350935.1). Classification (GTDB taxonomy): domain Bacteria; phylum Pseudomonadota; class Alphaproteobacteria; order Rhizobiales; family Aestuariivirgaceae; genus Anderseniella. The sequence continues at coordinate 8,074 of JAZBOA010000463.1, read as the reverse complement.
GCTAATCAGACCGGCCGCAAGCCAACTGCCAGCGAGGCCGAGGCGTTCCAGGTTCTGGTGCTGCATCGCGACACGTTTGAGTGTTTCGAGTTCGTAAACCGGCTGCGGGAAAAGGGCATTTCACTGCCTGACCTCTATCTCGGGCTGTTCTCGCCGCTGGCCAGGGAACTGGGCACCAGGTGGGAGAATGACGAGCTGAGCTTCGTCGAGGTGACCAAGGCGATGGGGCGGTTGCAATCGCTGGTCCATACGTTCTCCCAGTCCGGCCAGACACTGCATCCGATCGATGCGGCGCACCGGGTTGTTCTCGCCAGCTCACCGGAAGAGCAGCACGTGCTTGGCATGCTGATCGTATCCAAGCTGTTCGAGATGGACGGCTGGGAAGTCTCGGGCGGGCCGGGCATGACGACGGGACCGCGGCTCAACAACCTGGTGCACGACGAATGGTTTGGCGTGGTCGGCCTGACGGCCAGCAGCGAAGAGCGGGCGATCCAGCTGAAGAAGGCCATCGACGAAATTCGCCGGACGTCCAGAAACCAGGGCGTCTGCGTGATCGTCGGCGGCCACGGATTTGACGAACATCCCGAGATATCTGCCGACATCGGGGCAGATGAACTGGTGACGGATGCAGCAGACGCGGTTACAAAGGCAGAGAAGCTGATCGCATCGCATGAGCTTGGCAAGGGCAGCCAGGACCGCGATTGACATCCGGACGGGGTGAACAACCTGGACATGAACAGGGCCGAAGCCAGCGGCAATGAAATGGCACGGGTTGACCTGTCGGCCTGTGACAGGGAGCCGATCCACATCATCGGCTCGATCCAGCCGTTTGGCGCGCTCGTTGCCGCCGACGAGGCGACGCTCGAGATCACTCACGCCAGCGCCAATTGCGACAGTCATCTCGGCACGTCCGCGCAGCAACTGGTGGGCAGTCCGCTGGCGGCGCTGATCGGCGAGGCCGGTGTCGAGAGCCTGTTGCGGCATGAGCTCGATCCAAACCCGCCTGCCGTGTTGCAACCCTGGTTTGTGGAGCTTGCCGGCGCGGACGGGACGCCGGTGCGCCACGAGTGCCTGCCGCATCGCCATGCAGGCTCTATCATCATCGAGTTCCTGCAGCCCGACGTAGGCCCGGCTGACATCTGGCAGCAAGGGGGTCTGCGCCAGCGCATCGTGTCGGAGCTGATCAAGCCGGACAATGTCGAGGCGCTTGGCAGCCTGGCGGCGGGTTTCGTCCGCGAGATCACCGGTTTCGACCGGGTGATGATCTACCGCTTTGCCGAGGACAAGCACGGCAAGGTCATTGCCGAGAGCACCTGCCGGCCCGACAGCTTCATGGACATGCACTACCCGGCATCGGACATTCCCGAACCGGCGCGGCGGCACTTCACTCTCAATCTCATTCGCGCCATTTCCGACATCAATGCCGAGCCGGTGCCGGTTTTCGGGCGCGGCGGCGAGGTGGCTGACGCGGCAGCAGTGCGGCCGCTTGATCTCACCTACTCGAAGCTGCGCGGGGTGGCGCCCGTACACATCGAGTATCTCAACAACATGGGTGTTGGCGCGAGCATGTCGATCTCGCTGGTGTCCAACAACGAGCTGTGGGGGCTGGTGGCGTGCCACCATTACGGGCCGCTGCACCTGAGCTCCAGCTGCATCCGGTTCTGCGAAATGCTGGGGGGCACGGTGTCGGCACTGTTGCAGAACCTGGAAAACACCAATCTGCTGGAGCGCAGTATCGAGGCCGAGCGGGCGGCTTTCACCATCGAGACCGAAGCGCGCGGCGGCATTGACCTGCACCGGCTGGTGGCGGGCAAGGCAGAGGCAATGATGCGGCTGCTCGATGCCTCCGGACTGGTGTTGCGGGCCGATGGCCGGATGTCCCAGCATGGCAGCTTGCCGGAAGACCTGCCGGACTTCACCATGCTGGCGCCGATGGTCAGCGAGGGGGTGGCGGTGACGGACCAGCTTGGGGCGTTCATTCCCCTGACGCCGGCCCAGATCCGGGACATGGCGGGTGTGGCCTATGTCGATCTGTCGGAAGACGGCGCCGACTGGGCGGTGTTCGTGCGCGAGCAGTTCGAACACTCGATCCGCTGGGCCGGGAAACCGGAGAAGGTTGAAACGGTCGGAGAAGACGGCGTCATGCGGCTCAGCCCGCGCGGATCGTTTGCGCTTTGGCGGCAGGAGCGCCGTGGCATGAGCCGGCCGTTCAGCGTGATCGACCGGGAAGTCCTGCGCATCCTTCGCCGGGTGCTGTTTGCCCTCAACAGCCTGAATCGCGAACGAGCCGCGATCGCCGCCCAGAAGCAGGCGGAAGCTGAGAAAGCCCGGTTGCAGATGGCGCTGCTCGATGCGGGCCGGCGCAGTTCCATGGGCGAGCTGGCCGGTGCGCTGGCTCATGAACTCAACCAGCCGCTTGCCGCTGTGACCAACTACGTGAATGCTTGCCGGCAGGAGATGCGCAATTATGGTCTCGACGTGCCACAGCATCTGGATGCGCTGATTAGCGAAGCCGTCGCGGAAAGCTCACGCGCGGCGAACCTGGTGCGGCGGCTGCGGAACTTCATTTCTTCTGGAGAGTTGATACGGGAATCTACTGATCTTGAAGATGTCGTGCAGCATGCAGCCGAACTTGCTCTGGTGTCGTGGGAAGGATCCGCCGGCTCGGTCGAACTTGACATCAGGTTCGATGACGGGTGCCGGCAAGTCTACATCGACGCGCTGCAGATCGGTCAGGTGGTGCTAAATCTGGTGCGCAACAGCCTGGCGGCACTGGAGGAGACAGGTGGAGGGCACATATTGATCTACGCCAGATGCGCAGCAGAGGGTATAACGGTTTCTGTCCGGGACGATGGTTCAGGTGTCAGTGCCGATATCGCCGCAACCATGTTCGAGCCGTTCCAGAGTTCCAAGGCCGACGGGATGGGGATCGGGCTCTCGCTAAGCCGGTCAATCGTTGAAGCTCATGGCGGGCGCATCTGGCACCAGCCCGCCGATCGCGGCACCGAGATCATTTTCTTCCTGCCAGCTGTTTGAAGGAATGCACCCCGTGCCGTATCGCAAGAACCTGCTGGTCTACGTTGTTGACGATGACCCGTCGGTTCGGCGGTCATTGTGCCTGTTGTTGCAGGCGCACGGATACATGGTGCAATCCTGCGCCAGTGGCAGCGAACTGTTGGGAGCCATCGAAGCAACTGACCCGGACAAGCCCGCCTGCGCGCTGCTCGACATCAGGATGCCGGGCCAGGACGGACTAAGCCTGCAGAAGCAATTGCTCGAACAAAATGTTCGCCTGCCGATCGTTATTCTGACCGGCCATGGCGACGTGCCTGCGGCGGTCGAGGCAATGAAAATGGGCGCGGTGGACTTCATCGAAAAACCGGCGGACGAAGGCCGGCTGCTGGATGCCATATCGGCGGCGGCGAGCGTGCCGGCTGGTCAGGCGCTGCCGATGCTGTCGCCGGCCGAAAAGGCCCGCCGTCTGGCCCGCCTCACCGAGCGCGAACGCGAGGTGCTCGATCACCTCGTCATGGGCAAGATCAACAAGCAGATCGCCCGGGACCTGGGTATCAGCCAGCGCACCGTGGAAGTTCATCGCTCGCGCATTCGCGAAAAGATGGAAGCGCGCGGCCTGGCCGATCTCATCCGCATGGTCGGCTGAGTCTGGCAGCCGCTGCTGCGGCGATGCCTACGCAGTTGTGCGTACGGGTTATCCCCAATGGAATGTGCGGCCAACCTACGTACCCTCATCGTATCGGAGGAACGATCAATCGGGGTCCACTGCCTGTCTGGCTGATTGGCCCCCGGGGGCAATACTGTGAGCTGGCGAGACAATAACGACAACTGCCAGGAAAACCGTATCAATATCCTGGCGCCCAGGCAGATCAGCGTCGAGATCGATGCAGATCTGTGGGCGGCGGTAGATGCGTGGCGCGAGGCCAACTTGGAGCCCAGTCTTGAAACGGCAGTCGTAAACCTGGTCAGGCGCGCTCTGCAGGATGAGGTTGCAGAAATCCAGGACCTGATCAAACAGGCTCGTTCGCAGATGGGTCTGGACGGTGGTGAATGACACCGCGCCAGACAACATGTGTCATCCAATCTCCGCTGCAATAGTGTCAATTAAGGTTGACAACTTTGCGTGCTTCACGCCATGCTCAAACCCTGATCAATGAGCCGGCCCGGACGCCTCACATGCACAAGCAGGCGTTTGGCGCACAGACCGAAGGGCCGGCAGGCGCAGGCGGGCCCAATGTCGACAACGCGACCTCCGTTTCCATTTTCTGCAATCGTCGGCCAGCAGGATGTTTGCCGGGCGCTGCTGGCGACGGCTGTTGATCCGCTGATTGGCGGCATACTTATCTTCGGTGATCGCGGTACAGGCAAGTCCACGGCTGTCAGGGCTCTGGCCCGGCTGCTGCCGCCGATGAAGGCGGTGGAAGGCTGCGTTTACAATTGCGACCCGGACAGCGAGCGGATGTGCGATGCCTGCCGGTCACGCGACAAGCGGAAGACCGTGACCATCTCGGTGCCTGTCGTGGACCTTCCGCTCGGCGCCACGGAGGACCGGGTGGTGGGGGCGCTCGACCTGGAAAGCGCGTTGACGCGTGGCGAGAAGGTGCTCGAACCGGGGCTGCTTGCCAGGGCCAACCGGGGCTTCCTGTACATCGACGAAGTCAACCTGCTGGAAGACCATATCGTCGACCTGCTGCTGGACGTGGCGGCGTCGGGCGAGAACGTGATCGAGCGCGAAGGCCTGAGCGTGCGCCATCCGGCGCGCTTCGTGCTGATTGGCAGCGGCAACCCTGAAGAGGGTGAACTGCGCCCGCAGTTGCTTGACCGGTTCGGCCTGTCGGTGGACGTCTCAACGCCGCGTGACCTCAAGCAGCGCGTCGAGATCGTGCGCCGCCGCGAGGCTTACGAGCGCGACCCTGGCGGTTTCTCGACCCAGTGGCACGGCAAGGATGTGGCGCTCAGGCGCAAGGTGGTGCGCGCGCGCGGCCTGGTCAGGGAGGTTGATCTCAGTGACGAGGTGCTGGAACTGGCCTCGCGGCTGTGCATGGAGCTTGGGACCGACGGGCTGCGCGGCGAGCTCACGCTGACGCGTACGGCGCGTGCCTTTGCGGCGCTGGATGGCGCGCGCGTGGTGACGGCGAAGCATGTCCGCGCGGCGGCCGTGCCGGCGCTGCGTCACCGGCTGAGGCGCGACCCGCTCGACGATACGGGATCGGACGTGCGCATCGAGCGCGTGTTGGCCGACGTGTTCGAGGGATGATCGCGCCGGACATGGCAGAAGACATGCGCTGGGCGGATGCCTGTCTGGCCGCTGCGCTGATTGCCATTGCGCCCGGCCTTTGCGGCGGCGCCGTGGTGAGCGCGCAGGCAGGTCCCGTGCGCGACAACTGGCTGGCGGGCCTGCAAGCATTGTACGGCGAGGCCCGGCCGGTGCGGCGATTGCCGGTCAATGCCGCGCCGCAGCGCATCCTTGGCGGGCTCGACCTTGCCGCCACCCTCAAGGCCGGCCACCCGGTGATGCAGCGCGGGTTGCTGAGCGAGGCTGACGGTGGGGTGCTGGTGGCGGCCATGGCTGAACGCATGCCGGTTTCGCTGGCGGCGCAGATCGGCGGAGTTCTCGATACCCATCAACTGATAGCAGAGCGTGACGGATTGCAGATCCGGTCGGGCACGCGGTTCGACCTGGTGGCGCTGGATGAGTCGCTCGAGGATGAGCCTGGCGTGCCGGGCGCGTTGGCCGAGCGGCTGTGTTTCAAGGTGAGCCTTGACGGGGTCAGCCTTGCGGACAGCCGCGACTGGCCTGTGACGCCGGACGACGTTGCCGCTGCGCGCAAGCGGCTTGCGCAGGTGCGGCTGAGTGACGAGGTATGCGAAGCGTTGTGTTCGGCTGGACTGGCGCTGGGTGTCCATTCGGCGCGGGCTGCGGTAATGGCGGGCCGCGTGGCTCGGCTGCATGCGGCGCTGTGCGGCAATACGGTTACTGACAAGGACGATGCCGAAGCCGCGCTGCGGCTGGTGTTGCTGCCGCGGGCCACCCAGGTGCCGGAAATCGAGGTAGACGCCGACGATCAGCCGCCTGAGGCCGAGGAGCCGCCGCCGCCGGAGCAGGACCAATCCCGGGCGGATGGCGCAGGTGATAACGAGGATCAGCAGCAGCCGGACCTGTCGCAGCTTGCCGACATCCTGGTGGAGGCGGCAAAGGCGCTGCTGCCTGCTGACCTGATGGCCAAGGCCGCGGCGGCCAAAGCTGCCCGCCAGCGCGCCGGAGAGGCAGGCAGGGCAGGCGCCATGCAGAAGGCCTCGACGCGGGGCCGGCCCACCGGCACCCGCAAGGGCGAGTTGCAGCCTGGCGTTCGGCTGAACGTGGTGGAGACGCTGCGGGCGGCCGCGCCGTGGCAACCGTTGCGGCGGCGCCAGCGCGAGCAGGCTGGCGGCGAAGCCGCGGCCAATCGCATCGAGGTGCGCAAGCAGGACATTCGCATCAACCGCTTCCAGCAGCATGGGGAAACCACGGCGATCTTCGTGGTGGATGCGTCGGGCTCGTCGGCGCTCAACCGGCTGGCCGAGGCGAAAGGGGCGGTCGAGTTACTGCTGGCGGATTGCTACGTGCGGCGCGACCAGGTGGCGCTGATTGCCTTTCGCGGGCAGGGGGCCGAACTGGTGCTGCCGCCGACGCGCTCTCTGGTCAGGGCCAAGCGCTGCCTGACGGGTCTGAGTGGTGGCGGAGGAACGCCGCTTGCCAACGCGCTGGAGGCCGCGGCGCTGCTGGCTGACGGCGAGCGCCGCCGGGGCCGCACGCCGGTGCTGGTGGTGTTGACAGACGGTCAGGCAAACGTGACCCGCGATGGCGGACATGGCCGGGCGCAGGCGCGCGCCGATGCGCAGGAGGCTGCACGGCGGATCCGGATGGCCGGGTTGACCGGGCTGCTGCTTGATATCTCGCCCAGGCCCAGCGCGGCAGCCGCCGAACTGGCGAAGGCGATGGGCGCCCTGCATGTGCCATTGCCGAGGGCGGATGCGGCAAAGGTGTCTGACCTGGTGCGCACGGTGACCGGTGCGCCAGCTCCGGCGCGCGCCGGCTGACGGGGGCTAACGATGTATCCGGGTACTAAGGGACTGGATTGGGAGGAGCAGCGGGCCACATGGCCCCATGCCAGGAGCAGCCGCTTCGTGCTGGCTGACCGGGTGCGCTTTCACGTGCAGGTTTCGGGCAGCGGGCCGGTCTTGCTGCTGTTGCATGGAACGGGGGCGTCGTCGCATTCCTGGCGCAAGTTGCTGCAAGCGCTGAAGGACAGGTTCACAGTGGTGATGCCTGACCTGCCCGGACATGGTTTTTCATCAATGCCGGCACTGGAGCGGGTGTCGCTGGGCAGCTATGCACAGCTTGTCGGGGCGCTGTTGCGCGAATTGGACATGACACCTGCGATCATCGCCGGTCACTCGGCGGGCGCGGCCATTGCGGCGCAGATGACCATGGCGGGCGAGGCAGCCCCACGCGGCATTGTCAGCTTTAATGGCGCTTTCGTGCCGATGGGCGGGGCGGGAGACCTGTTCTTCTCGCCGCTTGCAAAGATGCTGAGCGTCAATCCGCTGATGCCGAGGCTGTTTGCCTGGCGGGCCGGGTCGCGGCGGGTTGTGCAGGGATTGATCGAGGGCACGGGTTCCCATCTCGATGATGAGGGTCTCGACCTGTACCAGCGGCTGATGACCTCCCCGGCGCATTGCTCCGCCGCGCTGCAGATGATGGCGCGCTGGGACCTGCATGACATGGTGGACCGCATGGCAGCCGGGCTTGCCTGCCCGGTGTTGCTGGTGGTGGGCGAACGGGACAAGGCAATCCCGATGCGTGATGCGCAAGTGATTGCAGGCCGGATGGACAAGGCCGAACTGGTGGTGATGCGCGATGCCGGGCATGTCGCGCACGAGGAACACCCGGATGAGGCTGTCGGGCTGATCGTTGATGCCTGGGCAGGATGGTCCGGCAGCAAACCGGCAAGCGCGGAGCCGCGAGCCATGGAGGACATGGCATGCTGATGCGGACGGGCGATAACGGCAGGGCGGG
>JAZBOA010000462.1:0-2210 GCA_036350935.1 Anderseniella sp. | reverse complement strand
GAAATCGACCGGCACAACCGCGCCTGTTTGCAGGATCAGAAAGACGAACAGCCAGTCCCCGGCTCCGCTATTGAGGAGGTGAAGCAAGGGGAAAGTAGAGGTGGTGATGATGAGGCAGATCGTACAAGTTTGGTCCAGTTTTGGTGTCTATTGGGCAGGGTTTTTCAGTTTTCGGGGAAAACAAACAAAAATCACCTCAATCTGGTACTATGGTTTTTTGCACAACCCCAAAGACCAGAAGAGGTGATACGTGAAGCATATCATATTGGAGACCAATAATACAGACGCGATTGTTTTTGACATCAGAGATTTAGAAACCCGTTTTGAGCAACTGACAGACCCACGAGGCGCTCGTGGAAAGATCTATCCCCTAAGCATGATCTTGACCATGGTGATTCTAGCCAAGCTAGCGGGAGAGGATAAGCCCACAGGGATTACCGAATGGATTCGCTTGCGCTGTGATTCATTCGTCAAGCTGTTCAATGCCAAGCATCGGCGCATGCCCTGTCTGAATATCATCCGTGGGGTGTTGCAAGATATTGTTTCACTGGCCGAACTGCAGAAGATATTCAACCACTATCTGTACGAGACTTATGGCGGACAACAAAGCCAGTTGGTCAGTATCGACGGCAAGACGATGCGGGGGACGATACCGAAAGGCAGCACACAAGGCGTTCATCTCTTAGCCGCCTATCTGCCAGAAGAAGGTGTGGTATTGAACCAGGTCGAGGTCGATTCGAAAGAGAATGAGATCAAGGCGGCACCGCAATTGCTAGAGGGGATAGACCTCAAGAACAAGGTAGTATGTGGCGACGCGATGCAAGCTCAGCGCCAACTATCGGTTGATGTCTTAGCCCAGGGCGGAGACTACATATGGTTTCTCAAAGGGAATCAGTCCACCCTGCTTGCAGACGTGGAACAGTTCTTCAAGCCGCCACAGCAATATGCCGGTTGGCCTCTGCCGGAGTTGCCTCGAACTGTGGCCGAAACGACGGACAAAGGACATGGCCGCTTGGAGAAGCGCTCGCTCACCCTTATGGTTGATGAGCAACAATTTCTCGACTGGCCTGGCGTTTGTCAGGTGTTCCAGTTGGAACGGTATGTTCAACGACAGCCTTCAGGTGCAGAATCAACCGAAGTTATCTATGGCATCACCAGTTGTGCGCCTGAAGCGGCATCTGCCGAACAGCTGCTGCAATGGACAAGGCTTTATTGGGGAATCGAAAACGGGTTGCATTACCGTCGCGACGTCACGCTGCACGAGGATGCGACGCGCACATCAGAACCGACTCTGGCTAAAACAATCGCTGCTATCAACAATTTTGTGGTCGGCCTATCACAGAAGCTGGGCTATGCCAATCTTGCTTCAGCGAGGCGTATATTCAATGCCAAGATTGCGGCGCAACTACCTTGATTACCTGACTACTGAAAAACCCTGCCCCTTCATCGCAATCAGTTTACAGGTGTGGCAAATTCCATTATGATCCACGTGCGCGGTACGATCGGCGTACCGGTGCATTTGCTTATAATGGCAGCCCACTTGAGGAGAATCAATGGATATCACGGATTATGTCCCCCAAACCGATGTACAGCGCGTATGCCAGGAGCTCGGCATTCGTGACTGGACCAAGCTAACAGATACCACGGTAGAGGATGAAGAAGCCAAAATCATCCAGGAAATCGTCGGCGCGGAAGCCCTGCAAATTCCAACCGCCTGGTTCCAACAAGGCCTGGAGATAGAGTTGGAGCACGGCATGCAGTTTCCGGATGCCAATGTCACCAACAACCATCCCATTTTGACCGGCAAAATTGTCCTGGCTCACCTGAAAGAGATGCTGGACTATTATCTGCGCCTGGAAGTTGCCGAACTTGAGGGCGATCTGCTCAAAGCCTCGCAAAAAGGGGATGCTGAAAAGCTGGCCAGGATATACAAGAAATTGGCGTCCGCTCGGGCCGAACTCAGCGAATGGGAGCGATCGCAAACAGCCGCTTGAGAACCCTGCCCCGGCCATGATACTTCGCTGTTGGCCGCGAATCGCCGGGGCACCAAAGTCGCCCCCCCCATCGCCTGCCGGGAACTACGTAACGGCTAAACTGGTTCCAGCGGCTGGTGTGGTTCTGGCGGCCGTTCGACAACAATCGCATCACCGGGGCAAACTTCACCCCCGGCCAATACAATACCCATGATCCCCGCCTTCCGAATGAGGTTG
>JAZBOA010000461.1:0-6844 GCA_036350935.1 Anderseniella sp. | reverse complement strand
CGGCTGGTGACTTCCAGAGGACCGTCGACGCCATGCCACCGGTCATCGCCCGAGGCGTGATTCTCCATCCGCCTGTAGCTGGCCAGAACATCGTCCCAGCCCCAGCCAGGATTGCCCTGTCCGGCCCATTCCTCATAGTCGGCTGGCGTTCCACGCATGTAGACCATGGCGTTGATGGAGCCGGAACCGCCGGTCACCTTGCCGCGCGGCACGTATTGTTTGCGGCCATTGAGGTTGGCGTCGGGTTCGCTGGACAGCATCCAGTTGACCCGGTCATTGAACATGGAGTGCCCGTAGCCCAGCGGCGTGGTGACCCAGAAGCTGCGGGCCTTGTCAGGACCGGCCTCCAGCAGCAGCACCTTGTACTTTCCCGAAGCACTGAGATTGCCAGCCAGCACACAGCCCGCCGCGCCCGCGCCGATGATGATGAAATCGTAGTCCGGCTGCATGATGTTGCCGCTGCCCTGCCCGCTGTCGCATTACGGCTGGCGAGCATAGGAGCGCCATTGCGCTTCGCAACAAGAAAAAGGCGCACCGGGCCCCGGGCCGGGACACGATGCGCCAGTTGATGTCGATCTGGAGGAACGACAACAGCAAAGATGGTTTATTCGGCGGCGACCTTCACGCTTTCGGCGACCGGTGCCATGTACCAGGCCTGCGCCGCGGCAACGCCGGAGCCCAGCTCGATCTTGGCGCCAGCCTCGCGCAGGGCCATCTCGGCTGAACCGAGCGCTGCAAGGCACATGACTTCATTGAGGTCGCCCAGGTGGCCGATGCGGAACACTTTGCCCATCACCTTGGACAGGCCGGAGCCAAAGCTGGTGCGGTACTTTTCGTAGCCGATGCGGATGACGTCGCGGGCATCGATGCTTTCCGGCACCACGATGGCCGATACCGTGTCGGAGTGCCACTGCGGGCCGGTGGCGCACAGGCGGCAGCCATCCCAGGCAGCAATGGCGCGGCGAACGCCTTCAGCCAGACGGTAGTGACGGGCGAAGATGTTCTCCAGCCCCTCTTCCTCGATCAGCGCCAGCGATGCCTTGAGGCCGTGGAACAGCTGGGTCGGCGGGGTGTAGGGGAAGTAGCCGTCGTCATTGAACTTCAGCATGTCCTCGAAGGAGAAGTAGCAGCGCGCCATGGTCGACGTCTTGGCTGCTTCCAGCGCCCTCTGGCTGACACCAAGGAACGACAGGCCGGCCGGCAGCATGAAGCCCTTCTGCGAACCGGAGACGGCCAGGTCCACGCCCCACTCGTCCATGCGGAAGTCGATCGAGCCAATCGAGCTGACGCCGTCGACGAACAGGAATGCCGGGTGCTTTGCGGCATCCAGCGCGCGGCGGACGGCTGCCACGTCGGAGGTCACGCCGGTTGCGGTTTCGTTCTGGGTTACGAAAACGGCCTTGATCTCGTGAGCCTTGTCGGCTTCGAGCACGCGGGCATATTCCTCGACCGGAACGCCCTGGCCCCACTCGACTTCACATACATGCGGCTTGAGGCCAAGGCGCTCTGCCATGTCCACCCACAGGTGGCTGAACTGGCCGAAGCGCGACATCAGTACCTTGTCGCCGGCGTTGAGAGTGTTGGTGATAGCGCTTTCCCATGCACCGGTGCCCGAACCCGGGAACATGAAGACGCGGCCTTCGGTTGTCTTGTAGACGCGCTTGAGGCCGGCAAACAGCGGCTTGGTCAGGTCGCCGAAGTCTGGCGCACGCATGTCCTGCATCGGCACGTTCATGGCCTGGCGCACGCGCTCAGGGATATTGGTCGGCCCCGGGATGAACAGGTGGGTTTGTCCGTTTTTCATGTCATTTCCTCCAATTGGGTGAGCGCTTGTGTTGAGGATGCGCTTCCACCGAATGGAGAGCTATACCAGCCAGTGGTGCATTGCGAGCCTTTCCGGGTTGCTGGGAAAAATCTGTGTTTTACAAAATTCGTTTTTGTAATATTGTAAACACAGTCCATTACACAAGGTAATGCAGCATGAAGTCAGGTAAGACCTTTCTCGGCCCCCGATTGCGGCAGTTGCGCAAGACCCGCAACCTCACCCAGGCCGACATGGCGCGGGCGCTGGGGCTTTCGACGTCCTATGTGAACTTGCTGGAAAACAACCAGCGCAGCGTGTCGGTGCAGGTGCTGATGCGGATTTCCGAGGTTTATGGCCTCGACTGGCGCGATCTCGTCTCCGATGACAGCACCAACCGGCTGGCAGACCTGCGCAACGTGCTGCAGGATCCGGTGTTCGGCAATGCCCGGCCGGACCTGCAGGAAATGCGCGCGGCGCTCGATCATTGCCCTACTCTCGCAGAGAGCATCATTGACTTGTATGACAGCTACCGGCTGCTCAGCGAACGGGTCATGACCGAGCGGGACGCATCTGACGGCTCGGGTGACGGACCGATGATCGCGGCGACGCCTGAAACCGTGGTGCATGACCTGTTCCGCCGCAACCGCAACCACTTCGCCGCCATCGAGAGCGCGGCGGAAAACTTCTATGGCGGGGAAGCTGTCGCGGCCGATGAAGTTTACGGCTACCTGAAGACGCGGCTGCGCAACCGCCTGGGAATCACCGTGCGCACGGTCGCCGTCTCGGACCTGCCCGGCACCTTGCGCTTCTATGACGCCCAGAGCCGTGAGGTGCTGCTGTCGGAAACGCTCGATTATCCCAACCGGCTATTCCAGCTGACCCACATGATCGGGCTGCTGGAGTTTGGCGAAACCATCGACGCGATCATATCGGCCAACGGAATTGAAGGTCAGCGCGAACAGGCCCGCTGCCGGGTCGAACTGGCCAACTACCTGGCTGCCGCCGTGCTTATGCCCTATGACGCGTTCATCTCGGAAGCCCGCGCCTCGCGCTACGATCTCGACCACCTTGCCGCCCGGTTCGGGGTCTCCTTCGAGCAGGCCTGCCACCGCGTGACCACGTTGCAGCGCGAAGGGAACACGGGCGTGCCGTTCTTCTTCCTGCGCATCGACAAGGCCGGTAACGTCACCAAGCGGTTCAACGCAACAGCCATTCACCTGGCCGAGTACGGCGGCGCCTGCCCGCGCTGGGACATTCACATCAGCTTCCGGATGCCCGGACGCATCCTGCCGCAGTTCGTGGAAATGCCGGACGGCACGCGTTATTTTACCATCAACCGCACGGTGGACCGCCCTACCCATGGCCACCAGAGCCAGGACCACCGGCTGGCCGTTACGCTGGGCTGCTCCATCGAGCACGCAGATCAACTGGTCTACGCCGGCCAGTACCAGCTCGCCGACCCGGAACTGTTCACGCCAATCGGCATCAATTGCCGACTGTGCCCGCGCCATGCGTGTTCACAGCGCGCCCATCAACCGATCCACCTGGATCTGCCAATCGACGAGCACCGCCGGGGCCAGACCCGCTTCGAAAGCTGATTCGGAGTTAAAATATTACCTTGGATCAGAAGTTGGTTTTCTTCTCGACGCCGACATGGAACTGGGGGGTTACCGCTGCCCGTATCGTCTCGCCGCGCCAGGGCACCAGGCCATAGTCCTCGCACCATTGCGCCTTGAAAGCCCCCTTCTCGCCCTCGACCTTGAACGCGAACTCGAGACAATCGCCACGCCTCGTCACCTTGCCGCCGGTGAACACACCGGGAACCTGCAAGGTAATGCGGCAGTCCTTGCTCAAGAACGCATTGGTTGATTCATTCTTGCCGCGAAAACTGCCGGAGATCTTGTACTTGCCCGGCTTCGCCCAGCTGTGTCCACAGGTGCTTGCCTGCGCTTCACCGCCACCGGCAAAAGCCACAACGAACACCGCTCCCGCTGCAAGCGTGGCGCGGGCTGCGCTTCTAATGACATAAGTCACCTTCCGTCCTCCATCCAAATCAGCTTCGGAGTCCCCCGGATAGATGCCCGATCAACAAGACATTTGGGTCACAATACCCTCTCCAGCGAAGAGGGCAAGCCGGTTCGGCAAGAAAAGGTGTCACAGGGCAAGATTTTGCTTCCGTCACACCGCCACCGTTGATTGACTAAACGGAAACATTCCGGATTCAGCATTGTTTCGGCATTGAAGGCTGATAGTATGATGTCAAAATGATTGCAAAAAAGCAAAAGCAATCGCACTGGACGAGGGCCATGTCAGCAACTAGCACCAAGCCGAACGACAACGAGGCTGCCGTTCCTGCCAATTGCAGGACGTGCAATGCTCGCACATACGGCATTTGCCGAGCGCTCAAGACTTCCGAGTTACTGCGGCTGTCGGCGTCCACCCGCCGCCGCAAGATCCAGCATGGCGACACCATCGTGTTCGAGGAAGACGAGGTGGTTGACTACGCCAACATCGTCGAGGGCGCGGTCAAGCTGACCAAGATACTCAAGGACGGCAGGCAGCAGATCGTAGGCCTGCAATTCGCCCCCGAATTCATCGGCAAGCCGTTTTCCGAGCACTCCACCGTGTCGGTTGAGGCCGCAACAGACGTGGAAATCTGCGTGTTTCCCAAGGCCGAGTTCGAACGGATGCTCCATCAGGAGCCCGACTTCGAACATCGCCTGCTGGAGCAGACGCTGACCCAGCTTGACGATGCCCGCAGCTGGATGGTCACCCTTGGCCGCAAGACTGCCCAGGAAAAGGTGGCGAGTTTTCTTGTCCTGCTTGCCAGCAATCTGGGCCGCCTGCAGAATACCGGCGGCAACCTGATTTCCTTCACATTGCCGCTGAAACGGGCCGATATCGCTGATTTTCTTGGCCTGACCATTGAGACGGTCAGCCGTCAGATGACCCGGCTGCGCAAGGAAAAGCTGATCGATATTCAGCGCAATCTCGAAATAACCGTGCTGGACATGCCGCGGCTGAAGAACCTCGCAGACGGCAACTGATACGGCGGTTTGGCACCGTCAGCAGGACTTGCCCTGCCTGCATGCCGAATCGGCCAGCGCCAGCAGGCATTCACGCTCGAAGGCCACGTGGCGCCTCAGCCCCGAGAAGAAACCGCGCAGCATGTACCCTGCGGTCTCGGCATTGGCTGCCACCCCATGGTTCGAGAATTCCACCAGCAGGCCGGTGATCTCCTCGGCATAGTCTTCGTCCTCGCAGTGTTCCCTGCGCAACCGTTCTATGCTTGCCGAGAGTGCTGGCGCCTGTTCGGTCAGCCGCAGCAGGAGCGGAAAGAGTTCTTCCTCTTCAAGCAGATGCGCCTTCCTGATCGTAGGCAGGATACAGCGTGAAAGGGTCATGCAGGTCTGGAGATCGAACTGGTCGGGCAATCCGTCAGCCACGGTTTCCAGCGCATCGCACAGCGCCAGCTTGAGATCATGGTTGGCCCTGAACATGACGACGCATCGCTCAAGGCGTTCACTCTCGGCCAAGTCCAATTCCCGGAGATGTACATTCATTGTCTTGGGATCCCACAAGCCCGGAAAGCGAGGTCCAGCCGCCGCCGCCACCACATTGACGATGCGGCATTATGTACCCGTCCCGGTGTCAGGCTGCCTTGACGCAGATCAATGTTGCAGCGCACCCGCAGGCGCACTTTCGAGGCTGGTACACGCCCGCCATGAGAATCGGGCGCAAACATTGGGGCACCTGACAATGAAATACGGTTACGAGCTCGCCGCGATGCTGGTTGCATCCGTCCTGGCACTGCTGGGCGCGGCATTTGCCAAGGACCCGCAGTTCGAGATGCATGCCTGGATCCTGTTCGCCACGCTGGTGGGCGGCTCGATCGTGCTGCTGCGCAACATGAAGTTTGCCGCAGCGGGCCATCCCGGCGCGGCGGAAGACACATCCGGCTACATGGATGAGGTCATCAAGTACGGCGTCATCGCCACGACATTATGGGGCATTGTCGGCTTTCTGGTCGGCGTGATCATCGCGCTGCAGATGGCATACCCGCAGTTCAACGTAGAACCTTACCTGAACTTCGGCAGACTGCGTCCACTGCACGCCTCGGCGGTGATCTTTGCATTTGGGGGCAATGCACTGCTGGCAACCAGCTTCTACGTGGTCCAGCGCACCTGCCGCGCCAGGTTGTGGGGCGGCAACCTGTCCTGGTTCGTGTTCTGGGGCTACCAGCTGTTCATCGTGCTGGCGGCAACCGGCTATGTACTCGGCATCACGCAGAGCCGCGAATACGCCGAGCCCGAGTGGTATGTGGACATCTGGCTTACGGTGGTGTGGGTTGCCTATCTGGCGGTCTTCGTCGGCACGCTGGTCAGGCGCAAGGAGCCGCACATCTATGTGGCCAACTGGTTCTACCTCGCCTTCATCATCACCATAGCCTTGCTGCACGTGGTCAACAACCTGGCCATACCGGTGTCGTTCCTGGGCTCCAAGAGCTACTCGGCGTTCGCCGGCGTACAGGACGCACTGACCCAATGGTGGTACGGCCACAACGCGGTGGGCTTCTTCCTGACCGCTGGCTTCCTCGGCATGATGTATTACTTCGTGCCCAAACAGGCCAATCGCCCGGTCTATTCGTACCGGCTGTCGATTGTCCACTTCTGGTCGCTGATCTTCCTTTACATCTGGGCCGGTCCGCACCACCTGCACTACACTGCCCTGCCCGACTGGGCGCAGACGCTGGGCATGGTGTTCTCGATAATGCTCTGGATGCCGTCGTGGGGTGGCATGATCAACGGCCTGATGACGCTGTCAGGCGCATGGGACAAGCTGCGCACAGACCCGATCCTGCGGATGATGGTACTGGCGCTGGCCTTCTACGGCATGTCGACCTTCGAAGGTCCGATGATGTCCATCAAGTCGGTCAACTCGCTGTCGCACTACACCGACTGGACGATCGGCCATGTACACTCCGGCGCACTTGGCTGGGTTGGGATGATCTCGTTCGGCGCGATCTACTACCTGGTGCCG
>JAZBOA010000460.1:0-5327 GCA_036350935.1 Anderseniella sp. | reverse complement strand
GCGGGCTGGTGCTGATCGACCCGCCCTATGAACGCGGCGACGATGCGGACCGCGCGCTCACCATGCTGCGCCAGGGCTACAAGCGGTTCGCCACCGGCTGCTTCATGCTGTGGTACCCGGTGACGGGGGACGGGCTGTCCGACCGGCTGGTTGCGGCAGCCGCCGGGGCCGGCATGGCGCGGATGCTGGTTGTGGAACTGCTGGTGCGGCCGGTGACCATCAATGGCGGGCTGGCGGGGTCGGGCCTGATCATCGTCAACCCGCCGTGGCCGCTGGCGGATGAGCTTCCCGTGCTGGCGCCGGCGCTGGCTCAGCGGCTGCGGCAGGGCGAACCGGCCTGGAAGGTGCAGTGGCTGACGGGGGAGTGAGGGGGCGTTGACGGCGCGCCATTTCGGGAGCATGAGCGCCAGCGTCCAACCGCCTTCCGGAGCCCTGCCATGCCCTACCTTTCACCGGCCCACCTGTGGCCGATCGTGCTGCTGATTGCCTCCAACGTGTTCATGACGCTGGCGTGGTATGGCCACCTGAAGTTCAAGTCGACGCCGCTGCTGATCGTCATCGTGGCGAGCTGGGGCATTGCCTTCGTCGAGTACTGCCTGGCGGTGCCGGCCAACCGCATCGGCCACCAGGTCTATACGGCGGCGCAGCTGAAGACGATGCAGGAGGTGATCACGCTGATCGTGTTCTGCGTGTTCTCGGTGGTGTACCTGAAGGAGGCGATCACCTGGAACACGCTGGCGGGCTTTGCGCTGATTGCGGGTGGCGCGGCGCTGGTGTTCAGGGGGTAGGTTGGGGCCGCCCGCTTTTTCTTGCGATCAACTTTTGCGGGCTCGCTTGCTCTCGCCCGGGTTGATCTTGCGGGGCTGCGCTGGTGTTCAGGGGGTAGGTTGGGGGGACGGGCAACCATAGTTGTCATCCCCCGGCTTGACCGGGGGACCCACGGGCGCTGGCCGCGCATAATGCGTCCTGCGGACGAGTCCTTGCGCTGGGTCCCGGATCACGCGACACGCTGGCGCGTGCGCGGTCCGGGATGACAGGTCAGAAGATGGGTCAATCCCGGGCTTCGTAGGAGGTCCAGACCTTCGAGGTGCCGTCCTTCATGACCAGCACCACGTCGTAGGCCTCGCGGTAGGTGCCGCCCATTTCCATGCCCGGCGAACCGGCCGGCATGCCGGGCGCGCTGAGGCCTACCGCGTCGGGCTTTTCCTCAAGCAGGCGCACGATGTCCTCGACCGGCACGTGGCCCTCGATGACGTAGCCATCAACCGTGGCGGTGTGGCAGGATGCGTATTGCGGGGTGATGCCGAGCTTCGTCTTGTGCTGGGTGAGCGAGCCCATGTCCATGTTCGACGCCTCGACCTTGTGGCCGGCGGCCTTGATGTAGTCGATCCAGTGCTGGCAGCAGCCGCAGCTCGCGGTCTTCTTCACGTCAAACGACAGTTCGCTGGCCAGGGCGGCAGCGGGCGTCGCGGCGATGAACGCGGCAAGGGCGAGGGCGAAACGGTTCATGGGACAGGCGGACTCCGGGTTGACTGTTGTGCTGATAGCAACATGATCAGCTGACATTGGCAATTCAAGGGCTTGTGAGGAGGCAATCATGGCAGGCGTGCAAGGCAGGGTAGCACTGGTGACGGGAGCGGGCAGCGCGGGCGGCATCGGGTTTGCGTGCGCGCGGCTACTCAAGGCGGCGGGCGCGAAGGTGGCGGTGACGTCGACCACGCCGCGCATCCACGAGCGCGCCAAGGAACTGGGCGAGGGCGCGTTCGCGCACGTGGCGGACCTGGTCGAGACGGATCAGGTGGACGCGCTGGTGCAGGCGGTGGAAACGGCGCTGGGGCCCATCGACATCGTGGTCAACAATGCCGGCATGGTGCAGACGGGCCACGACGAGCCGTCGAGGCTGGTGCACGAGATACCCGACGAGCAGTGGCGGCGCGGCATGGACATCAACATCACCACGGTGTTCAAGGTGACGCGCGCCGTGGTGCCGGGGATGATGCAGCGGCGCTATGGCCGCATCGTCAACATGAGTTCGGTGACGGGGCCGCTGGTGTCGAACCCCAAGGGAACGATCTATTCCGCCGCCAAGGCGGGCATCATGGGCATGACGCGGGCGCAGGCCATCGAACTGGCGGAATACAACATCACGGTGAACGGCATCGGGCCGGGGTGGATCGAGACGCCGTCGTCGAGCCCGGAGGAAATCTTCGCCGGACAGCAGGCGCCCATCGGCCGGCCCGGCACGGCGGCCGAGATCGGCCACGTTGCGGTGTTCCTGGCCAGCGAGGAGGCGAGCTTCGTGACGGGTCAGCTGATCGTGGCGGACGGCGGCAACACGCTGATGGAATACAAGGGGCCTTCCGAGGGATACTACTGAGCGCAATCCGGAAAGTGGCAACTGGTTTCCGGACAAATTTCGCGACAAGGGAAGAACGACTTGGCCTATCCGCCCGAGCGCATCGTGTGCCTGACCGAGGAGACGGTGGAGGCGCTGTACCTGATGGGGCGCGAGCACCTCATTGCGGGGGTAACCGGCTATGCGGTGCGGCCTGCGCGAGTGCGCAAGGAGAAGCCGCGGGTGGCGGCGTTCACCTCTGCCAACACCGAGAAGATCCTGGCGCTGAAACCGGACCTGGTGCTGGCGTTCTCCGACCTGCAGGCGGACATCGCTGCCGACCTGATCCGGCATGGCATTGCGGTACACTGCTTCAACCAGCGTGACCTTTAGGGCATCTTCGACATGGTGCTGACGCTGGGCGCGCTGGTGGATGCGCGCGAGGAGGCGCAAGGGCTGGTGAGCGGCTGGCGCGAGACCATCGCGGCTCTCAAGGCGTCGGCGCCGGACGTGCGGCCACGGGTGTACTTCGAGGAGTGGGACGAGCCGATGATCACCGGCATCGGCTGGGTGTCCGAGCTCATCGAGGTGGCGGGCGGGGAGGACTGCTTCGCGCAACTGCGCCACCAGCAGGCGGCGAAGGACCGCATCATCCAGCCCGGCGAGGTAATTGAGGCGAATCCCGACATTATCATCGGGTCGTGGTGCGGCAAGAAATTCGTGCCTGAAAAGGTTTCGGCGCGGCCCGGGTGGCAGGCGATACCGGCAGTGCGCAACGGCCAGCTGCACGAAATCAAGTCGCCCTTGATCCTGCAGCCCGGACCGGCGGCGCTGACCGACGGGCTCGACCGTCTTGTGACGATTGTCACGTCGTGGCAACGACGGCACGTCTAAGTTGAAGTTGCATTCAACGCATATTCAGGCAAGCTAGTTGACGCAAAGGCTGGTTTTGCCCGCAACACGACGGAGACAACAGATGATCAGGACTTTCATTCCCGCCGCCGCCGCGTTCGCCCTGATGGCAGGCGCAACGCTCACCACAAGCACCCCCGCGCGGGCTTCCGAGGGCATTTCCGGGCAGTTTTTCGCTATTGGCGGCTGCTTCAAGTCGCGCTCGGCGGCCAGCAGCCGCGCCCGCAAGCTGGGCGCGGAAGTGGTGCGCACCGACGACTATCCGAACTTCCGCGCCGGCTGGTGGTGCGCCGTGCAGGGCCCCTACATCCGTGACGAGGCCAACTACTGGCGCGGCGAGTTCCGCCGCCGCGGCGTGGGCGACGCCTACGTGAAGAGCGGCTGGTAAGCACCAGGGCCGCACCCGCCTGTGGAGGTGATGCGCCTGCCCGTCAGGCGCACCGTCCTGCCTTCGGCTGAACTCAAAAAGTACCCAAGAACATTTTGCACTGGAGACAACTGATGAACCCCAGATACACCACGGCTGCGTGCCTGCTGGCGATGGCCGGCCTGCTCGCCCCTGCGGCGCCCGCACTGGCCTCGCCGCAACAGAAGATCATGCTCGTGTTCGACTCATCCGGTTCGATGCGGAAGGCGGCTGGCCCGGTCAGCCGCATGGACGCCGCCAAACAAGCCATGTCGCAGGTGCTGGACGGCGTCTCGCCAGACACCGAGATCGGGCTGGTGGCCTATGGCCACCGCAAGGGCAAGGACTGCTCGGACATCGAAGTGATTGCAGAGCCCCGCCAGGGTTCGGCGCCGGCAATCGCGGCGGCGGTAAAGGCGATGCGCCCGCTGGGCGAAACGCCAATCGCCGATGCGGTGCGCATGGCGGCAAAGGTGGCGCAGTATGACGAGTTGCCGGCAACGGTGGTGCTGGTGACCGACGGCGAGGAATCGTGCAAGGGCGATCCTTGCGCGCTGGCCGCAGAACTGGAACGCGAAGGCATCGACTTCACCGCCCACGTGATCGGCTTCGGCTACGAGGGCGGCGAGAGGGCTGGTGCGGCCTGTCTCGCCGAGCAGACCGGCGGGCAATACCTGGCGGCGGCCGATGCGGACCAGCTGGCGGCGGCGCTGGTGCAGGTGGTGTCGCAACCGGCGGCCCCGGCCGGCACTGTTGTCGCCTCCGACGATTTCGACGGCAAAGGCCTGGCTGAAGCCTGGGAGGTGATCAACCCGGATGATACGGTGCACCTGGTCGAGGACGGCAAGCTGACCACGGCGACGGCAGAACTCGGCTACCTGATAAGCGGCAAGCAACCCAACAACATCTTTGCGTGGAATGGTGAACTGCCGGGAGGCGACTTCGACATTGCCGCCGACTTCACCGCCGAGATGGGCCAAGCCGCGAAGGCGATTGCCGAAGTTGCCATTTACGACAGCCAGAAGGACGTGGTGACGGCGCGGCTGTACCGGGATGGCACCTCGAACAACCAGCTGTTTCTAGAGGTCGTGGCAGTCGTGGATGGCAAGAAGTCGAATGCCCGCACGCGGGTGGCCACGGGTGCTTGTTGCCCGAAGAAGTTCGACATGGAGCAGGTATATGCCAATGTCGAGAAGCAGGGCGGCCGGCTGACGCTGGAGCGGCGCGGGCGCAAGGTGGCGGCACGGCTCGACCTTAATGGCTGGCACCCCAATGCGGACACGCCCTCGATGTTGCGGACCGACGAGCTGCTGGTGCTGAAGCCGAAGGGGCGCGCGGCACTTTATGGCGGTACGTGGGGGGCCAATTATGGCCGCAAGGACTCTACCATCGTGCATTTCGACCGGTTCGAGATCGTGTCGTTCGAGTAAACTGCCTCGTCAATGCGGCTGTCGAAACCTGAACGTTTCCAAATTGCTGACGCCTGACTTGAAGAGATCGAGTCAGGCGTCAAATTGTTTCCATTGACACATACCAACCGGTTGGTATGTTGCCTGTAATGAGAGGGACGGCGAGAGACAAACTGATGGAGGCCACAATGGCCCTGGTGCGGCAAAGGGGATTTGCGGCGACGTCCGTGGATGACCTGTGCAGGCAGGCAGGCGTTACAAAGGG
>JAZBOA010000459.1:0-14278 GCA_036350935.1 Anderseniella sp. | reverse complement strand
GGCATCCAGATAGGCCGGCTCGCAGCCGTCCAGGCAGATCGCAATGGCGCACACCTTCGGGCCGGCATAGTGGCGGCCGTTCACCGTCACGCTTACAGGGGTCATGTCGTTCATGGGCGGGAAACTTTCCTTCGTATGTCAGGCGGCGAGGTTCTCGCGCTCGTTCAGGGCGGATTGTGGCGGCGCGGCGCTGGTCACGCCCATCTCTTGCAGGCACGCGCGCGCTGCGTCAACGACGCGTGCCATGACGTGGTGGTCCATGCGACCGATGCAGCCGACGCGGAAGCTGTCCACCACGGTCAGCTTGCCGGGATAGATGATGAAACCGCGTGACTTCATCAGGTCGTAGAACCGGTTGAACTCGAAGTTCGGATCGGCCGGATTGAAGAACGTGACGATGATGGGCGACAGCCAGCGGTCGCGCAGCAGCGTCTCCAATCCGAGCGCGCGCATACCGTCCACCAGTACATCGCGGTTGCGGGCATAGCGCTCGCCCCGCCCCGTCACGCCGCCTTCTGCCTTGTGCAGCCTCAGCGCTTCGATGAAAGCGGCGACCACGTGGGTTGGCGGGGTGAAGCGCCACTGGCCGGTCTTTTCCATGTAGGCCCACTGGTCATGCAGGTCGAGGCTCAGCGAATGGGCATTGCCCTTCGACGCTTCCAGTTCGCTCCTGCGCGCCAGGATGAAGCCGAAACCGGGCACGCCCTCGATGCACTTGTTGGCAGAGGAGACGATGGCCTCAAAGCGCACCTTGGCAGGATCTATATCTACGGCACCAAAGGCGCTCATCGAGTCGATCAGCAGCTTGCGCCCGGCCGCGTAGGTGGCGCGGGAGATTTCCTCCACCGGGTTGAGGATGCCCGACGAAGTCTCGCAATGCACCAGCACCACGTGGGTGATGGCCGGATCGGCTGCCAGCGCCGCGGTTACTTCATCGGCGCGCGGCGGCAAGTAGTCGCCCTTGTCGATGTCCGTGTGGGCACGGCCGATATAGTCGAGCGTCCTGGCGATGCGCTGGCCATAGGCGCCGTTCATCAGCACCAGCACCTTGCCGTCGCGCGGGATCAGCGACCCGAGCATGGCTTCCACGACGAAGGTGCCACTGCCCTGCATGGGCACGCACTCATACTCGCCGCCCGCAGACCCCAGCATCGCCAGCAGGTCCGCCCGCAGCGAAGCCGTCATCGCGCGGAAGTCGCCGTCCCACGAGCCCCAGTCGCGCAGCATCTGCTCCTTGACCGAATAGGCGGTCGTGAGGGGTCCAGGCGTCAGCAGGTAAGGCTCGCCCAGACGCGGCGCCTCAAGCGGTTGCCCGGCGGAAAAGTCAGGATTGACGGTCATTGGAAATCCCTTTGAATGCCATGACAAATGGCCCTGAATTGCGCGAATTTAGGCAGCGGATAATCATTTGAAAAATCGATAATGATGATCCAATAATAAGTTTTCCTGACAATCTTACGACGCCTTCTCCAACCGGCTGTCGCGCAGCATGCCGTGCTTCTTCAGCGGCGGGTAAGCGAAGTAGACCAGCCGGGAATTGATGTCCTTGAGCGCCCGCAGAACATCCAGGTGAATGTTGCTGGTGGCGATACTCTGGGCGGAAGACTGCGCCAGCCGCGCCAGGTGCCGGTCATGGCTTTCCTGTTCCATGCGCCGGATCTGCTCCTTCTCCTTCACCAGTTGCGCGGCAGAATCGAGATCGTCGGCCACCAGCACGTTGAGCGCCAGCTGCATGTTCGCCAGAACCCGGGCATGCATTGCCGTCAGTTCGTGCCAGCCTTCCTGCGAGAACGACAATTGCCGGTCACGGGTCTGTGCCGCCAGGCGCATCAGGTCCTTGGTGATGATGTCGCCAATGCGCTCGAGGCCGATGGCGACACTGGCCAGTTCCATCGACCGGCCGGCCTGTTCCGGGCTCAGCGAACCCTGGTTCAACTCGGCAAGGTACAGCTTGATACCGGTCTGGGCGGCATCGACTTCCTGTTCCATTTCCACAATCCGTTCCGCCGGCACTTCTCCTTCGGAAACGAAATAGGTCATCACCGGGGCCAGCATGGCCTCCACCTGCTCGCCCATGTGCAGGAGTTCGCGCGTTGCGCTGGCGAGCGCGAGCGCGGGAGATCCGAGCACGCTTCGATCTAGCGCGGGCACACGGCGCGACAGCGATGCGGGGGCGGCTGTGTCCGGCAGCAGCCGCTTGGTGAGCGAGGCCAGCGGCACCACCAGCGGTAACCAGATGATCACCAGCGCGGCGTTGAACAGCAGGTGGAAATACACCAGTTGCCGCGCCGGCGTTGCCCCCGGCAGCTCCCAGAACAAGCCAAGTTTCAACACCACGAGCAAGGCGGCCAGCGAACCGGCCAGCCGGATTACCATGTTGCCGAGGGCGACGCGCCGCGCCTTGACATGCAGGTTGCGGGTCAGCCACAGGCCAATCAGCCCGCCGCCCGCATTGGCGCCGAGGACCAGCGGCAGCCCGGCTTCGAGCGGCAGCACGCCCTGGGCGCAGAACGTTGCGAACATCAGCACCGCCGCCACGCTCGAGTGGAAGGCGAAGGTGATCACGGCACCGCAGATGAAGGCGGTCACCGGGTCCGTTGCCAGGTAGTCAACGGCCGCCATGAGTCCCCTGCTTTCGCGCAGCGGCCCGGTTGCTTCCCCGATCATGCGCAGCGAGATCAGGATGAACGCAATGCCCAGCAGTATACGGCCCACCTGCCTTGCCGTGCGTGCCTCGAACTTCAGGAACAGCACGCCTCCCGCCACCAGCAGAACCGGGATGAGCCAGGACAGGTCGAGAGAGAGGAACTTGACAGCTAGCGCCGTGCCCAGGTCGGCGCCCAGCACCATGGCTAGGGAACCGGTAACGCCCATGACCCCCGCCGCCGTAAATCCGGACACCAGCAGGACAACGGCTGTGGAGCTCTGCAGCATGGCAGCGGACATCGTACCCGCCAGCACATTGAGCACGGTGCTGCGCCGGGTCAGCATGAACACGTTGCGCAGGTTTGCCCCCAGCGCACGTTCAACGCCGGTGCGCACCATCCGCGTCGAGTACAGCAGCAACAGCACTGCACCGGCCAGATTGATCAGAAAAATCGTAAGTTCCATGGTTACAAAAACGCCAGCAGGCGGCGTGCAGGCCAGCGCACATGGCGCTGCAGCGCCCGCTGACCGTGAAGCCGGTTCGTATCGAGTCTCGACATTTGCCAAGCATAGATCAAAACGATAGTTTTTATCCAACCATCAGGAGCATCGATCAACCGAAGGGGCCGGTTCTTGCGTTTCGTACAGCTGAGAGCTTTTCATCACGTGGCCATTCATGGCGGTTTTTCGCGCGCGGCCGAGGCGCTGGGCCTTACCCAGCCCGCCATTTCGGACCAGGTGCGCAAACTGGAGGCGGAATATGACATCAGGCTGTTCGACCGGCAGAAGAAGCAGATCCGGATGACACAGGCTGGCCGCGACCTGCTGGAGATCACCAACCGGTTGTTCGAGATTGAAGCGCGTGCGCTGGAATACCTTTCCGAAGCGCAGACGCTGCGCACCGGCAAGCTGAACATCGTGGCGGACTCTGCCCACCACATCCTGCATCTGCTGACGCTGTTCCGGCGGACCCATCCCGGCATTTCGGTGTCGGTGCGCAGCGGAAACACCGCTACCGTGCTCGAACGGCTGGCCAGTTACGAGGCGGATATCGGTGTGATCGGGGAGGTGCCCGACAGCCGTGAGTTCGAGGTGGTGCGCCTCGACAGTTCGCCGGTCATCGCCTTCGTGGCGTCTTCCAGCCCGCTGGCAAGGAAAACATCGGTGACGCTGAAACAGGTTTGTGAACAGCCGGTGGTACTGCGCGAAAGCGGCTCACACACCCGGGCGCTGCTTGAAGAGGAACTGGCGCGGCGCAAGTTGAGCATCAGCACCAGCATAGAGGCCGAAGGACGCGAGGCCGTTCAGGAGATCGTCGCCGCCGGGGGCGGTGTGGGTTTCGTGTCGAGGGCAGAATTCGGCAATGACGACAGGCTGGTGGCGCTGGAACTGCAAGACACTGAACTGACGATGCACGAGGCGATCATCTGCCTGCGCGAGCGCCGTCACAGCAAGGTCATCCGGTCCTTCATGGCGATCGCCCGCGGCAACGCGAGGCCTGAGTCAACCTAGCGCGACCGCCAGCCTTGCGTGCGGGTCAACACATAACGTGACAGGCCCGCATGCAGCAGCCGCGCCGCGACATTGGTGTAGAAGATCATCATGCCCATGGCGGCGGCGGGTGCGATGTCGCCGGCGTCGTCCATGTTCAGCACCGCCACCGACGCCAGCGCAGTGCTGGTGGAGTAAAGGAACACCACCGCAGATACGGTGGTCATGGCGTTGACGAACATGTAGATGGCAATGTCGAGGATGGCCGGCAGACACACCGGCACCGTGACCCGGCCAAACAGCCGCCAGAACGGTTGCTTGAGCGAGGCCGCAACGGACTCGAACTCGCCGTCGATCTGTTTCAGCGCCGTCACCGCCGTCAGGTGCGACACGGTGTAGAAGTGGGTAATGGTGCTGATCACCAGGATGGCCATGGTGCCATAGATGAAATGCAGCGGGTTGTCGGGGTTGTTGAAGAAGAAGATGTAGGCAAGTCCCAGCACCATGCCGGGAATGGCCATCGGCAGCATGGCGAGAAACTGGAACAGTGACCGGCCTGCCTGGAAGCCGCGCGACTTCTCCACCATGTAGGCGCCGGTGAAGATGATCGCGGTGCCGATGAAGGCTGTCAGCAGCGCCATCTCGATGGAGTTGCGGTAGGCTGCCCAGCCGCCGCCATCCATGCGGTCGAAATCGTAGTTCTTCAGGCTGAATGACAGGTCATACGGCCAGAACTTCACCAATGCCGCAAATTGGCAAACCCCCAGCATGGTGATGATGAAAAGCGCTACGAGGGCGCAGTACCCAAGGCACAGCCAGTCGAACCGCGCCGACGGCCTGGGCTGGTAAACCACCGAGCGCGCCGACAGTAGCGCCACCTGCTTCTTCTGCACCTGGCGGTCGACGATGTAGGCGACGAGCGCCGGCATCAGCAGCACGACCGACACCACGGCGCCCATCTGGAAGTTCTGCTGACCGATCACCTGCTTGTAGATGTCCACCGCCAGCATGTTGTACTGGCCGCCGATGACCTTGGGCAGGCCGAAGTCGGTGATCACCAGGTTGAACACCACGAATGTCGCCGAAATCAGGCCATAGCGGGCGCCGGGAATGGTGACGGTCCAGAAGGTGCGCCATTTGCTGGCGCGCAAGGCAGTAGCCGCCTCGTACAGCCGGGCATCGGAAATCGACAGCGCGATCAGGATGATGATCATCGCATGGGGGAAGGTGAAGAATACCGACCCGATCACGATGCCAATGGGGCCGTAGATCGACTCGCCCATCAGGAATTCCTTCAGGAAACCCTGATTGCCAAACAGGTAGACCAGCGCAATGCCCGGCAGCAGCGACGGCACCAGGATGGGCGCCATGGCGATGACCCTGAACACGCTCTTGAACGGCATGCAGCTGCGGCACAGGGCATAGGCGAAACCGAAGGCCAGCGTTACGGTGATAACGGTCGAGATTGCCGCAATCAGCAGCGAATTCTGGATCGACTGAAACAGGGCGGGCGTCGAGAAGTAGGTACCGAAGTTGGCAAGGCCATAGTCCTGCACCGGCCGGATCACTACGCGCCGGAAGGTGTCGGAATCGAACACCTGCGGCTCCGGCCCGGTAAAGCGTTCGGAACCGACGACGTAGACTGCGCTGGGGCCATCAGGAATGAGCCGGTACTTGACCGGCGAACGGAAACTGTAATCGGGAAAGAACTGGGTCAGGTCGAGCCGGCCGTCGGAGCTGGTGGCCAGGTCGTCAGCCGAAAGCTTGCCCAGCCTCGCGTTGAGCTCGTCCAGACGCACGGGATCCGCGTTGAAATTGCCCGCCTCGTCGCTCACCTGGACCTGGAATTGGGCAAGGTCAAAGCGGCTGGTTTCGAATGCCTTTGACAGCATGGCATAGAGCGGCAAGGCCAGCGCCACGATCAGGTAGATGCCGATGGCGATCATGTAACCGCGCATCACCCAGTCGTCGCGCGACATCTTTGCCTTCAGCTTCGGACCGGCGGGAAGCGGCTGTGCCTGTGCGCTCATGCTCATCTTCTATGCCCCGCCGCCGCCATGGCCGGGAAAGGCGCGCAGCCGGTCTGCCGGCAGCTCGACCAGAATGTCCTTGCCAGCCTTCAAGGACAGCCGCCGGACTGCGTTGATGGAGAACTGCGCCGTCAATTCGATACTGCCAAGCGCTCCACCCGTCAGGGTCGAACGCCAGAAGGAACCGAGGAACTCCATGTCGCCGATGGTCACCGGCACGCTGTTGCCGGTTGGGGCAGCCTTGCTGCCAGCGGGTTTTTCATGGGGGATCACGTCTTCCGGTCTGAGGGCAATGATCGCCTTTGCGCCCTTTTCCAGCCCGTGCTCGCGGCACTTCAGCGTCAGCTTGCCGAGCTTGCAGGTATCCTTGCCGGCTGCCTCTCCGGGCAGCTTGTTCATCTCACCGATGAAGTCGGCGACGAACAGCGTGTCCGGCTCGCGGTAGACCTCGGTCGGTTCGCCAACCTGCTCGATGACGCCGTGGTTCATCACCACGATGCGATCGGCCATGGCAAGGGCTTCTTCCTGGTCGTGGGTGACCATGATGGTGGTCACGCCCAGCTTGCGCTGCAGGTCCTTTACCTCGTGGCGCAGGTGGACCCGCACCTTGGCATCGAGCGCCGACAGTGGCTCGTCCAGCAGCAGCAGCCCGGGCGACATGGCGATGGCGCGTGCAAGCGCCACGCGCTGCTGCTGTCCGCCAGAAAGCTGGGCAGGATATTTCTTCGCCTGCTCCGGCAGCCCGATCAGGTCGAGCAGTTCGCTCACGCGGGCGTTGATCGCCTCGCGCGCCATGCCGATGTTCTCGAGGCCGAAGGCGATGTTTCTTTCAACCGTCAGGTTGGGGAACAGGGCGTATGACTGGAACACGATGCCGAAGTCGCGCTCCGATGCCGGCAGCACCGAAATGTCGCGGCCATCCTGGCGGATGGTGCCGGACGTCTGCAGGTCCAGCCCGGCAATGGCCCGCAGCAAGGTGGTCTTGCCACAGCCTGAAGGCCCGAGAAAGCACACGAACTCGCCACGGCCGATATCCAGGGAAATATCCTTCAGCGCATAGAAATCCCCGAACGCCTTGTAGAGATTCCGCACGCTCAGATAACCGCCGCCGTCTGCCGGATTGCCCATGCCACCCCTCTTGCCAGTTAACCACAGCCGCCAAGCTCAAGGCTGGCGGCGGTCAGATGTGAAAACGGGTGCCGGGCAGTACGCCGGCACCCGCATTCGTTCGAAAGGCCTCAGCCCTTCGGTTCAGACTTGGAGTCGTAGCGCTTCTGCCACTCTTCGAGAATGGTCTTGCGGTTGTTGGCCGCAAACTCGAAGTCGTTGTCGATCATCTTTTCCAGCAGGTTGGCAGGGAAATGCTCAACCGGCTTGGCGACGCCGGGCATGGCGACCACTGCGTAACCCTCGTTGTACATCTCGTTGGCCTTCTTGCTGATCGACCAGTCAACCAGCGTCTTGGCGGCGTCCAGGTTGTCAGTGCCGGCCACGATTGCGGTGGCTTCCATGTCCCAGCCCACGCCCTCTTCCGGCACGATGATGTCGATCGGCGCACCAGCGGCTTTCTCCTTGGCGCCGCGGAAGGCAAACGACACGCCGACGATGGTCTCGCCTGCGCCTGCCATCTTGCACGGCTTGGAGCCGGAGTGGGTATAGGCCGCGATGTTCTCATGCAGCCCGTCCATGTACTTCCAGCCTTCTTCCTCGCCGAACATCTGCAGCCAGCTCGACACGTCGAGGAAGCCGGTGCCCGAGGAGTTCGGGTTCGGCATCACCACGTGGCCCTTGTATTCGGGCTTGGTGAGGTCCTTCCACGAGGTGGGGGCCGGAATGTTCAGCTTCGCGGCTTCGACGGTGTTGAAGCAGATCGACGCCACCCAGGCGTCCATGCCGACCCAGGCCGGCGGATTGGACTTGTCGACAAACTTCGGGTCGAGCAGTTCGACGCCCTTCGGCGCATACGGCTCAAGCATGCCTTC
The DNA here is from genome assembly GCA_036350935.1 of Anderseniella sp. Taxonomy (GTDB): domain Bacteria; phylum Pseudomonadota; class Alphaproteobacteria; order Rhizobiales; family Aestuariivirgaceae; genus Anderseniella. The sequence goes on along the minus strand of JAZBOA010000459.1, from coordinate 6,129 downwards.
GGTCTTGAGCAGCAGCAGCGAGGTTGCCGCCAGGCCCCAGATCACGTCGGCCTGCGGGTTGTTCTTCTCGGCCAGCAACTTGGCCGTCACCACGCCGGTGGAGTCACGCACCCAGTTGATGGTGATGTCCGGGTGATCGGCGTTGAACGCTTCAGCGTACTTCTTCAGGTCTTCTGCCTCAATGGCGGTGTAGACGGTCAGCTCCGCGGACATTGCGGTGCCGATGGAAATAATACCGGCTGCTACACCGGCCAACAGACTCCCTACAAGCTTCTTCATTTTCGACGTCTCCCTTTGCCTGCACACGGTTTTCAAGGCTCTCGCCGCGACTGCACATCGTTTGTGAACGGCGAGGTTCCTGCGGACCGGATACATCGTTGCTTTGTGTGACAGATAGATGAAATCGATAATATCGATGAATGACAAGGCCTGACTTATGATTTGCCGGTCTGGCGGCATTTTCTGCCCTGATCGCGTGCGTCTGCCTGAACGGTGTGCGGTGGCGCGGGAGGTATGCTACACGAGCCAACAGAACAGGAGACAAAACCGTTGAATTCCGATTACGCCATCATCGGGGGAGGAGTCGTCGGGCTGTCCATCGCCTGGGGCCTGCTCAAGCGGGGCCTGACGGTCACGGTGATCGATGGCGAGGACGGCAGCTTCCGGGCCAGCCGCGGCAATTTCGGGCTGGTGTGGGTGCAGTCGAAGGGCATCGAGCAACCGCGCTATGCCCGCTGGTCGCAGGCCTCCGCAGCCGCATGGCGCGATTTTGCCGATGAGCTTTCCGGCAATACGGGGCACGATCTCGGCCTTGAACAGCGCGGCGGATACGACCTGCATTTCTCCGAAGAGGCGCTTGCCGAAACGGTTGCCGGTTACGAACGGCTGAAAACGCAACTGGATGGCGACTATCCTTTCGAGGTGCTGGGGCACAATGCGCTGCGCAAGGAAGAGCCGGAAATTGGCCCTAAGATCGTTGGCGCCATCCTGCATCACCAGGACGGTCACGCCAATCCGCTCAAGCTGCTGAAGGCGCTGGCTGGCGATGTGCGCCGGCTGGGCGGGCGCGTGCTCAACGGCAAGCAGGTGACGTCGATCACAAGGAACGGCAGTTTCCGCATCACCTGCAGCGACGGCACCACGGTCGAGGCGGCGAAAACCGTGCTCGCTGCCGGCCTCGGCGCAGCGAAGCTCGGCCCGCAAATGGGCTTCAGGGCGCCGGTGCGGCCGCAGCGTGGCCAGGTGCTGATTACCGAGAAGATGCCGAAGTTCATCAACCGCCCGTCGCTGATCGCCCGCCAGGTGGACGAAGGCGGCATCCAGATCGGCGCCACCAACGAAGAGGTTGGCCATGATGACAGCGTCACCTCGCAGGCGCTTGCCGGACTTGCCGCAGATGCGGTCGCCGCCTACCCCATCCTCGGCAGGGCGCAACTGGTGCGCAGCTGGGGGGCACTTCGGGTGATGTCGCCGGACGGACTGCCGATCTACCAGCAAAGCCGCGAGATGCCCGGCGCCTACCTGGTGACCTGCCACAGCGGCATCACGCTGGCGGCCGCCCACGCCCGCTTCCTGCCGGACTGGCTGGAAGGCGCTGCCACCGCCCCCGACCTTGAGGTGTTCAGTGAAGACCGTTTCCCCGTTTCGTGAGGTTGGCCCTGCTGCCGGCCGGGTGACCATCGTCTGGCAGGGCGAGCCGCTGAGCATTGCCGCCGGCAACCTTGCCGCCGGCCTGCTGGCGGCAGGCGTCATGCCGTTCCGTCACACGCCCGTCTCGGGCGCGCCGCGCGGGCCCTTCTGCATGATGGGCGCCTGCTTCGATTGCCTTGTCGAGATCGGTGGCGTGACGCGGCAGGCCTGCATGGCCGAGGCATCGGAAGGGCTGGAGGTGCGGATGGCAAGGGAGGTCCGGGCTGATGCAGACAGCTGACCTTGTTATCATCGGCGCCGGGCCTGCCGGCATGGCAGCGGCGGCAACGGCAGCCGGTTGCGGCCTGTCTGTCATGGTGCCAGATGAGCAGGCAGCGCCGGGCGGGCAGATCTATCGCGACGTGGAACGGGTGGCGCCATTGCGCGGCTCCATTCTGGGACAGGATTATGCCGATGGCCTCGCGCTGGTTCAGGACCTCGGCGAGGCGGGCGTCACGCATCTGGGTGGCGCCGTCGTCTGGGCGATCGAGGACGGCGGGCGGGTCTGCTACACCCGGAATGGCGAGGCCGCCACCATTGAGGCCCGCCGCATCCTGCTGGCGACCGGTGCGCTTGAGCGGCCAATGCCGGTGCCCGGGTGGACCTTGCCCGGCGTGATGACGGCGGGTGCGGCGCAGATCCTGATGAAGCAGTCGGGCCTTGTCCCGGCAAACGCCGTGCTGGCGGGAAGCGGCCCCCTGCTCTACCTGCTGGCCGCCCAGATGGTGCGGGCCGGTACGCCGCCAAAGGCGCTGGTCGAGACGCAATCGCTCAAGGACATGATCGCCGCAATGCCGCATCTGGCAGGTGCACTGCGGGGCTGGCGCTATCTGGCCAAGGGACTTGGCCTGCTGGGCGAATTGCGCAAGGCAGGCGTGCCCCGCCATACCGGGGCCAGCGCCCTCGCGGTCGACGGCGAGACCTGCGCAACGGCCATCCGCTTCGAGGCGGGCGGCAGGCAGCACCGGATCGACTGCGAGACCGTGCTGCTGCATCACGGCGTAGTACCGAACACGCAAGCCAGCCGGTCCATAGGCGCGGCCCACCGCTGGAACGGCAGGCAGCAATGCTTTGAGCCGGTTGTCGATGACTGGGGCCGCAGCAGCGTGGACAGCGTGTTCGTGGCCGGTGACGGCGCCGGCATTGGGGGCGCAAACGCGGCGGCGCTGGCGGGCCGGCTTGCAGCGCTCGCCATCGCCTGCGACCTTGGCAAGCTGACCGCGCCCTGCCGCGATGCCCAGTCCGCGCCTCTTCGCCGGGCGCTGGCGGCCGAACTTGCGGCGCGGCCCTTCATCAACCTGGCCTACCCGCCCTACAAACCCGCCTTGTTGCCGGAGGACTCGACCATCGTCTGCCGGTGCGAGGAGGTGACGGCCGGCGACGTCCGCAATTACGCCAGGCTGGGCTGCATCGGGCCAAACCAGGCCAAGGCCTTTGGCCGGGCCGGCATGGGGCCATGTCAGGGCCGGTACTGCGGCCTGACCGTCACAAGCATCCTTGCCGATGCCAACGGCGCAACCCCGGACCAGACCGGCTACTTCCGCATCCGGCCCCCGATCAAGCCGGTGACGCTCGGCGAGCTTGCCGCCATGAAAGCTGCTCCGCGCGGCGATAATCGCACTGAATCCGGATAGAATCTGGCGACATCAACGTCCGGTTACAGCGCCTCTCCGACTGCTTGAGCAGCGGGATCGCAACCATGTGAGCGAGCGTGAACAAAAACGGCTTGTTCTTTTAAACGAACAATTCTATAAAAAGGTCCATTGGTTCGATATTACGAACATCAGGTGGACCGAGTCATGCGCTACTATCCTGTCTTTCTTGACCTCGAAGGCCGCACCGTGGTCATTGCCGGTGGCGGCGCGGAAGCTGCACAGAAGCTGCGGTTGATGGCAAAGACGCCCGCCCGCGTGGTGGTCGTTGCGCCATTCGCCGAGGAAGAACTGTGCCAGGAGATCGACAATACCGGCGCCACCTGGCTGGCCCGCGAATTTGACGCCGACGACCTGCACGGGGCTGCGCTGGTGTTTGCCTGCGGACTGGAAATGGGTGCCGAGAATGCAGTTGTCGAGGCTGCGAAGTCGCGGAATATACCGGTAAACGTCGTGGATGTGCCTGAAAAGTGCGCCTTCATCACCCCGGCTATCGTAGAGCGAGGCGCGTTGACGGTGGCCATCGGCACCGGGGGCGCCGCCCCCGTACTGGGCCAGGGCCTGAAGGCGCGGATCGAGGCCATGCTGCCATCCTCGCTCGGCGGCCTGATCGCCAAGGGCAAGGCGCTGCGCCCGCGCGTTGCGGCGTCGCTGGAACCGGGTGCCGCGCGCCGCAGTTTCTGGCGCGAGTTCTATTTCGGCGCCATTGCCGACGCCCATGAGCGTGGCAGCAAGGCTGACTTCAAACGGCAGGTCGATGCCGTTCTTAATGACGAACAACATGTTCGCAGCGGTTCCGTGGCGCTGATTGGCGCTGGCCCCGGTGATCCGGACCTGCTGACCCTGAAAGCCCAGCGGGCTCTCCGGGAGGCCGATGTCATCGTCTTCGACCGGCTGGTGGGCGAACGCGTTCTCGACCAGGCGCGGCGCGATGCCGAACGCATCAACGTGGGCAAGGCGCCTGGTGGAAGAGCGGTCAAGCAGGGCCGCATCAACGAGATCCTGATCGAGCAGGCGAAACTGGGCAAGCGGGTGGTGCGGCTGAAGGGCGGCGATCCGTACGTGTTCGGGCGCGGCGGCGAGGAGCAGGAGGCACTGCTGGCCGAAGGCATCCCGGTCGAGGTGGTGCCCGGCATCACGGCAGCCATGGCGTGCGCCGCCAGCGTGCGCCTGCCGCTGACCATGCGTGGCGAAACCCGGGCCTTCACGGTGCTGACGGGCACCGCCGGCGACGGCGCGGCTGAACACGACTGGCGCGCGCTGGCGCAGAAAGGCCAGGCCTTCGCCGTTTACATGGGCGTGCGGCAGGCCGGGCACATCCAGGCAAAGCTGCTGGAAGCAGGCATCGACCCGGACACTCCTGCCGTGGTGGTGGAGAAAGGCACGCTGCCAGAAGAGCGCCATGCAGTGGGCACCGTCGCGACGCTGACCCGGACGCTGGCGCTGGCCGGCATCAAGGGTCCGGCCATCATCTATGTGGGCCTCAACCCTGCCCGCTCCGACGTACTGGCGCCGCTGGTGGCCACCTCCCTTGCCGCTGCAGAAAGGATCGCTTCATGAGCGCACAGGCTAGAAAGCTGGCCAAAACTGGCCTCTACGCGGTTACCGCCAGCGAACTGTTGTCCGGCGACGTGGTGTTCCGCAACGCCAATGGCGGCTGGTCGCCCGGCATCGATGCGGCAGCCGTGCTGGACAGCCAGGACAAGGGCTTCGTGGCGCTCGCCTCGGCACGCGACGACGAGGCGGCAAACATCGTCATCGGCGCGGCGCTGATCGAGGTGACCGTGGACAACGGCGCCATCCGCCCTGTGCACATCCGCGAACGCATCCGCGCACTCGGCCCAACGGTGCGGGCAGACCTGGCGCGTACGGCAAGGGGTTTTTCGGTTGAAGCCATCGAGGAACGGTCATGAACATTCACGTCAATGATGCTGCTGCAGCCGAGCCCAACATGTATCGCTATGACGAGTTCGACCGGAGCTTCGTCACGGCCCGGGTCGAGCAGTTCCGCCGCCAGGTGGCGCGCCGGCTTTCCGGCAAGCTGAGCGAGGACGAGTTCAAGCCACTGCGGCTGATGAACGGCCTCTACCATCAGCTGCACGCCTACATGCTGCGCGTGGCGGTGCCCTATGGCACGTTGTCGGCCAGGCAGATGCGCATGCTGGCGCACATCGCGGACAAGTATGATCGCGGATACGGTCATTTCACCACCCGGCAGAACATTCAGTACAACTGGATCAGGCTGGAGGACGCGGCTGACATTCTGGCAGACCTTGCCTCGGTCGAAATGCATGCCATCCAGACCAGCGGCAACTGCATCCGCAACACCACCACCGACCAGTATGCGGGTGCGGCTGCCGACGAGCTGGCCGACCCGCGCCCGGTGTGCGAACTGATCCGGCAGTGGTCGACGCTGCATCCGGAATTCAGCTTCCTGCCGCGCAAGTTCAAGATCGCGGTCACTGGTTCGCCCAACGACCGGGCGGCGGTGAAGGTGCACGACATCGGGCTGCGGCTGCACCTCAACCAGACCGGTGAGCGTGGCTGGGAGGTGATCGTGGGCGGCGGCCAGGGACGTACGCCGATGGTCGGCGTAACGGTGCGCGAGTGGCTGCCCGAGGCCGGCCTGCTGCCCTATCTCAGCGCCATCATGCGCGTCTACAATTCCGATGGCCGCCGGGACAACAAGTACAAGGCGCGGATCAAGATTCTGGTCCACGAAACGGGCAACGAGGCGTTCCGCGAGGCGGTAGAGGCAGAGTTTGCTGCCGCCCCAAAAGAAACCGTG
>JAZBOA010000458.1:0-2431 GCA_036350935.1 Anderseniella sp. | reverse complement strand
CCAGCGATGATCTGGCATGCATGGATTTCCCGGTGCTGCTGGTCCGGGGCGAACGCGCCAATCCGGCGATGGTCGCGATGACCGACTTGCTTGGGTCGCGGCTGCCGCGCGTTCAGGCCGAAGTGGTTGCTGGCGCGGGGCATTTCCTGATCAGCAGCCATCCCGCTGATTGCGCAGCCCTGCTTGGTCAGCATCTGATCAACGGCTGAACTGCGGCGCACGCTGCTTTGCGATTCTGCAAGCCCCGAGCGAGCGACGATGATCCGTGGTGTCGGACTCCCTTGGGCGGTGGCTGCCAATCGAGCCCCAGGTGAGTCATGGTTATTTCGATGACCGGCCGCTCCAGAATGGCCGCGTTGAGCTCGAGCTCTCGGCCAGGGCAGTTCGGGCAGTGTTTCATCGGCAATGCCGCTCCCGAATCCAACGCAAGCCCCCGGATCAGGCTGCCGCGAACCGGCCATTGCTGAAGACCCGCTCCTGGCCGGACAGCGACTTCAACACTCGCTTTGGATGATCGGCAGTTCCAGCCCATTGAAGTCAGTCAAGGCGTGCTGCGAAGCACAACCGGCTTGATCTTCAGTCGCTGTGCATTGCGGCTCAGGACGTCATCCAGGGTTGCCATGTACTTCGCGCCAGCAGCTTCGGCACACGCCAGGTGCAGGGCGTCGCCTGCACGCAAGGCGCTCGCGGCATCGAGCACCAATTCAGCCGCGCGATGAAAGTCGGCGGGTGCAACCGGTAGCAAGCGAAGGTCGGCAGCCGCCATGCGCTCGAAGCGCCTCCATGCACCCTGGGCCTGCTGCGAATCGATCGCGCCGGTGCGCTGCTTGATGCCCAGGGCGCTGGCAAACTCTGGAATGCACCAGGCCGCGGCAACGAGTTCACTCTTCTCGCGTGCATACCATTCGGCTGCTGCCACGCTGTGCGGCTCGTTCACGAACAACGGCACGATTACGCTGGTGTCGACATAGACCATGTCAGTACCGCGCCCCACTGCGCAGTTCCTTCATCACGGACTCGCTCATGGGCATGGTGCTGCGAGCCTCGTTCAGCTCGAGTGCGAATGCCTTGCGATCCCACTGCGCCGGTCGAATGGACAGGCTGCCGTCAACAGTGATCTGGGCCTCCACGGTAGCTCCTTCGTGCAACCCGAGTCGGCGCACGATTTCGGAAGGGATACGCAGGGCGAGACTGTTGCCCCATTTGGCCACTTGTAGATCCATGATGTATATCCTACGATGTTTATACATGCTACTCGCTGAGCGTCGACTGTCAAGCGGTCGCGTCCATGGATATCCGGGGAGCCACCGTACGCCAACGGCAGGCAGCAAGCAGGTGAGACGCCCGCCGGTCAGGTTCGCTCCTATGGCCACTACGGACCGCCACCGGCGCGGTGGACTTCCCGATTGCTGCCGACCGTGAGCGACGGGTCATGGCCGGGTGTGTGAGGTTACGAGCGGCTGCTTCGTAGAAGCGAAACAAGAAAACTGATGTCTTGCCGTCCGGCTGCTTTGGGGCAACCCGGCGGTCAGGATTGGGTCGTTTGCCGGCCCAGACGAACGACCGCTGCCCGGCATCCGATTCATGTGGCTCTGGCGCGCCGAAATCGCCCAGGTGTGACAGGCCGCTTCCAGCGTGAAGACTGCTACTGCCTCGCCACGCATCCCGTGCAAGTCTTGTTCAACTGCACGGTTCCATGGTGCCGGGGCGACGAACAAGAGGCCGGGCCCGACTGACCGATGGCCGATCTGCAGTCGCTTCCACGGCGACCTCGATGCGGTGGGAAGCCGGGAACCGGCCTGTCACGGCTGTGGGTGACTGGCCGGCAGCGCCGGCTCCACCGCTGGCCGCGCCAGGATCTGCCCCGCGCAGTTGGACCCGCTGGCTTCCAGCGCGCGACACTATCCCCGCCGCACCTTGACCGTGTAGTCCCCCATGCCGCTGGCCTGGTTGTAGTGGCGCACCTGCGCCCAGTACTCGCCCGGCAGCAGGTCGACGGCGATGCGTGCATTGGTGGCCAGGCCCGAGTCGTCGTCCTCGGCGATCAGCGCGGTGGGGCTGTCGGGGCCGAAGAGCTTCATCACCACGTCGGTGGGGCCGCGGGTGTCGATCACGTGCTTGCCGGCGGTCTTCACGGTGAAGCGGAACAGGTCTTCTTCGCCCACCTTGCCGATGGCCGCCTTGGTGCGCCGCCGCGCGCCCACCACCAGCGGCGTGGCGGTGTCGACGGTGGGGCCCCGGCCGGGGTACATCTTCGCGCCGGCGATGAACTGCTTGTCCATGGCCGACAGCACCTCGTTGGCCTCGGTGCCGATGCCGTTGGTCGTCCACTCGGCCGGAAAGAAGTACAGCATGATCGACTCCGGGTCGAACTTCGTGCTGTTCACCTGGTCGGCGCGGTAGTGGGCCAGGATGTTGTGGCGCGTGGTCT
>JAZBOA010000457.1:0-2384 GCA_036350935.1 Anderseniella sp. | reverse complement strand
GAGGCTGCCATGGCGGCGGGCAGCCTGCGGGCCGTGGTATGCACCTCGACGCTCGACCTCGGCATCGACTGGGGCGACGTGGACCTTGTCATCAATGTCGGCGCGCCGAAGGGATCGAGCCGCATCCTGCAAAGGATCGGCCGGGCCAACCACCGCTATGACGAGCCGTCCCGGGCGCTGCTGGTGCCGGCCAACCGTTTCGAGGTGCTGGAGTGCGAAGCCGCCCGCGCCGCTGCTTTTGCCGGCGCGCAGGATGCCGAGGGTCCGGCGGAACTGAAGCGTGACGTGCTGGCCCAGCACATTCTCGGCTGCGCGGTGGCGGGACCGTTCCACCCGGACGAGCTGTACGCCGAGGTCACGTCGGCCTGGCCCTACCGCAACCTGACGCGGGAAGATTTCAAACAGGCGGTAGATTTCGTGTCCACTGGCGGCTATGCGCTGAAAGCCTATGAGCGCTACGCCAAGCTGAAACCGATGCCGGACGGCAGGCTGCGCCTCGCCCATCCAAGGCTGGCGCAAGCCTGGCGGATGAACGCCGGCACCATCGTGGAAGCAGAAATGCTGAAAGTGCGGCTGGGCGCGCGGCGCAAGTCGTCTGCCGGGCGGCCGCTGCAGAACTGGGGCGGCAAGGTGCTGGGCGAGGTTGAGGAATGGTTCGTCGAGCAATTGTCCGTTGGCGACACCTTCCTGTTTGCCGGGCAGGTGTTGCGGCTGGAAGCGGTGGAAGAGCTCAACGCCTACGTGTCGCGAACCACCGATACCGACCCGATGATCCCGTCCTACCAGGGCGGCAAGTTTCCGCTGTCCACCTATCTGGCAGACCGGGTGCGGCAGATGCTGGCCGAGCCGGCGAGCTGGGGCGGCCTGCCTGAGCAGGTGCGTGACTGGCTCAACGTGCAGCGCTGGAAATCGGTGCTGCCGCGGGCCAGCGAGATGCTGGTGGAAACGTTTCCCCGGGCCAGCAAGCATTACCTGGTGTGCTACCCGTTCGACGGGCGGCTGGCGCACCAGACGCTGGGCATGCTGCTGACGCGGCGGCTGGAGCGGGCGGGGATGAAGCCGCTGGGTTTCGTGTGCAACGACTATGCCTTGTCGGTGTGGTGCATGCGCGACCTGTCGCTGGCCATCGGGACGGGGCACCTGTCGCTGGCACAACTGTTCGATGAAGACATGCTGGGCGACGATCTCGATGCGTGGCTTGCCGAGTCGATGCTGATGAAGCGCACCTTCCGCACCTGCGCCATCATTGCCGGGCTGATCGAACGGCGCTGGCCGGGGCAGGAAAAGTCAGGCCGGCAGATGACCGTGTCGGCGGACCTGATCTACGACGTGCTGCGTTCGCACCAGCCGGACCACTGGTTGCTGAAGGCAGCATGGGACGATGCAGCGTCCGGCCTGATCGACGCAAGACGGCTGGCGCAGATGCTGGCGCGCATCAACGGACACATCGTCCACAAGCCGCTCGACGCGGTATCGCCACTGGCGGTGCCGGTGATGCTTGAGATCGGACGCGAACCGGTCTATGGCGAAGCCAATGACGCTCTTCTTGCAGAAGCCGCCCGCGACCATGAATCCGGCCTCATCGACGAAGCCATGCGGCTCGTCTGAGGCGGCCATGATGCAGCTTTGCGGACTGGACATTCACCCCTGCCTTTCCGGCGCAGCCTGGCTGCCCGCCTACGGGGCCTTGCTGGTGGCGGACCTGCACCTGGAGAAGGGATCGTCACGGGCGCGCTTCGGCGTGCACCTGCCGCCCTATGACACCTGCGCGGGCCTTGGCGCCCTGCAGGCTGCCGTCAACCGCTGGCAACCGGCCCGCGTCATCCTGCTGGGCGACAGTTTTCATGATGGCGGCGGACCGGAGCGCATGGACGCGGGCGACCGGGCGGCGCTGGAGGCCATCGGGGCGCAGACGGAACTGGTCTGGATTTCCGGCAATCACGATCCGGACTTGCCGGCCAGCCTGCCGGGCCGCCACGCGTGCGAGCTGGCACTGGGGCCGTTGACACTGCGGCATGAGCCGACGGTGCGGGCCGGGGCAGAGATTGCCGGTCACCTGCACCCGGCAGCCTCCATCGTGCGGCGCGGGCGCAAGGTCAGGGCGAAGTGTTTCGTGCTGGCTTCAAACCGGCTGATCCTGCCGGCCTTTGGCGCCTATACGGGCGGGCTCGACGTGCGGCATGCGGCGTTCAGGCCGCTGCTGCCGGGCGATGCGTTCAAGGTGGTGATGGTGGGGCGCGCAAGCCTGCACGTGCTGCCGGGACGCGCTGTTCTCTAGAGCAACAGCCGTTCACCTTGAACGGCTAAAGTTGCTCTAGCACTTTGGAATCGAGCATCTTTATCCGATCAGATTATTCAATCCGATCGGATGATGCTCTAGTATG
>JAZBOA010000456.1:0-5228 GCA_036350935.1 Anderseniella sp. | reverse complement strand
AGCAGTCGCCCTGCCAAACTGCCAACTTGCCCGCCTTCGGCAAACATTTGGGGTACTAAGCCGCCCCAATGAGATTGGGGCTGCACCGGGAATTGCGCAAGACAGTTTTGCTGAAGGTGGAGAACATAGGGCTCTGCTGCGGCATCAACTGAACTGCACCGCAATTTCCGCACGGGTTCATGTTTGGACGGCTCCGTGCTGTCAAGGGATCTGATTGATGACGCACTGCTGGTCGGAGCTGCCATGTGTTCGGCCTGTTGATGCGGCACTGTTCATGGCCGCTGGCCATAATGCTCTCCGCGAGGGCGGGTCCCGGTCAAAAACACGCGCTTTGAAGCGCCCTGGCACATATGGGTTGTCCCGCCTCGTGGGCCGACTGGCTCGGGTGCGTTATCGGATCATTGCCCTTTCCAACCTCGTTTCGCGAACCGCTTGGCTCGCGTGTATCGTGTATGTCTGTCAGACAGCCCGTTGCTCTGGTGCCCGATAGGCCTCGCCACGTGCCATCATGACCCATGCGGTTCGGGCAATCTTGTTGGCCAGGGCTACGGCAGCGACCTTGGCTGATCGACGCTCCATGAGACGCGCCGGCCAGGGGTGGCGCGTATAACCAAGTTGCCTGGCGCGCAAGATCAGCGACATGGCGCCGACCACCAGCAGCTGGCGCAAATACCGATTGCCCGCCTTGGAGATCGAACCGAGCTTCTCCTTGCCGCCGGTCGAGTTCTGTTTGGGCACCAGTCCGATCCACGCACTCAGGTCCCGACCGGATCGGAACGCCTGGGGATCGGGAATGCTGGCCACAAGGGCGGTAGCAATCAGCGGACCGACACCGGGGATCGCTTCCAGCTGCCGGGAGACCGGGCTGGCCTTGTGACAGGCAAGGATGCGCCGGTCAGCTTCCAGGATCTGGCGCTTGGCGAGCTGCAACTGCACGACCAACGCCATCAGGCACTCATGCGCTGCAGCCGGGATACGTTCATCCCCCTCCTTGGCAATCAGCTCAAGCAAGGCTTCCAGACCGTTGCGCCCGGTTCCGGCCACGATGCCGAACTCGGCCAGGTGGGCACGGATCGCATTGGTCAAGGTAACCCGCTGGCGCACGAACAGCTGGCGGGTCCGGTGCAGCATCAACACCGACTGCTGCTCAGGTGTCTTCACCGGCACAAATCGCATCGTTGGCCGCTGAACCGCCTCGCAGATGGCTTCAGCGTCAGCCGCATCGTTCTTGTGCCGCTTCACGTAGGGCTTCACATAGCGTGGCGGCATCAGTTTGACCTCGTGACCAAGCTTGACCAGTTCCCGCGCCCAGTGATGCGCGGTCGCGCAGGCTTCCATGCCAACCAGACAGGGCGACTGGCGTTCAAAGAACGGCAGCACTTGCCGCCGCCTGAGCTGGCGCTGCACAACAATGTTGCCGACCTCATCGATGCCGTGCACCTGGAACACGTTCTTCGCGATGTCCAGACCAATCGTGCTAATCTTTTCCATGGATGGCTCCTCCTTGGCGGTTCCTCGAATGACACCGCAAGTTTGGCACATCGCGATGCCGGCGGAGGAGCCGTCCACAGCATCACAAGCGGACGTGCATCTAATGGACGATCACCACGGCAAGGAATAGTTCGGAGGCAAGTTCCTGACATCCCTTTACCGCCCTGTAGCCGGACTCATAAAGGCTTTTCGGGCCTCAAACTCGTGAAAATACCTCGCCTTGAAGGTCACGGGGGAATTCGTGATCAAGCGGGCATGGCCCTGACTGATCCCTACCTGGCTCAACAGCGACGGCCTATCTGTTAGGAGCTCTGGCTGCTTATTGGACTATCGACAGGGTCGTCTATACCTTTTCATAGCTGATTCATGGCTGATCTGGATCATTTTTGAGCGAACCGAAATCTTGCAGCATGTTGCAATGATAAAAGATAATCTTTGGCGAGCCGGCGATTGCACGGATTACACCAGCCGCACCTCACCAAGACACCGGGTTATCCAGAGGAGTGCTTGAAATGACGGGGTCTTGTAGGCTCATCCGGTGGTCAGCCGGAAGTGTTCCAGTTCTGGTGATGGTTCTGTCGCTCTTCGCGAGTTGCCTATTGTTAAACTGGCAGATCACACCGGTTCGCGCTCAAGATCAGTCAGCCCAGACGTCCATACAGCAAGATGATCAAACGGATGCACGCCGGCAGATTGGACGATACCGTACAGATAGCCCCCGGCAAACGTTGGAGACTTTTCGACGGCTGGCACGGGAACTCGAGACTGCACTTCAATCCTATCAGGCTGAGTGGAGTTTTGCTGCGGCAGCTCGGGTTCACCGGGCGGTGGACGACTTGCGGACACTCATAGACCTCTCTTCTGTTCCCTCTGCCTCGCGCAGAAACCTCGGAAATGGCGCTATAGGGTACTTGCTCGACATATTCAGTCGCATTGAATTTCCGGAGTTGCAAGACGTTCCGGATGTGCCCGCTGACCCGGAAAAGTCCCTATCCAGCTATCGAATTCCGGGCACGCCTCTGCGCATCCGTCGCGTCGATGCGGGCGAGCGCAGCGGCGAGTACCTGTTCGGTAGCCGAACCTACAATATCGCCAAGAGACTGTCCGACGACCTCAGAGCATCACCAATCCGAACACGGTCGAGTATCGAGAGCTGGGGCGACACCATCCCCCAGCTGACGGGACCGCTCATTCCCAGATCCGTCGCCCAATCGGTCCCAAGCCGCTTGAAAGTCACGGTTTTCGACACGCCGATTTGGAAGCTCTTGGCCGCGGGCATGCTGATGGGGCTTGCTGGTCTGCTGCTTGTCTACGGCGACCGCAGACTAAGGTCTATTCAGACCGAAGACAGAACAACGCGTCTGGTTCTTGACCTAGTGACGCCGATAGCCCTGCTCGCCGCGCTTTCGTTACTGGACTATTTCCTGGTCGAACAGTTGTTGATGACAGGCCGCGCGCAGCGGTTTCTGGACCTAAGCTTTACGCTGGTTTTCTACGCCACGTTGGCCTGGGCCTTCTGGTATCTCGTGCTGACCGTCTTTGAAGCTTCGGTGGTCGATCCCAAGTTTCAGGACCAAAGTCTGGACGCCAACATGTTCAGGCTTATTGCCCGGATTCTGGCAGTTGTCGGGGGACTTCTCATTCTCGCCTATGGTCTGCAGAAGCTGGGCGTTCCCGTCCTCAGTCTGATCGCCGGCCTAGGCATTGGTGGCCTCGCCATTGCCTTGGCCATTCGTCCCACGCTCGAAAATCTCATCGGCGGATTTGTGCTCTTTGTCGATAAGCCGGTCCGGGTTGGGGATTACTGCTCGTTTGGTGACAAGCAGGGCACGGTCGAGAAGATCGGCGTTCGCTCCACGCAGGTTCGGGCACTCGATCGCACACTGATCTCCATTCCGAATTCCCAGTTTGTTGACATGCAGCTAATCAACTGGGCGCGCTGTGATCAGATGATGATCACCCATACGCTGGGGCTGCGCTACGAAACGGAGCCGGATCAACTGCGGTATGTCCTGGCGAAGACCCGCGAGATGCTTCATTCGCATCCACGCATCGATCCGGACACAATCCGGGTACGCTTTGCCGGCTATGGCGCCTCATCGCTGGACATCGAATTGCGCGTCTATGCCAAGACCCGCGAATGGAATGACTTCTATGCCATCAAGGAAGATGTGCTGCTACGGATTGCCGAAATTGTGAAGTCAGCCGGTACAGGCTTCGCGTTCCCGTCTCGAACGGTCTATGTCAGCAAGGACAGCGGCCTCGACGAAGAGCTTGGGGCAAACGCCGAGGAAGAGGTGAAGGGATGGCGCAGGCGGCGGGAGTATCCGTTCCCCAAGTTTGCAGCAGCCAAGCTGGAGAAATTGCGCGATACATTGCATTATCCACCACGCGGCTCCCCCGATTTCCTGGCAACAGAGGAAGAGCTCAGTGAGGGCGGAGAGCAGCTGTCAGCTGAACCAGTTGAGGACGTTAGCGAACAAACGGATGAGCCGTCACCACATGAGGCGGTACAGTCACCGACTGAAGAGCCGAAACAAAAGAAATGACGTATCTCAGTGTAGCTGTAGTTGATTTTCATCGGTAGAGAAAAAGTGGCTTAGTTTGGTCCTTGACGTTCAAAACAGTCGATTTTAGCCTCATGATAGTGAAAAAACTGTGCTTCACCATTGTCGGGATGATGCTGGCTACGACGTTTGCCTTCACATCCGTTGCGCAGAACCATGAGCCATTTGCCGCCCATCTGGGGCTGTAGGTGACAACAGTGTTCGGGAGCGGTTTCGGCCCTGGTGCCGAAAGCACCAACGTGATGACGGCCGTCGATCTCGAGGGCGTAGAACTGGTGCGGAACGACAGGTGAACCAGACAGACCAGGGGCTGGAATCCGTCATGTGTTATCTGGGCACGCCAGTCAGTGATGAAGGAGGGGCGTATGGCAATCGACTATAAAATCGATACCAAAGACGGGGTCGTGACCCTGCATTTTAGTGCCCCGCCGACAATGGAAGACTACGAAACCAGCTTTCCTGATGCTCTCAGGGAGATCGACGCTGCTCAGATTAGTCGTTGGTTGATTGTTCTTGATTACGAGGATCCGATTTCAGACCAGAGAGCCCGCTCCTTTAATGAGTTTGTTGCCCTGGAAATCAATCGCTATGTCAGCAAGATTGCAATTGTCTGCCCGGTCCAATGGCACGCAAGGCTGAACAATATCTTCGAGCCCTTGAGCAATCAGGGTAAGCTGGTAGGAATGTTCCAGACAATTGAAGAAGCGAAAAGCTGGATTCAAAATCAGAACGCGCAATGACGCCCTTCATTCCCGTCAGGGGCGCGGCCGTCATGCCAAACTGCCAACTTGGTCATCTTTGACAGACATTTGGGGGGTACCACGCCTCCCCAGAGACATTGCGGTTGCACCGGGAATTGCACAAGACAGTTTTGCTGAAGGTGCAGAATATACGGCTCTGCTACGGCGTGAACTGAACTGCACCGCAATTTCCGTTGTGGGTCATGTGTGGACGGCTCCGTGTTGGCAAGGGTTTTTGACGGCTGATGCCTGGGTTGGTCGGTGCGGTCATGTGCCCGGCCTGTTTGGGTGCGGCTCTTGGACATGGCCGCTGGCCATAATGCTTTCCGCCGAGTGGGTCCCTATCAAAAGCACGCAGTAGTCATTCTGCTTTGACCCAAGTGGGGTGTCCCTCTCGCGGTATCGACCATTCACGGCATTATCCGTCGTT
>JAZBOA010000455.1:0-4469 GCA_036350935.1 Anderseniella sp. | reverse complement strand
TGGCCACCATCGCTGCCCACAGGATTGCTGGCAGGAACGGGTAAAGCGTCAGGGTCGCCAGAAGAAGAACGCCCAAGGTCAGTGCCAATGGCAGCAGCCGCTCGATCTGCGAGGTGTGAGTTGAGCCGCTCATCTGTGCAGGCTTCTGCCAATAATAAGGCCGATCACTGCCGCGGCCGCCACCGTGCCAACCGGCGTACTGCTGCCGCTGGCCGCGCTGGACTTGCCAAGCAGCGCCTGTGTCAGGGCCTCGATCTCTTCGTTCCTGGCGCCCTGGCGGCGGATCATGCTGCGCCCGGCGAGGATGAGGACCAGACCCGCGAACAACAGCAGGGCAGCAACGATCAATGCTGCTTCCCAGGGCGTCATGCGGGTGGTCAGCCACAGATAGAGGCTGGCGAGTGCTGCCAGTGAGGCCAGCATGAGCAACAGCATGCCGGCGACCAGCAACACGCCGCCGCCGCTGCGCCGCTTGAGGTCGGCGACCTCGCGTTTCAACACAAGGCTGAAGATCTGACGAAGCATCCGGTTGTCCGCCTAGCGCCGCGTAAACGAACCAAGCAGAATGCCGACCAGCAAGGCGATCAGCGTCGCCTGAACCGGCTTTTCGGTAATGTAGCTCTCTACCGACCCGGCCGTCTCCTTCGCCTTGGCAGTCGCCTCATCGGCTGTCTCCCGGGAGCGCTTGAGCAGATCATCAGCCTCATTCTGGGCGGTCTTGCGGACATCTTCCACTTTCTGGCTGGCCAGGTCCTTGAGCAATCCTGTCAGGGTGGAAATATCGGCTTTTATCGTGCCGATCTGGGCTTCGATATCTTCGGTGGTAGCAGTTTCGGTGCGTTTTTGCGCCATGGACCTTGCCTCGCTGTTTGGTGTTTCCTCAATTCAACGCCATGCGCTTATACTCATCAAGATCAATTATGTGGGTCTGCCTCGGGCATCATTCTGGCCAACCGAGGTTGTTTGGTTAGGGGTAGCATGTTGAACGGCACATTGCCTTTGTGGGTACCAATAGCGGCGGCGGGGGCGGGTATTTTGCTGTTCATTGCCGCACCGTGGTTGACAACCAATGCTCAGGACTCGGAGAAACAGCCCCTGCAATTGATCATCCTGCGGGGAGTGCTGATTGCGTTTATTGCCCTGCAGGTAGCGGACCTGATGATACACCAGACACTGGAACCCTACTATAATCGGTTGCTGCTTAAGTCGTCGCTCACTGTCCTGGCGACAGTTGTCACAATGGTAGTCTTCAACCTGGGCGTCCGTCTTTTTAATGCCAAGTTCGGCAAGACCCGGTCCATCGACGGCACGGAAGTGTCCGTCGCCAGCTATCACAGCCGCATGGCCAGCGTCGTGCTGCTCACGTTGCTGGCGGTGATGTTGGTCTATGTGCTGATCGAGATCTGGGGACTAGAAAGCCTGCTCGAGAAGACCGGCTTCATCGGCGTTATCGCAGCCTTTCTGGTGCTTACGAGCGCAGTCTGGCTGCCTGATGTTTTCTATGGTGTGGTGCTGCTGGGTTCATCTATGGCCGAGGAAGGAGACACTATCAGCCTGCCAGGTGATGATCGGCTCTTCATCGTACACCGACTGACGCCGTTCTATGCGCTATTGCTGGACGTGGACAACAATCACCGGGTCATGCTGAAGAATGCCGAGCTATTCCAGGCGCGCATAGAGAACCTGTCCAAACGCGCGTCAGTAGAAGGTTTGCGCCGGGCGCTCGAGTTCAAGCTGGGCTACCCGGAAACCGCAGCAGACGGGCATGCAGGTCTGGAGCTGTTCATAGCCGTCGACGAGATGGTAAAGGCAGCGTTTGAGCGGGCGGCAGCCGACAAAACCATCTATCTCAATGTTAATGTACCGTTCGAATGGTCATTGGTCGAGGCAGGTGACAATGCGCTGCGTTTTGTTGTCTACTTTCATCTTTCAGCGCTGCCAGAAACAAAACTGACGTCGAGGATCAGAGCCCACCTGCGTACAACACGCAATGCCATTGTCCGCCTGATCTTTGAAGAAGCCAGTGCACGCGGCCTCAACCTCGCCACGCCGTCGCTCTTGAAGATCGACGCCGTAACAAATTCGGCTACCCCACCGAGCTTGGAGAGGACAAGGAGCCTGCCGCCAGAGACCGTCAGAACCTGAATCCTGCAAGACTTCCTAGCCGCCAAAGACTACTGCGTCAGGGAGTTCGTAACGTTCCTCTCCAACCTTGATCAGGTGAAGAATCATTTTGCTTCTCGCCAGCGACCTGCGGATAGCAATCCGCCTGGCTGGTATCTGCTCCGAGCAACGCGCCGCGCACAAAGTACAAGGCACGGGTCATGCCGTCCGGCTTGGTGAAGACGAATGTTGCATAGGCATCAACACTTCTACTGGGGCTACTGGTATGCGGCCCCATGGTGGCTTCCAACAGTGCAGAACCGCAGTTGCCGGTACTGGAGACAGCGTTGCCGTGCCCGTTGGGGACAAGAACGAACGCAGTTGACTCGACCCTGACATTCTCATTGTAAAGCAGTTATCGGCGGCATAACGACCACCCAAGCCATACCCAAGACATTTGAGAGGCCCTTTCAATTAAGTTCCGATATGTCAAAATCTAACCACTGGAAATTAGAGCGCGCGATCATAGAGATGTCATCTTTGCCTGAAATACGTGGTTCTACGTATGGCAAAGGAGGCGATGTTGATTACAGTGGCATCGCTATATGACTGGCGTGGACGGCGTCGAGATTGAGCGAGGTTTATCTGTTGTGCTCAAATATTTATGTTTTATTTTCGTTACGTCAGTTCTGATCGTCTCTCAGACAAACCAAAGCCAAGCATCGTCTGAACCAGTTGTAGGGGACCTGATGCGCATCGCTCAGGTGCAGCCTGACAAGGACGAGGTAAGAAAGAAGAAACAGCGGGCAGAGAAGCGCGAGCGGCGGCAGGATGCCAACCAGGCCCAGCGTCAGCGAGCTGAGCGGCGCAGGCGCGGACCCGACCGGGCGGATCAGCAACAACGTCGTCAATTGCGGGAACAGCGTCAGCAGCAGAAGGCGTTGCGCGAGCAGCGTCAGCGACAGAAAGCCTTACGGAGCGAGCAACATCGCCGCCGGACCATTGAAGCTGATCGTCAGCGCCAGCAGCAACTGCGCCAGGAGCGGGAACGTCAGCGCGCTCTTCGCGAAGAGCGCCAGCGCCAGCGGGCTCTGAGACAGCAGCAGAATGAGCAACGTGCCCAGCAGCGCCAGGAACGCGCCCAGCGCGACGAGCGGCAGCGGCAACGTCAGCTGAGACAACGCCAGCGCGAGGAACAGCGTCAACGCGCCCGCCGCGAGCAGCGTGAGAACATCATCCGCCAGACCGAGCAGCATACCGTGCGTACCCGCAAGCGGATCGACAGGCGCGGTCGCGTACATCATGCCACCACCCGGCATCATCGGGTCCGTGATCGGCGTCATCGCAACCGTTACCGCAATGGGTTGAGCATCTTTTTCCTGCCACCGCTTGGCGTGAACATCGCCCGGAACCGGTATTACCTGTATGGCTCGCAGGCCACCTACGATGACTATGTGGATCTGTTCGAAGCGCCACCGGTCGTGGATGTGACGCGGCGCTACACGATGGACGAAATCGTGGAGGATCCGGGCGTTCGCTCGATGGTGCGCAGCGTTGACATCGACATGATCACCTTCGCTTCCGGCTCTGCGGTGATCACCGATGACCAGTTGTACAAGCTCGATGACCTGGCCAATGCGATGTTGGAGGTGCTGCAGAAGGATCCCTACGAGAAGTTCCTGATCGAAGGGTACACGGACGCCACCGGCGATGATGACTCCAACCTCATTCTTTCGGAAGAGCGCGCGGCTGCGGTGCAGACTGCATTGATCGAGGTTTATGGCATCCCGGCGGACAACCTCGAAGCGGTGGGCTACGGCGAGCAGTACCTGCTGGTGCAAACCCAGGGTCCGGAACGCCGCAATCGCCGCGTGACCATTCGAGCGGTCGGCAACTTGCTCGCCGGGAACAATTGAACTGAAAGTACGTTACGCAAATCAGCTCGCCGTTGCAGGGCGGCCTGATCCAAACCTCATTTTGTGAAGACCACTCTCACGTTTCAATAATGGAGACCTTGTATGACCCGCATCGACCGGCGCAAATTCACTGTTCTCGGCATGACGGCCGTCACGGGTGCGACCCTGCCGTTCACAGGCGCACTGGGCAAGATGACCCAGGGCCGGCAGGTTAACACCCCGGAGAACATGGAGCCCGGTGATTTCACCTGGCATCCTGAACGTTCGCCTTCAGGACCAGTATCCATCATCGTGTCGATCGACGATCAGCGCGTGCACGTCTACCGCAATGGTGTTCGCATCGCGGTATCTACCTGTTCCACCGGCAAGAAGGGGCACACCACGCCAGCCGGCGTGTTCACGATCCTGCAGAAGGACAAACACCACCGGTCGTCGACGTACAATAACGCA
>JAZBOA010000454.1:0-2099 GCA_036350935.1 Anderseniella sp. | reverse complement strand
CTTCACCCGGCTTACCCAGTCAGTGGCGTTCTTCAGGCCGCCGGGGATGGAGAAGTTATACTCCGGCGTGGCAATCAGCACACCATCCGCCGCGCGGATCTTGCCCGCCAGGTCCTGGACGATCTGCGGCACGCCGCTGGCCACCTCATCATCGCCGTCATAGACCGGGATGCCCCTGGGCGTGACGATCTCCATGGTCATGCTGTCCGCCGCCATTCTGGCGAGGGTGTGCAGCAGGGCAGTGTTGTAGGACTTCTTGCGCAGGCTTCCGGACAGCGCAACAATATTCAGTTTGCCGGACATGGCAGGTCTCCAGTTCGGTGGTTCAGTGCAGGGGTTAAAGTGGCTTCAGTAGGTGGCCCGGCCGCCGGACAGGTCGAACACGGCGCCGGTGGTGAAGCTGTTTTCGCGCGATACGATCCAGGCGATCATGTCTGCCGCCTCCTCGACCTTGAGAAACCGGTTACGCGGGATTTTTGACAGCATGTAATCTATGTGCTCCTGGCTCATCTGGTCGAAAATCCGGGTTCTGGCGGCAGCCGGCGTAACGCAGTTGACGGCGATGTCATGGCCAGCCAGTTCCTTGCCCAGCGACTTGGTCAAGGCAATCACGCCTGCCTTCGATGCCGAGTAGGCACAGGCGTTCGGATTGCCCTCCTTGCCGGCGACGGACGCGATGTTGCAGATGCGGCCATATCCCCGGTCAACCATGCCCCGAACCAACGCCCGGTTGACGAGGAAGGTTCCGGTCAGATTGACCTCGATGACGCGCCGCCACTGATCCGCATCATAAGCTGCCACGCTGGCATTTGGCCCGGCAATGCCGGCGGAATTGACCAGGATCGACACCGGGCCCAGACGCGCCCCGGTGCTTGCGAGGCAATCGGCAATGGCTGCCTCGCCGGTGATGTCGACGGCAAAGCCTGCCGCCCCGCCCGGCAGCGAGGCGGCAGCCTCTTCGGCCAGGGCGCCATCCACATCCCATATGGCCAGCCTCGCCCCCAGCACCGCCAGCTTGTGCGCCACGGCAAGGCCAATGCCCTGCGCACCGCCGGTAACGACAGCCACCTGTCCGGTCATGTCCATGCCACTCATCTGCCGGCTTCCCCGCTTCCTGCCATGTCAGGCCATATCGAACAGCAGAAACTCCGACGCGTCGAGGGCCTCGATGCGGATAGACGGCTCATCTGTAATGGCGAGTCCATCACCGCGCCGCAGTTGTTCGCCGTTGACCACCAGCTCGCCGGCAGCCAGTTGCAGCCACTGGCGGCGCCCGGGTTCAGGCGCGAACGTGAGCTGCTGTCCGGCATCCAGCAGGCTGGCATGGATGTCCGCGTGCTGGTGGATTTTCAGCGCCCCGTCACGTGGCGTTCCCGATGCCACCAGCCGCAGCGCGTTGCGACGCTCGGCTTGCGGGAAATGCCGCTGTTCGTAAGACGGCTCGATTCCCCTGGCCTCCGGGATGATCCAGATCTGCAGAAAGTGCACGGCATCGGTCTTCGAGGCATTGAACTCGGAGTGCTTCACGCCGGTGCCAGCAGACATGCGTTGCACGTCGCCTGGCCGGATGACGGAACCGGTGCCCAGCGAGTCCTTGTGCTCCAGCGCGCCGTCTAGCACGTACGACACGATTTCCATGTCGGCGTGGCCGTGAGTGTCGAAACCGGCAGCGGGAGCGACACGGTCCTCGTTGATCACCCGCAGCGGGCCAAAGCCCATGTGGGCCGGGTCGTGATAGTTTCCGAACGAGAAACTGTGGCGCGAGTCGAGCCAGCCAAAATTGGCATGGCCGCGGGCCTCGGATGGTCTCAACTGCATCATTTGTTGTCTCCTTGCCGATCCTGCCGGGACGAGTCCGGCGTGGTTGCGTGGTGGATCAGAGATAACCCATCTTTTTACGTTAACAATGGCGTCCAGCAGCTACAGTTTGTTTCGCATTTTGCTACAATAATTCCATGGATCGATTCGAAAGCATGAAAGCGCTGGTCACGTCGGTGGATGAAGGCGGCTTTGCTGCGGCCGGCCGCAAGCTGGGGCTTTCGCGGGTACAGGTGTCGCGGCAGGTCAGCGCGCTGGAGGATCACCTCGGTGCCCGGTTG
>JAZBOA010000453.1:0-2188 GCA_036350935.1 Anderseniella sp. | reverse complement strand
TGTGAGCAACCCACCACGCGCCGCGGCCTCATCCAAGAGTAACTGAGGTTGCAGACCGCGATGATCGTTCCAGCCACCTGGGCTTGCCGATTGTGTAGTCAGGCCATCCTGGCCTGACAGCCGTAGGGCTAGAAGCCCTGCTTACGCAAGTTGTGCGAACGCTTGGCCGAGATGATGAGTAAGGCCCGGTCGCCTATCATGCCCCGTGATCATTCGAACCCAAGGTCGGCAGATCGATGGTGCCATTTAGTGCCCGTGTGTGAGCATGATCCGGGAGTTTGCGGACTCATCATTGGTGAAGCGAAAGCTATCCCGTTCGGAAGAATGCCCTTTCTCGAAAACTCCTGTTCGGACTGATCTTTTTTCTTCCCAACGAAGAGGAGCCTATCGTGGTCGTAAAGCCAAAACGGTGCGATTCGCTGCCGTGCAAAGCAAAAGTGGCTGCCGAGGTCGACGCAGTCTTCAGCAAGCCGGCCGCCAAGCCGCCGCTGGAGTGCATCAATCTGAACGCTGCGGGAATCGACGTTGGCTCGCGTAGCCATTACGTCGCCGTTGCGCCAGACCGGGACCCGCAGCCGGTACAAGAGTTTTCCACGTTTACCGCCGATCTCGAGCGCTTGGCGGATTGGCTGCAGCGCTGCGGGATCACCACCGTTGCCATGGAATCGACCGGAGTCTACTGGATACCCCTGTTTGAATTGCTGGAAAGTCGGGGCTTCGAGGTCAAACTGGTCAATTCGCATCACGTGAAGAACGTGCCTGGGCGCAAGACCGATGTGCTCGATTGCCAGTGGATTCAACAACTGCACACCTTCGGTCTGCTATCGGGGTCATTTCGCCCGGACGATGCTATCTGCGTGCTGCGCGCGCACATGCGCCAACGCGATAACTTGGCCCGTTATGCCGGTGCGCATATCCAGCATATGCAAAAGGCCCTGAACCAAATGAACATCCAACTCCATCACGTCGTCAGTGATCTGACCGGCGTGACCGGAATGAAGATCATTCGCGCCATCCTGGCCGGCGAGCGTGATCCGCAGGTCTTGGCCGAACATCGCGACCGCCGCTGCAAGAATCCCGTGGAGACCATCGCCAAGGCGTTGCAGGGCAATTGGCGAGAAGAGCATCTGTTCGCCTTGCGTCAAGCGCTTGAGTTGTTCGACGTGTATCAGCAGAAGATTCACGACTGCGATCAGGCCATTGCCGGGGTGCTCGATACATTTGAAAAACAGGGCGATGGCAACACGCCCGCGCCGGTGCGCAGGCAAAAACGCTCACGCAATACACCAGATATCGACCTCCATGAGCGCCTGTTCCAATTAACCGGAGTGGACCTCACGCGTATCGATGCGCTCAATCCCCATAGCGTCCTGAAAATTCTCTCTGAAACCGGTACTGACATGACACGCTGGCCATCCGCCAAACAGTTCGCTTCCTGGCTCGGTCTGAGTCCTGGGAATCGCATTTCAGGCGGCAAACGGATTGGCAAGAGCAAAACCACGCCATCGGCGAACCGGGCAGCGGCTGCATTCCGTATGGCGGCGCAAAGTCTACACTCATCGCAAAGCGCCTTGGGCGGCTTTTTCCGACGACAGAAAGCCCGCCTAGGCAGCCCCAAAGCGGTCACTGCGACGGCCCATAAGTTGGCTAGAATCTTCTACAGTATGCTGAAAAACAAAACCGCCTACGATGCGCCCGATGCTGACTATTACGAGGTGCAATATCGCAAACGGGTGATGACCAATCTGAGAAAGCGCGCCGCACAGATGGGCTTCGACTTGGTCGAGCGCTGCGCCGACGACGCGCTGCCCTGCACGGCTTAGCCGAACTCGGCAGGCCAGTTTCGAGAACGCGGGAAAATGCCTGCTTCGCCAGGAGGCTGTCGCTTGCCTGAAATCCGTTCGCGAAACGCGTTTTCACACTTGACATACGCGAAGATAGGCGAAACTCCGAATCGTCGGCAATGTTTCCGTCAACCTTACCAGCCGCCGAGGCGAGCCGAACAAATGCTGAAGAAAACCCGGTGCTTTTGCGTCAAGCTCGTGCAAAAAGAAAAGCCAGCAACCCTCAAAAAAGAAAATATAACTCAGAACGTTACGTGAAGTTACTTGGAAGACCTGAACCCGTCCTCGAACCATACAAGGCCCCGACCTACGTTAAGCCTCGGCGCTGCGCTTCCCCTGCGGAC
>JAZBOA010000452.1:0-3340 GCA_036350935.1 Anderseniella sp. | reverse complement strand
CATCATTGCAGGCGGCGCCGGGGCCATCACCGGCATCACCGAAGACGTGCTGGCGGTAGCGTGAAGGTGGTTCAGTTTGCCGGCTTGCCGTTCACATAAGGGTGCAGCGCGCGCCACGCCACTTCGTGCGCCGGCGTGGCGACGCCCAGTTCACGCCCCAGCCGCACGACCTCGCCGCTGAGGTCGTTCAATTCCAGCCGCTTGGCGCGGTTGAGGTCGTCCAGCATCGAGGCGTGCATGTGGCCCGGCATGCCCTTCAGCATGGCCATCGCCTTTTCTGCGGCGTTCTCCGGCAGCGCCGGGCAGACCTTGCGTCCGACAGCCGCGGTTTCCTCAACGGCTGAACGCACCAGTTCCGCGCTGTTTTCATCGGCAAGGATCGGCCCAATATTGAGCCTCGTGAGCGTTGTGATGGCGCTCAGCGTGGAAAGCATGATGAACTTCTCCCACACGCGCACCTCGATGTTCGGGGCGATCTCCGCATCGACGCTGGCGGTCTGCAGGGCCGACAGGAACGCCTTGCAGCGGGCACTCTCATGGCCGTCCGCCTCGCCGAACACCAGCCGGGCGAACGGTCCGCTGTGGCGCACGATACCCGGTGCCCGGACATCAGCGGGTATGACCGCGATACCGGGGATAACCCGTCCTTCGCCGATGATCCGGTCAATCCGTTCCCGGCTGTTGACGCCGTTCTGAAAGGTCACGACCGCTGTGTCCGGTCCCAGCAGTGGGGCCATTGCTTCTGCAGCCTGCTCAGTGTCGTAGAGCTTGACCAGGAACAGCACCAGATCAACCGGTCCCACCTCCGCCGGATCGCTGGTGGCGTTCACCTGCGGCAGGTGCAGGTCGCCGAGCGGGCTTTCGATCTTCAGGCCATCGGTGCGCAGCGCATCAAGGTGCGCACCTCTGCCGATGAAGGTAACGTCGGCGCCGGCGGCAGCCAGCCGGCCGCCGAAGTAACAGCCGAGCGCACCAGCGCCCATCACGGCGATCTTCATGTCATTCTGGCCTCTTCCGGGTTCAGTGTGGCGCGAAGTGTAGGCCGCGCATTCGCCCCTGTCACGCCAGCGCGTGCGCCTCGCCGTCCGGCTCCCGGTCGCGTCGGAACGGCGCGGCCGAGGCCGCAACGCACAGGCCGGTCACGTCCTGGCCGCGATCCTGCCTCAGCACGCACCCGGCGATGCTGACGCCGGAGAAGCCCGCATCAGCAAGCAACCCTTCCACGTACTGCCGTGAATGGGCGAAGCGGCGGCTTTCGCGCAGCTCCACCGGCTTGCCGCCAGCCTCCACCGTAAAGGCGAGGAGCCCGCCGGGGTTGAGTGACCCGGCGCACCAGCCGATGATGCGCTCCAGCGCGCCGAGATAGATGAACACGTCAGCTGCCACGATCAGGTCGAAGCGGTCCTCGCCCAGGTGCAGCCGGGAGATGTCGCGCTTCTCAAGCAGGTCATAGACGCCCTTGCGGCGCGCCTGCGCCAGCATACCGGCGGAGATATCGTACCCGCCCAGCCAGTCCACGTGCGGCCTGAGCGCCTCGCCCATCAAGCCGGTGCCGCAGCCCAGGTCGAGGGCCCGGCCTGCGCGGGTGAAACCGCCGCCCTGCAACGCCTGCAGGATCAGTTGCGGCCCCTGGTAGTTCAGTTTGCAGACCAGCGCCTTGTCGAAGCCTTCGGCGTACTGGTCGAACAGGGTTTCGACGAACGCCGTCGGCATCGATTCGCGCAAACCGGTCGCCCGCAACAGGTCGCGCTTCAGCCCGGCGCCAAGCCGGTCGGACGGGTCGGCGGCGATGGCGCGCTCCCATGCCTTTCCGGCGGCTTCGATCTTGCCGGCACGCTCGAGAAACTCGCCCAGCCGGAACCATCCGGCTGCCCAGCCCGGCACCAGCTCCATCGCGCCAGACAGCACTTCGACGGCCGCCTCGATGTCGCCATCGCCGGCCAGCGCCTCGGCATATTCAGCGCGCCGGTCCGCACGCGGATCGGGCGAGGGAAAGGGTATGGAAGCCAAGATCAGCTCATTCAGGAAGGTCCGCTCATTGGCCCGGTCAATTGGGCTCACGCGGCGGACGGCACGCTGCATGCGGGTGGAGCCGCTGCATCGCCCGCCATTAGAGCGGCGCGCGCGTCCGTGTCAATCGGGATCGATTGCGAAAGGGCGGTCACTCGATGTTGAGCAACATGGCGGTGGCGATCATCGCGGCGGCGAAGGTCAACGCGAAGGTGAAGAAGTAGAGCAGGCTTGCGGTGAGCCAGATGTCCGAGCCCAGAATGAGCGTGCCGAGACCGCCGATATCCTGGGCCACCAGCACCCCGGCCACGAACAGCCCCACCGCAGCGCCCGTCAGGGCCTGTTCAAAGAACAGCCTCAGTAGTCTCGGGGCTCTCATGTACCGGCGAAACAGGCTTTGCATGCGTCTCTCCGTCCGGGCGATCAGCAGTTCAATACTGAGCATAAAACATGACCTGCCTGTGGCGCAGCGGGCTGCACCCTTGATTGTCTGCGGTGAATCCGCCCACTATCTCTTGAATGCGTTTCCCCTCATGAGAGTTTCAATGAGTACCCTTCTGCTGCATCACGACGTCTTCACTGAACATGCCCCGCCCGAGGGTCACCCTGAACGCCCCGATCGCATGCGGGCGGTGGAGCGCATTCTCTCGCACCCCCACTTTGAAGAGTTGCGCCGCGAGGAAGCCCCCATGGGCACCCGCGAGCATGCCCTGCTGGTGCACCCGGAGGATTATGTTCACATGATCGAGCAATCGAGCCCCGCGGACGGGCTGGTGTCGCTCGATCCTGATACCTGGATGAACGCCTCCAGCCTGGAGGCCGCCTATCGGGCGGCCGGGGCCGGGGTGCGCGCCGTGGACGCAGTGATGAACCTTGAGGTCAACAACGCCTTCTGTGCCGTGCGCCCGCCCGGCCACCACGCCGAGGCCAACCGGGTCATGGGTTTCTGCCTGTTCGGGTCGGTCGCCATTGCGGCGAAGTATGCCCGCGAAGCCTACGATCTGGACCGGGTTGCGGTGGTCGACTTCGACGTGCACCACGGCAACGGCACCCAGGACATCTTCTGGTCGGAGGAGGACCTGTTCTTCGGCTCCACCCACCAGATGCCGCTGTTTCCGGGCACCGGCGCGGTGTCGGAAACCGGGGCAGGCAACATCTTCAATGCGCCGCTGAGCGCGGGTGATGGCGGCGATGTGTTCCGCGAGGCCATGCTGTCGCGCATCTTCCCCGCACTTGATGCTTTCCAGCCTGACCTGATCCTGATTTCGGCCGGTTTCGACGCCCACCACCGCGATCCGCTCGGCTCGCTCCAGCTCACCGAGGAAGACTT
>JAZBOA010000451.1:0-12969 GCA_036350935.1 Anderseniella sp. | reverse complement strand
CGGCTGATCAAGGGTGCATTTGCAGTCATCAATCCGTCCTGCTAGCTTTGCCGGATTGATCCTTGATAATTGTCAAGTGGAACTGTCAGTGCGATCTTCTGATTTGCCTCAAGTGAGGGAACTGCGACTCTTCCGGAACATGGGCGAAGAATGTTTTTCGGAAGTGATGGCGGCGTCATGCCTGCAGACGTTTCCCGCCCAACTCGACCTTATCAACGAGGGCGATCCGGCGGATTTTCTGTATGTGGTGATCGAGGGCTGCGTGGAACTGTATGCCCGCTCGAACAATCGTGAATCGACCATGGCCATGGTCCAGCCCGTGGGGACGTTCATCCTGGCTGCGGTGCTCAAGGACGCTGTGTACCTGATGTCGGCACGCACCGCCCAGAAGTCCAGGCTCCTGCTGATCCCTTCGGAGAACATCAGGCAGGCATTCGAGAAGGATGCCGGCTTCGCGCGCGATATCGTTGGCGAACTGGCCAATTGCTATCGCGAGGTCGTCAAGGAACACAAGAACATCAAGTTGCGCACAGCGGTAGAGCGCCTCGCCAACCGGCTGTTGCGCTACCATGACGAGCAGGGTGCCAACGGCTCGCTGCAACTGCCCTATGACAAGCGCACCCTTGCCTCGGCTCTCGGCATGACCCCCGAGAACCTCTCCCGTGCCTTCGCCACCTTGCGGCCGTACGGCGTAGAGGTCGATGGAGCGAAGGTCATCCTGAGCGACCTTCCCTCACTGCTGACGCTGGCGAAACCGAACCCTCTTATTGACAGCCGGACGGTCTAGGGTCTGGACTCATTATTGTGAAGGCAATGGAAGGCAAAACTGACTGCTATTGATGCTCTGGTCGGCTCCTTTGCAGGCATGGCGATGTGCCAAACTTGCGGTGTCTTCCGAGATACGTCCAAACCTACCGAAAGGGACATCGGAAATCCTCCAACAACACGAGACTTCCGGCCTCCTGCCTGTATCCTGGCATTGTCAGACTGTCATACGGCTGACGCGATTACCTGATGTCCAGACATGCGCCGTCCTGGTATCATCTGACCCGGGGCCTGGGGTACAATCGACTGTGGAAAGTATGCGGAGTCAGGCCTCGGTTGCGATCACAAGACATGGCCCGAGGCCGTCATTGATTTTGCCAGCGCCTTCCTCGCCAAAAGCACCAACTCGCCGAAGCTGATTCAAGGACATTGGACAACCAGCCGGCGTTACGGTCACTATTCGTTTCCGGCTGAGGCGGTTCCCCAGCCGTTGGAGTCAGAGAAAGCTTGGCGGCTCGTTCCGGCGGTTCTCAGGTTCCATTGATTTGTCCAGGCCGGATATGCTGGCTGATGATCGTTCGCAGGCGCGACCTCGCGAGATCAGCAGCCGAGGGCAACGGGGCTTGTGATGATTGTGGAAGAACTCGCCCCTGAAGGAGACTAGAACTTGGGTCCTCATCACCTCGACGGTTTGTTCAATCCGACATCTGTGGCTGTCTTCGGCGCGAGCGGCTCGGCAACCTCCGTGGGGGGCCTTGTCTATGCCAATCTGGTGCAGTCCGAGTTCCGGGGTCCCGTGTATGCGATCAACCCGAAATACAAGCGCGTCCTCGAGCGGCGCTGTTATGCTCGCATCGCAGACGTGAAGGAACAGGTCGGGGTGGCGATAATCGCGTCTCCCGCGGCGACAGTGCCCGGCATTCTCCACGAATGCGGCGAGAAGGGAATCCGCAACGCGGTGATCCTGTCGGCGGGCTTCGGGGAGGCCGGGGAACAGGGGCTCAAGGCGCAGCAGGAAGTGCTCGACGTAGCACGGCGCAATTCAATCCGGTTCATCGGACCGAACTGTGTCGGGCTGGCGCGTCCGTGGCTCGGGTTCAATGCCTCGTTTCTAGGAAGTGGCATCCCCAAGGGCAACATCGCACTGGTCTCGCAGTCGGGTGCGCTGTGTTCGGCAATCGCTGACTGGGCAGGGCCGCACGATCTTGGCTTGTCGGCGCTTGTTTCGATCGGCAACGCTGTAGACATAGGCTTCGGCGAGGCACTCAGCTTCCTGTCCGGCGATCCGGAAACGGAAGCTATCCTGCTTTATGTGGAGGGGATCAGCCAGGCGCGCTCGTTCATCAGCGAGCTTCGAGCAGCAGCCAGACTCAAGCCGGTGATCGTGCTCAAGGCTGGCCGGCACGGCAAGAGCTCCTCTGCCGCGCGCACCCACACTGGCGCGCTGATGGGGTCCAATGCCGCTTTCGAGGCCGCGCTCGAAAGGGCTGGAGCAGTGCAGGCTCACACCTTCGGACAGCTGTTTGCCGCGGCAGAGATCCTCTCGGCCCATCACCGCACCAGTGGCAACCGGCTGGCGATCGTCACCAATGGCGGTGGCGCCGGCGTGCTGGCTTCCGACCAGGCCGAGGAACTGCGCATTGACCTGTGCAAGCCCGGTGACAAGACGCTGGACAGGCTCGATGCGGTCCTGCCGCCCTACTGGTCCCGGTCAAACCCGCTCGACATTCTCGGGGACGCAACTGCAGAAGCCTATCGGGAAGCCATTGAAGCCTGTCTTGATGACAGTACCTTCGATGGCCTGCTGGTCATGCTGACACCCCAGGCCATGACCGATCCCGAGGCCGTTGCCCGCACCATGGTGGAAGCGGTTGCCGGCAACAGGTCCAAGCCCGTTCTTGCCTGCTGGATGGGCGAGGCATCGGTCGCAGGCGCGCGCCGGATACTGTCATCCAGCGGCATCCCGGACTTCAGGGTACCCGAGAAGGCGGTGGAGGCATTCTCATCCCTCGCCCGCCATGAACTGAACCAGCGCCTCGCCCTGGAGACGCCCGGCCCACAGCTGTTTTCCGATGACCATGACGTGGCTGGTGCGCGGATGATCATCGATGCTGCGCTGCTCGATGACCGGACCATGTTGTCGGAAACAGAGTCCAAGGCGGTGATGAAGGCGTTCGGCATTCCGGTCAATATCAGTATCGCTGCGGACAGCGCAGCCGATGCTGTCGTTGCCGCCGGGACAATCGGCTTTCCCGTGGTGATGAAGATCGATTCTCCGCAGATCAGCCACAAGTCCGACGTCGGCGGTGTGTGGACCAACCTGCTTTCGGCAGCCGACGTTCGCGATGCTTTCGTCACGATGACCCGCCGGGCAGCCGAGTTGCGGCCTGACGCAACCATCAACGGGGTGACGCTTGAGCGGATGGTCTCTGCGGATCATGTGAGGGAACTCCTGGTTGGCGTCGACCGTGACCCGGTGTTCGGTCCGGTCATCGTCTTCGGGGCGGGCGGCACAATGGTCGAGATCCTCCAGGACAGTGCCGTTGCCTTGCCTCCATTGACCTCCGTGCTGGCCGGGCGGTTGATCAACCGCACCCGGGTATCGCGGCTGCTGGATGCATTTCGCAGCCAGCCCGCCGCTGACCGGCAGGCAATCGTTGAGGTCCTGCTGCGCATCTCGGACCTGGTGACCGAGCTGCCGCAGGTGATGAGCCTCGATATCAATCCGCTGTTTGCCAGTCCCGATGGCGCGATTGCCGTAGATGCAAGGATCACTGTTGAGCGTGCCGTTGCAGGAACCGAACCCGACAATCACCTGGCGGTTGCGCCTTACCCCCGGCACCTGGTGGAGCACGGCTTCTTGCCGGATGGCACCTCCATTACCATCCGGCCCATTCGTCCGGAGGATGCGCAAAGCGAGCAGGCGTTTGTGCGCAAGCTGTCGCCTCGGGCAAGACAGTCCAGGTTCATGCAGGCCATCCACGAGCTGACGCCCAGGATGCTTGCCGAGTTCACCCAGATCGACTACAGCCGCGAGATGGCGCTGGTCGCTGTCGTTGGCAAGGGCAGTGGAGCCACGCAGGTGGGGGTCGCCCGCTACGTCATGAACCCGGACGGAAAGTCCTGCGAGTTTGCAATCGTGGTGAGCGACGAGATCCAGAAGCAGGGTATCGGGTCACGCCTGATGAACGCGCTCATCCGCTCGGCCCGGCAACACGGGCTTGGCCTCATGGAAGGGATGGTGCTCGCCGGCAACCAGCCAATGCTGACGTTGATGGATGAACTGGGCTTCAGCCAGCGGCCATCCGAGGATGACCCAGAGACAGTGGTTGTCGAGAGAAGCCTTTGAGGTTGGGGTTTGAGCGGGAGGACCTGTTGCTTTCACTGATAACCCATCAGGACTGCCTTGCGCACGATCCCGGCGGCATACATCCGGATTCGCCACGGCGGCTCGAGGCGATCCAGGACGAAATCCTGTCATCCGGGCTGGATGGACTGATCAGTTACCATGACGCCCCGCTTGCCTCGCGCGAACTGCTCTGCCTGGCGCAC
This sequence comes from Anderseniella sp., assembly GCA_036350935.1. Classification (GTDB taxonomy): domain Bacteria; phylum Pseudomonadota; class Alphaproteobacteria; order Rhizobiales; family Aestuariivirgaceae; genus Anderseniella. The sequence continues at coordinate 8,652 of JAZBOA010000451.1, read as the reverse complement.
GATCAGGCCTATGTGGACCACGTCTTCGCAGTGGCGCCAAACACGGGAAATGTCCATCTCGATGGAGATACAGAGATGACACCTGCAACGCTGCCCGCGGCATTGCGGGCAGCAGGGGCAGGGGCTCTCGCGGTTGACCTCGTGATGGCGGGAAACACGGACGTGGCGTTCTGCATGGTGCGTCCGCCGGGGCATCATGCGGGGCGTGCGAATGCGATGGGCTTCTGCGTATTCAACAATGCCGCCATTGCGGCGCTTCATGCGCTTCACAACCATGGCCTGGAGCGGGTGGCGATCCTTGATTTTGATGTTCATCATGGAAACGGCACCGAGGAGATTGTTCGCGGCGACAGCAGGGTGCTGTTCTGTTCGGCTTTCCAGCATCCCTTCTATCCGCATACGGGCCACCCCTCGGCGACACCGAACCTTGTCGATGCGCCGCTGGAAGCCGGCGCCACCGGCAAGGAGTTTCGCGCCGTGATCGAGCAGAAGTGGCTGCCCGCAGTGACCCGGTTCCAGCCACAACTCATCGTGCTGTCGGCGGGATTTGACGGTCATGTGCTGGATGACATGTCCGGCATCAGACTGCTGGAGGACGATTATGCCTGGCTGACGCGCGCCGTGAAGGGGCTGGCTGGCCAGTTTGCAGACGGACGGATCGTGTCGGTCCTGGAAGGTGGTTACGAGCCCGGCGCCCTGGCGCGTAGCGTTGTGGCGCACCTCAAGGCACTGCTGTAGGCGGGTCGAAGACGAGCCCGACTTGATGTCTGTCATGGCATGGCGACGTTGCAGCTTCCATCATGGCGCATGGATGCTGGATGAGTTGTGACACATGAACGAGCTTGAATTGTTCCAGCGGCTGGGTCTTGCCCTTGCCATAGGCCTCCTGTTCGGCATGGAGCGCGGCTGGCATCAACGGAGTAAGCACACCGAGACGAGGGTGGCTGGTTTCAGGACGTTCGCCCTTGTCGGCTTGCTGGGTGGATTGTCGGGATGGCTGGGCAGCTTGTCGAGCTACCTGATACTCGGTCTCGGCTTCGTGGGCGTGGCTGCGCTGCTGCTGATCAGCTATCGAGCCACAACTGCCCAGGATGGCGATGTCGGCATTACCACCGAGATCGCGGCCATGCTGACATTTGTGCTGGGCGCAGCGGCTGTGCTGGGTGAGATGGCGCCAGTGGCAGCGACTGCCGTCGTCGCCACGGCGTTGCTGGCCAGCAAGACAGCCATGCATCACTGGCTACGCAGCTTGCGCAGGTACGAACTTCTGGCCGGCATCGAACTGGCCATCATCTCGGTCGTGCTCCTGCCGCTGTTGCCGGACCAGGGGTATGGGCCGGGCGGGGTTCTAAATCCGTACAAGCTTTGGTGGGCGGTGGTGCTGGTCGCGGGGCTGTCATTCTTCGGGTATGCGGCCATGCGGTTTGCGGGGACGGCGCGCGGGCTTTTGATCACCGGTGCGCTTGGCGGATTGGCATCGTCCACGGCAGCCACGCTGGCTTTATCGCGCATGGCGCACGATGCGCCCGGGACGGCCCCGGTCTGCGCGACCAGCATCCTCCTCGCCAGCGCAGTGACGTTTATTCGCATCCTGCTGCTTGCGGGGATACTGAATGCCGGGCTTGCCTGGCTGCTCGCCGGACCCATGTTGACGATGGCGGCGATTGCGGTACTGGGAGCAGTGCTTGTGCTTAAATTGTCAGCCGGTCAGGTCGCATTGAAGCAGCAGGAGCTGAAGATCCGCAACCCGCTTGAACTGGCCATGGCTCTTAAGTTTGCGGCTTTTCTTGCCGCGGTGATGGTGGCAGTGCACTTTGCGAGACTATGGTTCGGGGAGGCGGGCCTCTATGGCATTGGAGCCCTGTCCGGCCTGACAGATGTCGATGCAATCACCATCTCCATGGCGAGGATCGGGGCAAATGCCGTTGCGCCTTCCATGACTTCATCCGTCGTGCTGTTGGCGGCGGCTGTCAACCTCGCCGTCAAATCCGGTATCGTCTTTGCCATAGCGGGGACGCCGGCGGGATTCAGGGTGCTGGCCGTTCATGCGCTTTGCGCTGCTGCCGGATTTGCGCTGCTCTGGTTGTGAGTTCCCGGTCCTGACCCTAACATGGCGGCTGATCCCAAAAGATTTTGTGACAGGAAATAACAAGTGATCACTATTGGCGTGGATCTGCTGGACTATGCCGGTGTGGGACTGTTTGCGGCGACGGGCGCGCTGACGGCGTCACGCAAGCAGCTTGACATCATTGGCTTCCTGTTCGTGGCAACCATCACCGGCGTTGGCGGTGGTACCATCCGGGACCTGATCCTCGATGTGCCGGTCTTCTGGGTAGAGGAGTATTTCTACATTCTCATCTGTGCCGGTGCGGCCGTCCTCGTCTACTTCGGGGCTCACCTTATCGAGTCGAGATACCGCCTGCTGCTGTGGCTGGATGCGCTGGCGCTGGCCGCATACGGTGTCTTTGGGGCATTCAAGGGATTGGCTGTTACCGGATCACCAGTGGTGGCCATTGTCATGGGCATGATGACGGGCACGCTGGGCGGAATCCTGAGGGACCTGGTTGCCGGAGAACCCTCCGTGCTGATGCGAAAGGAGATCTACATCTCTGCAGCTATGGCCGGAGCAACGGTGTTCGTCGTGGCCGAACAACTGGGTGCGCCGCCCCTGGTCAGCATGGTTGCAGGTTTCGTGATCGCGCTTGCGGTTCGCAGCGGCGCCCTGGCCTTCGGCTGGACACTGCCGACCTACCGGTCGCGTCCTGGCCGAAAGTCGGACCAGCTGTAGCCTGGTGGCCCTTTGACTGCTGTAGACATCTGATTTGTGAGTGAGCAAAATTCAGCTTGCCTGCTCAAGCGCGCAACTTGCACCTCGATAGCAGGCAGAAGACGGCTGAAACGACCACCTGGACTGCTGTTCGTTCAACCTGTTTCCCGCTCTTCTCTCGCAATTCGATGACAACTGCCGGGTTTAATTTGGCCATCCAGGCTTCGGTGCCGGTATCGAATTCTGGGCCAGTCAGCATCCGGGTGTGGGTCGCGCACCCTGCATGGAGAGGTCATTTTCCATGACCGCCGACCTGGTCGCCGTCACGGGTGAGGTAAAAGGCGGCAAGAATGGGCAGGAAAGTTACCAGCACCACTACCATGGCGACGACATTGGTGACCGGTCGCTGACGCGGGCGAACCAGTTCCTCCAGCATCCAGATCGGCAGCGTTGCCTGCTGCCCGGCAGTGAAGGTGGTGACTATCACCTCGTCGAAGGACAGCGCGAAGGCGAGCATGCCGCCGGCAAGCAAAGCCGTGCCGATATTGGGCAGGATGACATATCTGAACGTCTGGAAGCCGTCGGCGCCGAGGTCCATCGAGGCCTCGATCAGCGACCCGGAGGTTCGCCGGAACCGGGCCACGGCATTGTTGTAGACAACGACGATACAGAAGGTCGCGTGACCCAGCACTATGGTCCAGAACGAGAACGGGATGTCGGCAAGGTTGAAGGCCGAGCGCAGGGCGATGCCGGTGATGATCCCGGGCAATGCGATCGGCAGGATGACGAGCAACGAGATTGTCTCGCGGCCAAAGAACCTCCAACGGGATACCGCTGCCGCACACAGTGTTCCGAGCACCATGGCAATGATCGTGGCGATAGCGGCGACCCGCACCGACAGCCACAGAGCTTCCCACACGTCCGGCCGGTTCCACGTGACGCCCAGCCACTTGACGGTGAAGCCCGGCGGCGGCCACTGGTAGCTCTTGTCCTCGGTGGTGAAGGCGTAGACGAAGATCAGCAGGATTGGCAGGTGCAGGAAGGCAAGTCCTGCAGCAGCGGCAATCTTGAGCGCCAGCGGCGCACGGCTGTTGCGGTCAGAGCGCATTGAATGCCCCCAGCCGCTTTGCTCCCCACAGATAGAAGACCATGATCACCACCGGCACCACCGTGAAAGCGGCGGCCAGTGGGATGTTGCCTGCGGTGCCCTGGTGGGCATAGACCGCCTGGCCGATGAACAGCCGCGAGGAGCCGACGATCTGCGGAATGATATAGTCGCCCAGGGTCAGCGAGAAGGTGAAGATGGAGCCGGCGACCACGCCGGGCATGGCCAGTGGCAACAGCACGTTGCGAAAGGTCTGGGCGGGCGTGGCGCCGAGATCCGCCGAGGCTTCAACGAGGTTGCCCGGCACCCGTTCGAGCGCGGCCTGGACGGGAAGGATCATGAACGGCAGCCAGACATAGAGGAACACCAGGAAGGTGCCCGTATAGCTGACCGAAAGCGAGTTGCCGCCAATCAGCGGCGCGCTGAGGTAGGCTTCGAGCAGCCAGGTCAGGTGCAGCTTTTCGAATATCCAGTTGAGGATACCCTCCTTGGCGAGGATAAGTTTCCATGCGTAAACCTTGACGAGATAACTCGACCACAACGGCAGCATCACGCCCAGATAGAACAGCGCCTTCCAGCGGCCCCGGGCATAGCGGGCCGCGTAATAGGCAATCGGGAATGCCACGACGGCTGCCGCAAGCGTTACGGTGGCCGCCATGAGTACGGTCCGGGCGATAATGTCGAGATTGGCGGGGTTCAACAGTTCCCGGTAGGTCTTGAGCGTCAGCTCGTACTTCACCATGCCGGAAAACTCGTCGATCGAGAAAAAGCTCTGCGCGAGCAGGGCGAACAGCGACCCCAGGTAGATGATGCCGAGCCACAGCAATGGCGGGATCAGCAGCAGCGCCAGCAGCACCTTGGGATTGCGCCAGAACAGGTCTGCGGCATTGCCAGCCGCACCACCGCGTCCAGGCAGGATGGCGGCCTGCGGGGCGCTCATTGGCCATCCTCCATCAGGTGCAGGTCAGACGGCTGCCAGTCGATCAGCACTTCGGTACCGTCTGCAGGCAGGGATTCGCCTGAGGCGGCCAGCATGTTGAGCCGCTGTCCATCCGCCTCGAGGCTGAGCCGGGTCTGTCCGCCCAGATAGTTTCGAGACAGGACGCGCGCGCGGCGGCCGCCGGATGATGCCAGCCGGATCGCCTCCGGCCGCAGGCTCGACCAGCTGCCGGTACCGGTAAAGGCTGGTGGCAACACGTTCGAAGCGCCGACGAAGTCGGCCACGAAACGCGACCGCGGCCGCTGGTAGATGTCCTGCGGCGTGCCGGTCTGCATGATGCGGCCGTCATTGAACACTGCTACCCGGTCCGCCATGGACAACGCTTCGCCCTGGTCGTGGGTGACGAAGATGAAGGTGATGCCGAGCGACCGTTGCAGGACCTTGAGTTCCTCCTGCATCTGCTCGCGCAGTTTCAGGTCGAGTGCGCCCAGCGGTTCGTCGAGCAGCAGCGCCTTGGGCTTGTTCACCAGCGCCCGCGCCAGCGCCACGCGCTGCCGCTGGCCGCCGGAGAGCTGGTTGGGGCGGCGGTCGCCATAGCCGGGCAGGCGGACGAGTTCGAGGGCGGCCTCTGCTTGCTGCAGCCTCTCCCGTTTGCCCATGCCGCGGATCATCAGTCCGTAAGCCACGTTGTCGATGACGGACAGGTGAGGGAAAAGCGCATAATCCTGGAATACCGTATTGACGTTGCGCCGGTAGGGCGGCACGCCTTCCGCGGTCTGTCCGAAGATTTCGATATGACCTGCGGTAGGCTGTTCGAACCCGGCAATAAGGCGCAGGCACGTCGTCTTGCCCGAGCCCGACGGCCCGAGCATGGCGAAAAACTCGCCTTCGGCGACATCGAGATCGACGCCGTCAACAGCGCGCACGGATCCAAAGTGCCGTGAGACTCCGGAGAACAGAACAGCAGTTTGCATGATCAAGCCTGGATGGAGGCCCGCCGGCGTCAACCGGCGGGTCTGTCTGTTGGTTGCCTGCAACCGGGGGCCGTCTCAGCGCCCGCCGATCACCCCGATATAGTCGGAAACCCAGCGGTAGTAGGGAACGCATTCACCCTGGCTGGCGCACTTTGAAACCGGCGTCGTCCAGAACTTGATCTTCTCGAAGTCCGACAGGCCATTCCTGGCGCAGCCTTCGGCGTTCTGCATGCCGCGGCCGTCCGTGCAGGCTGCCAGCACGCTTGGCACTGCGCCGAACCAGACCGACAAGTCGCTTTGCAGGTTGGACGACAGGGTGTGTTCCATCCACATGTAGGCGCAGTTGGGATTTGCGGCATCGACATGCATCATCGTGGTGTCGGCCCAGCCCGTTGCACCCTCCTGTGGAATGGTTGAAGCAATCGGCTGCTTGTCGCCTTGCAACAGGTTGACCTGGAACGGCCACGAACCGGAGGCCACGACGCCTTCGTTCTTGAAATCGTCGATCTGGATGAACGCATCGTGCCAGTAGCGGGACACGATCTGGCGCTGACCGCGCAGCAGGTCCAGAGCGGCCTTGTACTGGTCCTCGTTCAGCTCATACGGGTTTTTGATGCCCAGCTCAGGCTTGTGAAACATCAGGTAGTTGGCGGCATCAGCCACGTGGATCGGGCCGTCATAGGCCTGCACCCGGCCCTTGTTGGGCTTGCCGTCGGGCAGGTCCATCGCATCAAAGACCACGTTCCAGCTCGTCGGTGGCTCCTTGAACACTTCGGTGTTGTACATCAGCACGTTCGGGCCCCACATGTAGGGAACGCCATAGTGCACGCCGTCGACCGTATGCCAGGGCGCATTCTGCAGGCGTTCATCCACCGTGCTCCAGCTGGGCACCAGCTCGACATTCACGGGCTGCACGCGCTTGCCGGCAATCAGCCGCAGCGAAGCGTCACCGGACGCCGTCACGAGATCAAAGCCGCCCTCATTCATCAGGGCGACCATTTCATCCGAGGTGTTGGCAGTCTTGACCTGTACCTTGCAGCCGGTCTTCTCCTCGAACCTGGTCACCCAGTCGAATGCCTTGTCCGTCTCGCCGCGCTCGATGTAGCCGGGCCAGGCAACGATGTTGACCTGTCCTTCGGCCGGTCCGACAGCTGTTAGCATTTCCGCTGCCGCGGCTTGTCCGGTCAGCGAGAGAGCAAGGCAAATGGCAGTGCTGCAATTGAGAAGGGTCTTCATGGGATCTGTCCTCACAGAATAACGGCCAGTTCCGGGAACTGACGACGGCATCATCGTCGCGCCGATCCGATGCCGCCACAAGAGCCTTTGTTTGACTGCTTGTTGTTGAAGCCGGGCGCTGCACCGGTCTGACGCCCGGTGCCAATCGCCGGATGTTCCGGCCTGTGGCAGCAGGCCTTGAAATTTCAAACAAGAAATGTTTGAGTTTAAAATATATGGTGGATGAGCTGTCCGCAATCATGCTGCGCGTTGGAGGTTCGATGAAGATTGCCTGTCTCGGCGGCGGCCCGGCCGGCCTGTACTTCGCCATCTCGATGAAGCTGCGCGATGCGGCGCACGAGGTGACCGTGTTCGAGCGCAACAAGCCGGACGACACGTTCGGCTGGGGCGTGGTGCTGTCCGACGAGACCCTCGACAATCTGGCGGCAAACGACCCGGCAAGCGCCGCGGAGATCCGCAGCCACTTCGCCTACTGGGATGACATTGCCGTCTGGTTCAAGGGCACGCGGCAGGTTTCCACCGGCCACGGTTTCTGCGGTATCGGGCGGATGAAGCTGTTGCAGATCCTGCAGGCCCGCGCCCGCGAGCTTGGCGTCAACCTGCAATTCGAGACAGACGTCGACGACATCGCCTCGCTGATGGCCGGATATGATCTGGTGGTCGCGCCAGACGGCATCAACTCGAAGGCGCGGACCATGTTTGCCGAAGTGTTCAAGCCGGATATCGACGTGCGCAAGTGCCGGTATATCTGGCTCGGCACGCACCAGAAGTTCGACGACGCGTTCACCTTCATCTTCGAGGAAACCGAACACGGCTGGGTGTGGGTGCACGCCTACCAGTTCGACGCCGACACGGCGACGTTCCTGATCGAATGCTCGGAAGAAACCTTCCAGCGCTTCGGGTTCGAGCAAATGAACCAGCAGGAGTCGATCGCGACTTGCGAGCGCATCTTTGCCAGATATCTCGACGGTCATTCGCTGATGACCAATGCCAAACACCAGCGCGGCTCGGCCTGGATACGGTTTCCGCGCGTGCTATGCGAACGCTGGAGCCACGAGAACCTGGTGCTGATGGGCGATGCGGCGGCGAGTGCGCACTTCTCCATCGGATCGGGCACCAAGCTGGCGCTGGAGAGCGCCATCGCGCTGGCGCAGTACCTGCACAGCGAACCGGACATGGCGGCTGCTTTTGCGAAGTACGAGGACGCACGCAGGCTGGAGGTTCTGCGGCTGCAATCGGCGGCGCGCAATTCGCTCGAATGGTTCGAGGACGTCGAGCGGTACTTCAACCTGGATCCGGTGCAGTTCAACTATTCGCTGCTCACCCGTTCGCAGCGCATCAGTCACGAGAACCTGCGGCTGCGCGACCCGGTGTGGATGGAGCAGGCGGAACGCTGGTTCCAGACGCAGGCTGGCGTCAACCCTGACGCGCCGGTGCGCGCGCCGATGTTTGCGCCCTACCGGCTGCGGGACATGAGCCTCAAGAACCGCGTCGTGGTTTCGCCAATGGCGCAGTACAAGGCTGTCGATGGCTGCCCGACCGACTGGCACCTGGTGCACTATGGCGAGCGCGCCAAGGGTGGCGCGGGCCTGGTGTTCACCGAAATGACCTGCGTCAGCCCTGAAGGCCG
>JAZBOA010000450.1:0-3325 GCA_036350935.1 Anderseniella sp. | reverse complement strand
CCCAGAGATTGTCCGACTCTGGGTGGGTCTTGATGAACAGCGATCCGCCGCCCTGTCCCTTGAGGGTGCGTACCACCTTCCAGGCATGGGCCTTGTGCTTGGCCGGGTCGGTACCGATCACCGCGATGGTTTCATCACCCAGGTGGCCGGTGGCCCAGACCGGACCATACTTGGTGTCGTTCCAGTTGGCGCCGCGGCCCGGGTGGGGCTTGACGCCGACCTTGACGTTGGCAGCCAGCTTGCCTTCTTTGGTGTCAATCACCGAAACGGTATCGCGCATGTTGGCTGCAACGAGGAAGTAACGCTTGGAGGAATCCCAGCCACCATCGTGCAGGAAACGTTCGGCTTCGATCTCGGTGGTTTTCAGGTTCTTGATGTCGCTGTAGTCGACCAGCAGCACCTTGCCGGTTTCCTTCACGTTGACCACGAACTCGGGCTTGATGTGCGAGGCCACGATGGAAGCCACGCGCGGTTCGGCGTGGTATTCCTGCTCGTCATAAGTGTAGCCCCGGGTGGACATGACCTTCAGCGGCTCCAGGGTCGGGCCGTCCATCAGCACGTAGGCGGGCGGCCAGTAGGTACCGGCGATGGCCAGCTTGTCGTCATAGCCCTTGTACTTGGAGGTGTCGATGGAACGCGCGTCAGAGCCGGTACGGATGGAGGCCACCGTGGAGGGGGTTTCCATCCACAGGTCGATGAGGTTGATCAGACCATCGCGTCCGGTGGTGTACAGGTAGCGGCCGGATTTTGAAATGCGCGAGATGTGCACCGCGAAGCCGGTCTTGAGAACGGCGACGATCTCCTTGCTCTTGCCGTCGATCAGCGCCACTTCGCCGGAGTCACGCAGCGTCACCGAGAACAGGTTGGGCAGATCCAGCTTGTTCATCTGCTTCTTGGGCCGCTTGTCCACCGGCACGATCACTTTCCAGCTTGCCCGCATTTCCTTCATGCCCCATTCGGGCGGGGTGGGAGGGGGCTGCTGGATGTAACGCGCCATGACCTCGATGTCCTTCTCGGTCATTTCGTTGGCGGTGCCGAAGCCGGGCATGCCGCCGGGCGTACCGTAATGGATGAAGACCTTCAGGGCCTCGGTGCCCAGCTTCTGCATGTCCCCCGGCAGCAGCGGCTTGCCGGTCGCGCCCTTGCGCAGCACGCCATGACAACCCGCGCAGCGGTCGAAATAGATTTGCCGGGCCTGGTCGAACTCGACCTTGGTCATGGGCGGCGCCTTGGGGTCGGTGGTTTGAAACATTTCCACCCCTGCAAGCGAGGATCCGCCCCCTTCCAGGTAGGTCGTTTCCGGCGTTTGCGGCTGCACTTTTGGCGCGTCCGCGGCAAAGGCCATCGATATCGCCAAAGGCAGGCTCGCCAAGGCGGAGAGGGTGTATTTCAGTGAGGTTTTCATACGAGCTCCCGATTCAAAGTTTGAAACGCTGTGACTCCTTCCCCGTTCTGCGCGGGGAAGGAGAGCCTTACTTAGTCAATCTCAACCAACGCCTGCGCGGGGCGCGTTTCGCGTTTGCCGATGGTGAGCAGGTCCCACACCAGCAGTACGAAGCCCGTGGCGAATGTCCAGCCACCGATCTGACGCCATTTCATGCCTTGCACGAACCAAGGATGTGCCTGGGCGCTGAAGTAAGCCACCCAATCGGAACCGCCGATGGCGCGCTCGATATGCGACTGCTCGTAGCCCGACGTCAGCAGGGCCATGGTCATGGCAAGCATGCCGATATGCAGCAGCGCGATCGCCCATTTCCACTTCCACGCACCACCCTGCATGTTGCCGCTCATGTACACGTTTCCACGCCATTTCTGGACCGCGATATAGAAGAATGCGATGACCATGGTGACGTAGGCACCGAAGAAGGCGAAGTGGCCATGCGAAGCGGTCCACTGGGTGCCGTGGGTGTACAGGTTGATCTGCGGCAGGGTATGCATGAAACCCCATACACCGGCGCCGAAGAAGTTGCCGAAGGCTTGCGCAATGATCCAGGCCAAGGCGGGGTGGTTGGTGCTCTTCAGCTTGTGATGGCCGGCGTCGAACACCGCATGCACCACCATGGCGACCAGCGGAACCGGTTCCAGCGCTGAGAAGAAGCCACCGATGGCGAACCAGTACTCCGGCGTGCCGATCCAGAAATAGTGGTGGCCAAGGCCGAGAATGCCGGAACCGAACATCAGCGCGACTTCGATGTACAGCCAGGTCTCGACGATCTTGCGGCGCACACCCAGGGTCTTCATCAGACCGTAGGCCATCAGACAACCGACCAGCACTTCCCACGTTGCTTCCACCCAAAGATGGATCACCCACCACCACCAGTGTTGGTCCATGGAGATGTTCGGGGTGAACCACATGCCGGCCAGGTACAGGCCTGCGAGGGCGACCAGGTCGAGCACGAGCACACCGCCGACACCGGTGAAGCGGCCTTTCGTGAAGGTCGCGGCAACGTTGTAGAAGAAAATCAGCACGCACACGACGATGCCGATATCCGCCCAGCGTGGCGCTTCGATGTATTCACGTCCCTCGTTGATCAGCCAGATCGACGTATGCGTGCCATCGCCGATCTGAATCAGCAGATAGACAAGCACCACGACGACGACCGCCAGGGTGAATACCCAGAAGGCGAGATTACCCAGCTTCAATCCGACAACGGGGATCCCTGACTCGTCCTCCAGCAGCCAGTACGACGCGCCGATAAAGCCGAACAACAGCCAGACGACCATCGCATTGATGTGCACCATGCGGTTGACCGAAAAGTCCAGGATGCCGAACAGGAAGTCCGGGTAAAGGTATTGCAGGCCGGCCAGCAGGCCGAACAGGACTTGTGCACCGAAGAGCACAACGGCGACGGAGAAGTACTTCAACCCCAGTTTCTGGCCACCGTTCAGATTGGAGCTATCGAGTTTTCCTATTGCAGTCATCTCAATTCTCCTGATCAATGGAAACGAAGTTGGCCGGGAAACCGTTGGTGTCGATCGATGACATCCACTTCAGGAAGGCGATCGTTGCGCGTGCCTCGTCTTCGGTAATGTTCAGGTTCGGCATCCTGCGTCCCAGACCGTTATGCAGGCGATCCTGCGGGTTCATGAGGAAAGCCACCATTTCCTGCTCGCGGATGTCCTTGGCGCCCCAGGACTGATCGAGCCAGGACTTGGTCAGGTCGGGCGCGTAGTAGGCACCGTTGCCGAGCAGCGTGTGGCAGTTCATGCAGTTCTTCGCCTGGGTGGTGAGCTTGCCCCGCGTGACCAGGGCCTGCGCTTCCTCCTCGGTGAGCTTCTGGCCGAACAGCGGTTCCTCTACGCCAATTACCGGAACCTGCATGTT
>JAZBOA010000449.1:0-4279 GCA_036350935.1 Anderseniella sp. | reverse complement strand
GTCGCTACTGCGCCGGTTCTGGTTGCGGCGCGGGCTGCGACCGGCCGAACAGGCCTTGCAGCAATTGCCCGCCCAAGTCCTTGACCTGCCGGGACCCTCTTCGCCCAGCGCCTTGGCCGCTTCCTCGCCAATGGCATCCTTGGCGGCATTCTCAATTTCACGGCCAACTCGGTCGGCTGCTTGGTCCTTCAATTTGCCGGTAGTCGCCGTAATGGATAACGTAAAGAATCTTTCGCACTTTCAGGATTGACGGCTTCTTCTACAGTGATGGAAGGAGCGACGAGATGGATGAAGAGAAGGACGCAGGTATGGGTCAGGTGATCCGGATCGACGAAGCGCGGATCAGGGATCACCTTGGCGAGATGGTGCGCGGCACGGTCGAAGAGGCGCTGAACGCGATGCTCGACGCGGAAGCCGATCAGCTTTGTGGTGCCGGGCGTTATGAGCGCAGCGAGGGCCGTCAGGACACACGGGCCGGCAGTTATGAGCGGGCGCTGCATACCAAGGCTGGCGAGGTCAAGCTGAAGGTTCCGAAGCTGCGACGTCAGACGTTTGAGACAGCCATCATCGAGCGCTACCGGCGCCGGGAGAGTTCGGTCGAGGAAGCCTTGATCGAGATGTATCTGGCCGGTGTGTCGGTGCGGCGGGTCGAGGACATCACCGAGGCGCTGTGGGGCACACGGGTAAGTCCCGGCACGGTGTCGAACCTCAACAAGAAGATCTACGTCAAGATCGAGGAATGGCGGAACCGTCCGATCGAGGGTGAGCATCCCTACCTGTATCTCGACGGGATCGTCATGAAGCGGACCTGGGCTGGCGAGGTGCGCAATGTGTCGCTGCTGGTGGCCAGCGCGGTCAATTCTGAGGGCTATCGCGAGATCCTCGGCATCTGCGAGGGGGCCAAGGAGGATAAGTCCGGCTGGGCGGCCTTTCTGCGCCACCTGGTCGACCGGGGTCTGTGCGGCGTGCAGCTGATCATCTCGGACGCCTGCCGCGGCCTGATCGAAAGCATCGCTGACTACCTGCCCGACGCCCGCTGGCAGCGCTGCATGGTGCATTTCTACCGCAATGTGTTCAGCCATGTACCGACGACGAAGGTGCGGGAGATCAGCCATATGCTGAAGGCGATCCATGCCCAGGAAAGCCGGGAGGCGGCGCAGGAGAAGGCCGCTGCGGTCATCGACGAGCTGCGCCGCCAGAAGCTGGGCAAAGCTGCCGATCTCGTCGAGGCGCACATTGATGAGACGCTGAGCTACTACAGTTTCCCCGACAGCCATTGGCTGAAGATCAGGACCAACAATCCGTTGGAGCGCATCATGAAGGAAATCCGCCGACGCACCCGCGTGGTCGGAGCCTTCCCGGACGGCCAAAGCTGCCTGAACCTGGCAGCAGCGCGATTGCGGCACATCGCAAGCAGCCAATGGTCGACCCGCAAGTACATGAACATGGCGCCGCTCTACGCGGAGCAAACCTCAACCCACGGAGCCGTCGCCTGACAAAATGTGCGAAAGATTCTGGACACTACCGAACAAAGAAGGAGACAACCCATGCCTTGACCACTGAATGACCCAATGTCCATAATCAGAGCCGGGTCAGTTCTCGATGGAAAACCCGGGTCAATTCTGAGTGGAAATCAACAGATACTCATTTGCACCGAGAATTTTCTGGATACGGAGTGTACGAAAGGTACGACCAAAGCCTTACTTGCTTTAATTTCATACTCACAAAGCTATTTTCTCAAACCATCTCCAGCACCCTCAGCGAGGAAATTGCAATCTGCAGGCCCAGAGCCACCTGGATTACCCCAAGAACAACGCCGAGAATCTGCAGGAAAGTACCGAGAAGTAGTGGAATTTTCGGCGTCAGGATCATGACTATCAGGTTCAAAATCATGATCGCCAACACAACTACTCCTACCATTAGTTGACCCTGCAGATCTTGAGAGAATTTTAGGAAAACGACTAGCGCTGCTATTCCATACGGCGTAACGATCGTAGGGAAAGCCAGCGGCGTCAGCGCCATACTCATTGTAGGTTTGGGATCAGTGACAGTGTCACTCTGAACAGGCGTGAACTGTTGGACAATGTTCAGTAGCGCCACCAGGAAAAGAATGATGCCAGCAGCAAGACTTAAAACTGGCAGCGGAATACCATACCTGCCCAGAAGGAAGTCACCCAATATGGCCGCTAACAAGAGGGCGAGGCTCGAATACAGTGTCGCCCGCAGAGCCAATTGCCGGACGAAATTGGCATCCGCATTCTTTGTCATTTTTGAAAAGGGGCCAATTATTTTGAACGGCCCTATCATAATGAACATAAAGGTGAAAATTTGAGCCAAAGGAAATGGCTCGATCTTGAACGGTTTAATGCCTGATTCAGCGGCCAGCACCACACTTGCATCAGTCAGAATGACCATGCCGGCTATAAGCACAGCTAGCAGTCCAGCCTTCTGTCGGAAGCAATTGTTTCCATACCTTTTGACAGGGGCGCTATTTCGCATCATGTGAAAACCTCTGTTTTATGGCCAATGTCATTCATTGCCGGAAATCCATAGCAGTCCGGGCTGGACTTCATAGGTCCACGGAGATCCAGAGTTCTTCCAGCCATTTTTCGTTCGTTTTCCATGGTTAGGATTTCCCGGATCTTTCACCATGTCGCCCTCCATGCCATCAACAATACTGTAGGCTTGCTCAAAACCCGCCTTGGCAAGCACGTTTACCGCCAGAGCGCTGCGCCCTCCGGACCGGCACATCACATAAACCGATATTCCCCATTTGAACTTCACAATTGGTGTGATTCTGCATAAGTTGTACCGTCTTGCAAAGATATGTTTTCTTCAATCGCCTGACACCTCAGATTTTGACGAATTAGCGACGTTCTGCATGTCAATTCTGGATAATTCCCGCCATCCTGACGCACCTTTCCTGTCTGTTTCACCTTTTCATCAATTCTCCGGCCTACGCCAGTACGGGTCTTCGTCGCAAATCGTTGATCAAGCCCAGGATTTCCCGGAACAGGTTTCCCGGTACTGCTACCTCGGCCAGTTGGAGCGTGACATAGCGGCCATGGTGGACGACCTTGGCATTGATCTTGACCAGTTTCTCCCGCAGCGTGGTCAGCGACCAGTGCTCGACCTCCTTCGGCAATGCAAGCGTCCGCATGAATTTGCCCAGATTGTAAGCCAGGGCATGAAGCTGGAGGCGAACCTCGTTGTTGCGGAACTTGCTGCATAACAGCCGGGTCCACTTGATGGCGTACTTACCTTCCTTGATGTACTGCTCCGCTGTCCCACGATGATTGTAGAAGGCGACAACCCGTTCGGCAGGACGAGACAGGTTGGTGACGATGAAGCCAACACGAGGGTACAATTCGCCGGGATGCCATTCCAACTTGGCAACGACACGGCGTTTTGTGTCCCACGATCCCGCCTTATAGCTGAAGTTGGCATAATAGCGCCGGACATGATTTGGCGGACGACCGACCGGACGGATCAGCAGATGGGCAATGCGCCCTTGGAGAATATTGTTGGCCTTAAGGCGAATTGCGTAGAGGAAACCCGCATCCTCCAGGAACTCGTAGATGTCTGGCGAAGCGAATGCAGCGTCTCCTCGGAAGTAGCAGCGCAGGTTCCGTTCCCGGTAACGCTCAACGACAGGTTCCAGAACATCCCTCCAACAGTGGGCACTATGAACATTGCCGCTACGCAGCGAACACCGTTCCAGATCGCCGAACTGGTTGAACAGGAATAGTGGATGATAGCAGCTGCAGCCAAAGTGACCATTGTAGGCTGTGCCCTCTTGTTCGCCATGGGTCGGGCTGACACTGGAGTCCATGTCGAGAATGATCTTCTTCGGCGGGTGGCGGTCATGCACACGGTCGATCCAAATGCCGGAAAGGTTGACCAAAGCGGCAAAGTCATCGTCGCTGGCCAGAAGCTCCGTCTCGAAGCGCCCCATCTCGCTGGAGGATGCGGCCTGTCTTTCGATCGCCTTGCCGCCAACAATCCAGCGCATGGCAGGATCACGTCCCAGGAGGTCGGCATCGTTTACGTCTTCATAACCGCCAACGCGTCCAAACATTGACTGACGAAGCAACCCCGCCAATTCATGCCATCCGTTTTTTGCCGGTGCGGCTGTCCTGCAAAACAGTTCCGGCAATCTCGCTCAGGCCTAACGGGGAGGCGCTATACCAAAGAGTTCGGTCGGTTCAGTTCAACTTGATAGATGCGCCCATCACCGGACCGTATTGCGGCACATACCAGACGAAGCTGCCAGACTTAT
>JAZBOA010000448.1:0-3313 GCA_036350935.1 Anderseniella sp. | reverse complement strand
GCGGAACGCAATTCCTCGGCTGAGAAGCTATTTCTCATGCTCCAACCTCGCGCAGTCTAGACCTGGGCTCTTCCCTACTTCACATCCAACGGCACGCTTGACGAGCCTGCAGGTCGATCATACGGATGTGACAGGTCAAGATGGTTCTCTGAAGCTAGCACCGCATTGTTTGCAGATTCTCTGCACCACTGTTTTCACAGTCAAGGCATTGGCGAAAAGAGAACCCATCGAGGTGACCCATTGACCGGTGAAGAAAAAGTGTTCCAATCCTGGCAGCGTGTACATCCGATTCAAACCAAACATGAAATCAAGGACATTGCGAATATCTGTTAGGTCCTTGTATTTGTTCGGAAAATTGCCGTGTCCCAGCGTTCCCCCCATGTAGCGTTCCCACGTATGCAGGGTGTGCCCGGACCGATGAAATCGACCACGTGTTCCGACCATGCCGTCCACTTGTCGGAGCGAAGCGACGCTAGCAGGATCATTATACATTAGGTGGTCGGCATGGGCAAGGGAGAATCGGTCTTGCGCCGAGATTCTCCCTTGAGGGCCAACCGGTAGGCGTTGTGCACGAGACGATCGAGGACGGCATCGGCGATCGTCGGGTCGGGAAAGCGGGCGTGCCACTCGGTGACGGGCACCTGGGTGGCCACGAGCGTCGACCTGCGGTCGTACCGATCGTCCACGATCTCGAGCAAGTCCTGCGATTGAGGACGGGTCAGCGGATCCCGGAGCCAGTCGTCGAGGACCAGGAGATCGACACGCGCCAGGCTGTTGAGGAGTTGGGGGTAGGAGCCGTCGGCGTGGGCCAGGCTGATCTGGTGCAAGAGCCGGGAGGTGCGCTCGTAACGGACGTGGAAGTTGTGGCGGCACGAAGCGTGGGCGAGCGAACAAGCCAGGAAGGTCTTTCCGACGCCGGTCGCGCCGAGGACGAGAATGTTGAGATGCTGGCGGATCCATTCGCCCTCGGCCAGTTGGAGAACGAGGCGGCGATCCAGGCCGCGGGAGGGAGTGAGGTCCAGGTCTTCGAGAGTTGCCGGCTGGGGCAGCCGGGCCGCCTTCAGGCGTCGTTGCAGGCGGTTGTTGTCGCGATGCGTGCATTCCCGGTCGACGAGCAAGCCGAGACGATCCTCGAAGGGCAGGTCCGCGTACTGGGGATTGTGGAGCTGCTCTTCCAGGGCGGCGCGAAAGGCAGACAACCGAAGTTGGGCCAGTTTGTCGAGCAATGGTTGGGTCAACATGGGACACCTCCTTAATGGTAGTATTCCTGGCCACGGACGTTTTCGTGGCGAGCGGGGACGATGGCCGAGGGCTCTTCGAGCTCGACCTGGTCGAGCTTGGCGTCGAGGATGTTCTTGACGCCCTTGTAGGAATGGATGCCGGCCGGAAGGGCCCGGCGGCAAGCAGCCTCCAGGCGTTCCTGGCCATAGCGGTCCCCGAGACGCAGGAGGCCGAGACAGGAACGGTAGGCTTGCTGAGGATGCTGGCGGGATTGCAAGAGCACTTGCACCAGTTGGGCGGTGTGGGGGCCGGTCTTTTTCGCCCAGTTCACGAGCCGCTCCGGCGACCACTCCAGGTATTTCTGGTGGGCCGGCGGCATGTGCTCCGAAACGGTGGTGTGCCGGCCAGGGGTCTTGATACGGCAATGCGAAGCCACGCGCTTGTTGTTGTGATAGATCTCGACCGCCAATTGGGTGGCGCGGACGTAGACTTCTTTGTGGATGAGGGTGTAGGGGACGCTGTAGTAGTGCTTTTCGAACTCGACGTGGTAGTCGATGTTGACGCGGGCCTTCTTCCAAATCGCGAATTCGTAGGGCTTTTCGGGCAGAGGCTTCAGGGCCGGCCGGTCCAGTTCCTCAAAGAGCTCGTGGCGCGAGCGCTCGAGGTGCTCCATGGAGCGGGCGTTGAGCTCGTCGAGCAGCTCGCCGATGGCTTCGTTCAGATCGGTCAGGTTGAAGAAGGTGCGGTTGCGCAGGCGGGCCAAGATCCAGCGCTCGACCACCTGGACGCCCACTTCCGCCTTGGCCTTGTCTTTGGGCTTGCGGACGCGCGTCGGGATGACGGCGATGCCGTAGTGCCGGGCCAGGTCCTGGTAGGTGGGATTCAGATCGGGCTCGTAGCGACAGGGATGCTTGACCCCAGCCTTGAGATTGTCCGGGACGATGATTTCCGGCGCCCCGCCGAAGAAGGAAAACATGCGGACGTGGGCGCCGATCCAGTTGGGCAACTCCTGGCTCTCGTGGGCCTCGGCGTAGGTGTAGTTGCTGGCCCCCAGGACGCCGATGAAGATCTGCGCGGCGTGGACCTCGCCGGTGTGGGGGTCAACGACGGGCACTGTCTGACCGGCATAGTCGACAAAGACCTTCTCACCGCCTTTGTGGTCAAGGCGCATGGAGGGATTCAATCGTCCGGCCCACTTCCGGTAGAGGGCGCAGAACTGGCTGTACCCGTAGCCATCGGGATGCGCTTCGCGGTACTCGACCCACAGCAGGCGCAGGGTGACACTCTTCTTGCGCAGCTCGGTGTGAACCCAGGACCAGTCCGGGCAGGGGATGACGCGAGAGCTGGACTGCGGCGCCTTGGGGAAGAGGAGATCAAACAACTCATCCTCACCCATGTTTTCAGGGAGAGGCCAGCTCAGACCCGCCTTCTGGGCACGGTCCAGGTACTCGCCAACGGTACTGTGGGAAATGGAGCAACTGCGGGCGATTGCCCGGTTCGACTGCTGGCACTCCCACTTCAGACGGAGAACTTCGGCTATTTTGCGCATGGTCAACCTTTCTTGGGCCATCTTTGCCTCCTTGGTTTTTCGAGGCAAAGAATGCCACAACTGAGTCAGGTTAGCCAGCGCCGCTTCTTATGGGGTCCGTTTCCCCTTCCGGATTCCGGAGCATGCCGTCCACCGATTCCAAATCATGGCGACCACCGATTCCGGAGTTCCCGAAAAATCGGACGCCATGCGTCGGAACGACTGGACGGCATCGCTCGGAACAGGTGGACGGCATCCATCGGAATCAGTGGTCGGCATGGCCCGGATTATGCAACAGATGCAGGTAATACTCACCACTGGCCTCGTCGTAGGTCCAGGCCCTGCCGCCAAAGGAACTGCCCCAGTTGTTGGGTGGTTTGCCGCCGGCCTTGGGTTTGGCCCAGATGTAATAGTTGCGGTATTTGCTGTCTTTGCCTCGGCGCGCATCCCGGAACCAGGGATGTTGTTCGGAAGTATGGTTCAGGACAAGATCCAAGATCACGCGCAGTTGACGCGTATGCGCTGCCTCCAGGAGGCGCTCAAAGTCAGCCATTGAACCAAATT
>JAZBOA010000447.1:0-4082 GCA_036350935.1 Anderseniella sp. | reverse complement strand
CTTTGACCCAGGCCCTGCTCGGCAAGTCCGGCGCGGCCAGCGGCAGCAGTACGCCGGTTGGCACGGTGGCGGCAGCGGGGGTGATTGGCCTTATCATTGGCAGAAGCCTGCACAGATGAGCGGCTCTCCTCACACCTCGCAGATCGAACGGCTGCTGCCATTGGGACTGACCTTGGGCGTCCTCCTTCTGGCGACCCTGACACTCTACCCATTCCTGCCAGCAATCCTGTGGGCAGCGACAGTGGCCATCGCGCTTGAACCATACTACGTGAAGCTGGTGCATTGGCTGAACGGTCGGCGGATACTGGCGGCATGGCTGATGGGGGTTGGCCTTATGCTGGCGATCATCATACCGGCAGTGGGACTGGGTCGTACATTGCTCGCCCTGATCCCCGACACACTCAACTGGCTTGAGCGCCTGGCGTATTTCACAACGTCGCATGTCGGGCCTGGCTCGATGCACGATCTGCCATCTATAGGTGGCCCGTTGGGCCAGATGCTGGAAGAGCTGCGCACTGACACCAAGGAATTTGCATCACACTATCGGGACGAACTGAAAGGAGTTCTGCTGTGGCTGGTCGCGCAGGCCCAGACAGTTGGCGTGTTCGTGTTCGAGTTTGCCATCGGAGTGATCCTTGCCATGATCCTGGTGCTACGTGCTGGCCGAGTGACGGAGCTGGCAACGAAGTTCTTCGAGAGGGCGGGAGGACGTTTTGCCTTGCGCATTGCTGCCCATTCGGTCGTGACAACAAGGGGCGCTGTTCAGGGTGTTCTTGGCGCAGCACTTGCCCAGACGCTTGTAGCAACATTCTCCTACGTGGTTGCCGGCGTGCCAGGATGGCTGCTGTGGGCGGGTATCACCTTCATCCTGTCTTTGATCCAGATTGGCCCCGTCCTCGTTTGGTTGCCGATGTCGTTGTGGTTGTGGACCCAGGACCAGTCCTACATGGCCGCGTTTGTGCTTCTTTGGGGACTTATTGTGGTCAATGTCACCGACAACATCGTCCGGCCATTACTGGTGAGCAAGACTAGCGATATGCCGGCATCACTCGCCTTCTTGGGTGCAGTAGGTGGCCTGATAGAATGGGGCGTAGTCGGTGTCTTCGTTGGTCCCGTTATTGTAGCCGTCGGCTACGAGCTGGTACTGAAATGGCTGGAGCCCGACACGCTGCCCGACGAAACGCTGGAAGACCTCGAAGATTGAAAGCCGAAGAGCTAAAATATAACCTGGCAAAAGACACTTGACGGTAGCGAACCTCTGATCCGTCTTGAGCTGCGAACGGTAGGAGTCAGTTGATGCGCCTTGACGATAAAGAAGCCAGTTCCAACGTAGAAGATCGCCGGGGTCAGGGGGGCTTTGGCAGGGGCGGCATTCGCATTCCCATCGGTCGCGGTGGAGGCGGGATCGGTATTGGTACCATTATCATCCTCGGCATCCTGTGGCTGGTTTTCGGCATCAATCCGCTGGAGATGCTGAGCCGTGGCTTTGCTCCGCAACAGCAGCAGATACCACAGCAGACCCAGACACAGCCGGGCGCGCCTGCCAGCGATGAATGGGCCCAGTTCGCGGCCAAGGTGCTGGGCACAACCGAGGTTACCTGGGACAAGATCTTCCAGCAGCAACTCAACAGGCAGTACGAGCACCCGCGCCTGGTGCTGTTCTCAGATTTCGTGCAGTCGGCGTGTGGCATGGCCCAATCGGCCATGGGGCCGTTCTATTGCCCGCGCGATCAGAAGGTTTATCTCGACTTGAGCTTCTTTCAGGATATGCGCGCCCGCCTGGGCGCGGGAGGTGACTTTGCCTATGCCTACGTGATTGCCCACGAGGTCGGCCATCATGTGCAGAACCAGCTCGGCATTGCTGACAAGGTGACGGCCGCCCGCATGCGATCCTCTGAAGTTGAAAGCAACCAGCTGTCGGTGATGATGGAACTGCAGGCCGACTGCTTTGCCGGCGTGTGGGCACGCGACAACCAGGACCTGCTCGAGGAAGGCGATGTGGAAGAAGCCATTGGCGCAGCGCTTGCCATCGGCGACGACCGGCTGCAGAAGCGCAGTCAGGGATACGTTGTTCCAGAGAACTTCACCCACGGCAGCTCACAGCAGCGTGCGAGCTGGCTGAAGCGGGGCATGCAGACCGGCAGCATTGAGGCCTGCGATACGTTCCGCTGACCGCTCAAGAAAGGCAGCGAGTATCAGAATACACTCGATTGATACGCTTCAAGGGCGGGCCTGCTCCATCCCGTGAATGCCAGTCCAGGCTGCTTGTCAGCTCTTCATCTTGTTGATGATCATGCCAACAATCACCTGCACAATCAGCCCGGTGAGACCACCTCCAACCAGTTGGCCGGCAAGCGCACCGAGGTCCACGCCGCTGTTTGCGGCTGTACCGAGCAGGCTTCCCAGGATGCCGCCACCGCCCGTTGCGATAGCACCGCCGGCACCACCAAGTGCGCCGGCGAGTATGTTGCCAAGTGGGCCAAGGTCCGCTGGCTTGACGGCTTTGCCGCCACCAGCCCCACCAATAGCACCGCCTATTGCCTGTATGAGAAGGGAAGTCAGGTCCATGTCGGATCTCCAGTCAGAACTATATGAAGCTAAGTTTCACAGGATGTTTGCCAGCATCCGATTCAACTCAGTTAGGCCACCTACCGTGCGGGGTCATGTCGTCAACTAGTCGCGGCACATCTGTGGCAAGTCGCTTGAGCAGCTCGGACTTTGACAATCCTGTCCGCCGCGCCAGCTCGTCGATCAGGTCTTGCCCAACGGCCTGCTCAAGTTTCTGATCGTGCACCGGCTCGTTAGGGCCCTTGCCGACCCAGCTGTCGACGATTGGCCCAAGGCTCGATTTCCTCATCCCCTCGACGACGCCCTTCACGGCATCGGTAATGACGTCCGGTGCCTCGCGCTCACCGATCTGGTCCGCCATCTCCTTCATTCGGTCCTTGTTCTCTTCGCCGACACCAGCGTCCAGTCCGGTCTTCGCCTTGTTCAAAAGCTCCATGAGCTTGTCCCGGTTCTGGTACCCGGCTATGGCGAGCATGCCCAGCAGCGCTCCCCAGGACGGCATCGTATTTTTGGTCGGTCGTCTGGCCATTTGTTCCAACTCCTGGTGGCTATTGGTCTGATCTTTGACCTGGGTGCTGTTTTCTTGTGGTCATCCGCGTCTGGCGAACATTCCCCAAACTGCAAGTACGGCAATCGCGCCGATGACAGCTCCAACGACGCCTGCACCTTCATTGGCGCCATAGAAGCCCAGAGCCTGTCCGACATAGGACGCGACGAATGCACCGATGATGCCCAGGATCGTTGTCAGTACGAAGCCGGACGGTTCGTTGCGTCCCGGCATGATGAACTTGGCGATGACACCAACCACAAACCCGATGATGATGGTCCAGATGATGCCCATAAGTTCCTCCCGTGCGATCAGGCGTCCCGTGATTACATACGAGACATGACGGTTGTTCAACGCAGAACTTGTGCTCTGGACGGAGATATCAGCTATGCCCGTCGATTTCCGGAATGTCTGAAAGGGGTCAAAACCGGCCGGTTTTGATGGTTGCTGGAAATGTCTGTTGTGCCCCCGAAAGCGGACTCTCCTTCTGCCAGACAAGGATTCGCAGAACGCCATGTGCCAGGTACCAGTGAGGATGGAGGCCGGAGGTTCACAATAGCCCTGTCCAATAAACAGGAGTTGTTGTTATGGAAGATACGAACCTCATTGCGTTCCTGCCTGCGAGAAAGCGTCCCTGGAACAAGGGAAGGCTGACTGGCCAGAAACCACCCCTTCAGCCGAAACATGTCTGGGCCATTCGCACCCGACTACAACTTGCCAACAAGACCCGCGATCTCGCGCTGTTCAACCTGGCAATCGACAGCAAACTGCGCGGCTGTGATGTCGTCCGTCTGCTGGCGGAGGAGATTGCCCCAAATAGCGTGTGCGTTGATCGCGCGACAATCCGGCAAAGGAAGACCGGCCGGCCTGTCAGGTTTGAAATCACCGAGCAGACAAGGCAATCGGTGCTGGCCCATTTGAAAGACAGACTTCAGGATCAGAGCCCATACCTGTTTCCCAGTCGGGT
>JAZBOA010000446.1:0-6553 GCA_036350935.1 Anderseniella sp. | reverse complement strand
GTAAGGATTTAACCTGGTTAATTTGAGTTTTACCGTGCAAAAGACTATGGGCATGTGGTTGCAGTGATTTCGATATCAGTTGTCAGTCATGGTCAGGGTGATCTGGTTGGTGGAGCTCTTGCTGACCTTGCCCACAACTGCGGTTCATTTCCGTTCGAAGTGATTCTGACCAGCAACGTTCGTGAGCGGTTGCCATTCGTTGTCGAGGATTTTCAGTATCCCGTAAAGCTGGTTGACAATGACTCGCCAAAGGGTTTTGGCGCCAACCACAATGCTGCTTTTCGGCTTGCTGAGGGTGACTTCTTCTGCGTCATGAACCCTGATATTCGAATTCCTACGGACCCTTTTCCCCTTTTGCTTGAAGAGCTTGAACGTAAGCGAGCGGCTGTGATTGCTCCTGCAGTGCTTTCACCGACGGGCAAGATCGAGGACAGCATACGGCGATTCCCGACGCCGATTTCTCTTGTCTTGAAAATGCTCGGCTGGGGCGATGGGCAATATTCATTCGAGCTTGGTGACGAGACCTTCGCGGCTGACTGGGTGGGTGGCATGTTCATGCTGTTCCGGGCTGAAGATTTCCGCCACGTGGGCGGTTTCGACGAAGGGTTTTTTCTGTATTACGAGGACGTCGATCTCTGCACGCGTTTGTGGAAGGCAGGACGCAGCGTGCTGGCCTGCCCCAAGGCACGGGTGGTCCATGACGCACGCCGCGCAAGCCGGCACAACCTGCGGTACATGCGTTGGCACGCCGGCAGCGTAGTTCGCTATCTTGGCAAGCATTGGCTGCGTCTGCCGAAAACTGGGATGTTGTAATGATCGGCCCGAACCTTGCCAGCGTACTGGTTACAGGTGCCAACGGGTTCGTCGGCCGCAGGTTATGTGCGCAACTGATCACCACTGGCCATGCGGTCAAGCCGGTCGTTCGGAGCGAAATGGGCTTGCCAAATGAAACGGTGGTCGGCGACATCGACTCAACGATGGACTGGCGCAGGGCGCTCGAGGGATGCAACGCGGTTGTGCATCTCGCGGCGCGGGTGCACATGATGCGGACCGGGGCCCAGGACCAGCTTGCCTTGTATCGCGAGGTCAACACCCATGCCACCATCAATCTTGCCCGTCAGGCGGCTGAGGCGAGGGTGAAGCGCTTCGTCTATGTCAGCAGCATCAAGGTCAACGGCGAAGGTCGTGATGCACCTTACCGGGAGACGGATGCGCCCGCGCCTGAGGATGCCTATGCTTTGTCAAAATGGGAGGCCGAGCTGGGTCTGCACAGCATTGAGCAGGAAACCGGGCTGGAAGTCGTCATCCTGCGTCCTCCGCTGATATATGGGCCGGGGGTGAAGGCGAACTTCCAGCGCCTGATCCAAGCTGTCGCGCGCGGCTGGCCACTGCCGCTCGGCGCGGTCCACAATCGCCGCAGCCTGCTGTATCTGGGCAATTTCGTTGATGCGATCCGGCTCTGTGTCGAGCAGCCGGGAGCCGCAGGACAGACCTTCTTGCTCGACGATGGTGAGCCGGTTTCGACTCCGGACGTGGTTCGAGCCTTGGCCCGTGCGATGAATCGTCCTGCACGTCTGCTGGCGGTGCCAGTGGGGCTTCTCCAATTTGCGGGAACGCTGCTGGGCAAACGTGCTGAAGTGGCTCGGCTTACGGGTTCGCTCTATGTCGACAGCTCAGCGATCCGTTCGCGCTTGGGATGGAAGCCACCGTTCTCCATGGAAGAGGGCTTGGCAGCAACTGTGGCGGATATGACATGAGCCCGCTGGTGCCTTTTTCTGCCTTTGTCATAAGCTGGCTTGTGCTGACCTGGCTGCTGCGGCACGGTGGGCCCCTGCCGATGGACCATCCCAACCCTCGTTCTCTGCATGCAATGCCGACGCCGCGAATTGGCGGGTTGGGCATCATCGCCGGCTTGCTCGTGGCTGCAGCGGGATTGGCAGACGCGGATCTGCTGCCCGTTACGCTGGGGGCATTCGCTCTGGCTGCGGTATCGCTGCTCGACGATCTGAGAGGCTTGCCGGTGAAGGCGCGTTTTCTCGCGCACTTCCTTGCTGCAGTGGGCTGCCTGCTGGCGTTGGGTCTGGGCGGCTGGGCCTTGCTGGCGGGTACGCTGGCCGTGGTGTGGATGACCAATCTCTTCAACTTCATGGATGGGGCGGACGGGTTGGCGGGCGGTATGGCCGTGGTCGGTTTCGGCGCGCTTGCCCTGGCCGCGTGGATGGGCAATGCGCCTGGACTGTCTATGTTCAGCGCTGCGATTGCGGCAGCTGCCTTGGGTTTTCTGCGTTTCAATTTCCCGCCGGCGCGGGTATTCATGGGCGATGCGGGGTCGATTCCGCTGGGATTCCTGGCGGCGACGCTCGGAATCATGGGCGCCAACCAGAATATTTGGCCAAGGCTATTTCCGCTGGTGGTGTTTTCGCCCTTCATCCTTGACGCCAGCGTAACGCTGGTGCGACGCGCGTTGGGTGGCGAAAAGATCTGGCAGGCGCACCGTTCGCATTACTACCAGCGCGTGGTTCTGTTAGGCGCTTCGCATCGTCAACTGGCGCTGGCCGCCTATGTGCTGATGGTGGGGATGGCCGCACTGGCATTTGCACTGCTGATTTTTCCGAAATATACGACATGGGTGCTTATAATCTCGGCCGCAATTTTCGTGCTGATTTTCCTTGCCATCGATGTTCGCTGGCGCCGCTATGTCAGCGGCCGGATATCGATGGACTAGGTGATTAGTCGAATGGCCATGCCGCCGGCAATCGACTTGCAGCATTCGAATGCTTGCTGACTGATATCATGCCCATCCCTCATATGCCGTTTATGGCAGCGAGGGGTAGGCAGCTGCGGTTACGAGCGCGTTATCTAATGACTTGCGCCGTTCTTCCGCCCAAACCATGCGGCCGTAATCTGCAGCTGGTGGCCTTGATCACGGCGAGTTGATGGGATTGTTGACGGTGGGCCGGCACGTGTCCCGAACGAGTCAACACAGCACTTCGTTCCTGGACGCATCGCGAGGGCAACTCGCCAACCGGGCGCCTCACTAGTGGAGAAGACGAATGCAGGGCTTGCGATTGATAAGGCCATCGGCCCGGCTGTATGCAGGCATGTGACCACAACTTGGAAATCATTTCATGACCCAAACGTCCCGAATTTAGTCGATCTTGGTCGGATACTGCATTCTAAAAGATGAAACTTAATCCCCGTACCGTCGGCATCATCCTGCACGATATTCTGGTGGCTTGCTTCGCTTGGCTGGCTGCCTACTGGCTGCGCTTCAATCTGGTGGTGCCTCCCGAATTTCTGGCTGCAGCGGTGTCGAACCTGATATGGGTTGTTCCTCTGCAGGCGGTCATCTTCTGGCGCTTCGGTTTGTATCGAGGGATCTGGCGTTTTGCCAGTCTGCCCGATCTCAAACGCATCGTGTTGGCGGTGGGCCTGGCGGCGCTCATGGTACCAGTGGTGCTGGTTCTGTTCGGCGTGAATGCCGCTGTTCCACGCTCGGTTTTGATTCTCGATCCGCTCTTGCTCGTGCTGATGATGGGCGGCAGCCGATTGGCTTACCGCGCTTTGAAGGAGCATCGGTTTGCCGGCGTTTTCCACCCGTCCAGCCGGCCGGTTCTGGTTGCTGGCGCAGGCTCGGCGGCGGACTTCCTTTTGCGCGAGATGGCGCGGAATCCTTCCGGGTTTCATGTCGTGGGCTTGCTGGATGACAACCGTGACAAGCAGGGCAGGCTGGTACAGGGAATCCCGGTGCTGGGGGCGCTGACTGATGTCGTGATCTGGGCAAAGAGAATGGGGGTGGACGATGTGGTACTTGCTCTTCCCTCGGCATCGCACGAGGTGCGCAAGTGCATCACCCAGGTCTGTACCGATGCTGGCTTGAACGTGTTGACGGTCCCTTCCATCCAGGACCTGGTCGCAGGCCGGGTCTCCGTTTCGCGCCTACGTCCCATCGAGCTTGACGACCTGTTGGGGCGCGACCCTGTGGAACTCGACTGCAGCGGCCTGCACGACCTGCTGACCGGGAAGGTGGCGATGGTGACAGGTGCAGGCGGCTCGATCGGTTCGGAACTGTGTCGCCAGATCGCGCGCTTCGAACCGTCTAAGCTGGTGTTGTTCGAGCAGTCTGAGTTGGCGCTGTATGAGATGGAACAGGAAATGCAGCGAGATTACCCGGGTTTGCCGACCGTATTTGTGATCGGCGACGTCAAAGACGTCGCTTCGGTGAACAGGGTGATGGCTACGCATCGTCCCCACGTAGTGTTCCATTCTGCCGCCTACAAGCACGTGCCTTTGATGGAAGACAGCAATGCTTGGGAGGCGGTTCGCAACAACGTGTTGGGTACGCGTGTGACAGCGGAAGCCGCGCAGGCGAATGGCGTTGCAAAGTTCGTGCTGATCTCCACAGACAAGGCGGTTAATCCGACGAACGTCATGGGCGCGACCAAGCGCTTAGCCGAAATGGCTTGCCAGACGATGCAGAAGCCTGAGGGAACGCGTTTCGTGTCGGTGCGCTTTGGCAATGTTCTGGGCTCTTCCGGTAGCGTGATCCCCAAGTTCCAGAAGCAGATCGAGGCGGGCGGCCCCGTGACAGTCACGCACCCAGAGATTACGCGCTACTTCATGTCGATCCCCGAAGCGGCGCAGCTAGTTTTGCAGGCGGGCCTGATGGGGCAGGGGGGAGAGATTTTCGTGCTCGACATGGGCGAGCCGGTGAAAATTGCCGATCTGGCGAGAATCATGATCAGACTTTCGGGTTTGGACGAGGATCGCATCCGCATCGAATACACCGGCCTGCGCCCGGGCGAGAAGCTTTACGAGGAACTGCTTGCCGATGAAGAGTCGACGCTGGCTACCCCCCACCCCAAACTTCGGGTGGCGAAAGCCCGCGCTGTCGATGAAGGCATGTGTGGAAATTTTCTGGAATGGCTGTCCCAGACGGAGTTTCAGGAGGAAGAAGCGGTCAAGCGACAGCTCAAGGCCTGGGTGCCGGAATATCAGGCTCAGGAGTCGAGTGCTTGAGTGTTTCGTCTGCCCGCTCCGCCACGGGGTGCCTCGCGCAACGGCAGCATGGTCGCGCACAGCAAGGCGATGAGCAGCCAGCTAAAGACAGACCACTGGGTAGAAAAGAAGGCGGTATGGGTGTTGAACGGGAACAGCCAAGCCAATGCCGCCATGGCAAAAGGCAGTGATCGAAGCTGAAATTCAGTTTTTGCCCGTCGCCAATACCTGATCAACAGCGCATAAAAAAGCCCCAGCCCGATCAGTCCCGTCAGGCCGGTTTCCGTGACCACCTCGATCACGATCTGATGGGCATAGAAAGCGCCGGTTGGCCTGCCTGACGCCTCCTCGACGAACGAAAACGGGTCACCGGGCTGTGCGAACTCCGGATAGGCATAGCGGAAAGCCCGAACGCCGACGCCATTGACCGGGTGCTCTCTGGCCATCGCAAGGGCGGTCTTCCAAAGGCTCCAGCGCAGGGATAGCGCCTGGTCGATCTTGGCTTCATCAGTAGAAAAAATCAGCAAAGTCTGATCCAGGCGCTGCTTGGCATTGGGCGTCTGGAAGGCGGCAAACGCAGCAACAATGATGACGACGGAAGCAACTACTCCGGTTTTCCACAGCGGCACGCCACGTCGCTTGGTTTCAGAAACAAGCAGCGCTACGCAGACCAAACCATAGCTGATCCATCCGCCGCGGCTACCAGCGAGGATGACAACAATTCCCGTCATTATCGCAGCCAGCAGCATCAGGGGAATTTGCCTGCGCACCGCAAGCAAGAGAAAGGGTGCCAGCACGGGCAAGGCATTGCCCAGCTTTAGGCTTTTGTCGCCAAACACACCATTGAGCCTGGATTGCACCTGCGCATAACCGAGGAAATTATGTCCTGTCACGGCCTGGTACAAAGCATCGATAACCCACATTGCCGTAAGGGCAGCAAGCAACCGGACGAGCAGAGATACCCGACCCTGGTCCGCCAATGCCCAAATAATGAATAATCCAGCCAGGTAGAGTCGAAGGAAGGGTAGTGTTGTGCCTGCAGAAGATTTCAGGTCATAGCTGTCCGGAATCGAAAATAGCATCGGCAGCCAGATGCAGGCAAAAAGAAGGGTGAAAAGCCGCACTGCTGGCGCATTCCAAAACGCCATTCCTTGACGATATGCGACTATTCCACCTGCGATCGCCATGACAAGAACCGGCAGTTCGACCGTGCGGCTGAACGGGAACAGCAGGAAGCAGGAAAAAATCAGCCAGGTCGAAAAATGAGTTTCAGGGCGTCGTGTCATGTGGTGTGTGCGCAGTGCCCCGGAGTGCCGCGGGCGAGAGAGCCGGCGCGTTTTCCATTCCCGCGCTATATCCGTACCGAGTGCTTCTCGGCTGACTAATTAAGTGTTGCCATGGCTACAGTCTTCCGCTGATTCCTCGACCAAGGTGCACCAGCCTGCCTCGCAGCTTGCCGAATATGTCGCGAATAGCCGCCGCGGGACTGGACTGGCGAACAGCATGGCGAGACAGGACCAGCTTCCCTTCTTCAAAGCGGCTATCCGGTCGGTGC
>JAZBOA010000445.1:0-5098 GCA_036350935.1 Anderseniella sp. | reverse complement strand
ATCATCGCCGGCATCCTTGTCGCCACCCCCATCGAGCACATAGCCATAGTCCAGCCGGACGCTCAGGCTCTGGTCGAGACCGAAGCGCAGACCGACGCCGGTGCTGGCAATGCCGATCTCTGCGTCTTCACCGGGCTGCGGTTCTAGGCGTTCGACGTATCCCCCTTCGACAAAGGCCAACAGGCGCAGGCGGGTTTGGCCAAGTCCGGTCATGCTGCCCAGATCGGGTGTGTAGGCCTCGAGGCTGGCGCGATAGCCGCGGTCGCCGGTGACGACACGCTCGCCGAAGCCGCGCACCGAATCGTGGCCGCCGAGGCCGAACTGTTCCCCGGGGACCAGCGGCTCGTTGGTGTACTGGCCGTCGACGACAGCGCGGCCCTGCCAGTCGCCGGCAAAGTTGTGGGCGAGGTTGCCGCCTAGGCGGCCGAGGGCGTAGTCGGCTTCGGCGCCGGCACGGTTGGCCTCGAAGTCGGCGTCATCGCCGTTGTCGCCTCCCGGGATGTTGTGGACGGCGGCAAGATAAAGTCCGGCCTGGCTGGCTGTGCCTTGCCACTGGCCGCTATAGGCGAGGCTGACGGGATGGACGGTGACGTCGGCGCCGATGGGCTGGCCGAGATAGTCGACATTGTTGGTGTAGGCGCGGTAGTCGAGGCCGGCGATCAGCTTGTGCTCGTAGGCACTCTGCTTGATGAAGTTGTAGTTGTAGCGGGCACCGAAGATGGTGCCCTCGCCACTGACGTTGAACAGGCCTTCGATGGTGCCGGAATCGACGTTGGAATAGCCGGCGAAGAGGTCGATGGAGTCGCCCCTGTCGTAGAGGGGGATGTGGTATCCGGCACCGAAGATGGTGACGTCGCTGATCTGCTCCGGCGAGGTGATGTACTGCACCGTGAGCACCTGGTCGCGATTGCCCATGTTGGAATTCTGATAGCCAACCGCCAGGCGCGCCTCGCCGGTCTCGTCGTTGCCGGTGTTGTCGAGGCTGACGAAAGCCTTCCAGGGCTTTTCATCCTCCAGGCGAATGGCGGCTTCGACTTCGTTCGCCTGGGTGCCGGCCTTGAACAGCAGATGGGTCTTCTTGCTTGGATTTTCGTTGGCGACGCGCAGGCTCTCCGACAGCTTCACCGTGTTCGGAACCTCGCCTTCTTGCAACCCGGGAAGGCTGGCGCGGACGTTATCGGCGTCGTGATGGTCGTTGCCGATGAGGGTGACCCGGGAGACGCGGTTTTCCTGGACTTCGAGGCGGATGACGCCGGCAGTGATTTCCTGTTCCGGGAGGACGACTTGCACCGTGGTGTAGCCGCGGCTGCCGTAAGCGGACAAGAGGGCCTGGCGGGCCGATTCGACATCGGCAAAGCGGCGTCCTTGGCCGACGTGCATGGCCAGAATTGATTCAAGGACGGCAGGATCCAGCACGCTGTTGCCGACGACCTCGTAGCGAACGATGTCGAATGTCGGTTCGGCAGGCGGCTCGGCCGCGTGGGATAGATTGAAGAGAAATCCTGCCCCGAACAGGGCCATTCTCATTTTTGTGATCAGCCGGTCTTTCATGCTTATTCTTTCCGTAAATAATGTCGCGCCCCCCCGGTGCGCGACATGCGGCTGATATTTGCTAACGCTGAGCCAGCGCGATTCTACTTCAAAAAATCCCTGGAAACCCAGCCACACTGGACTCCATTTGCATCTCAAACAATCAATGTAACTTTATGATTGTTAAAGAAAAGGCGTTTGCTGTGCGACATGAGTAGTCGGGGAATCATCCAAACGGATTAGTCCGTTTGGATGATGTGTTCATCAGGACAGAGTGTGAGTTTTTAGTTCGCGGGCAACATTGCGGTCCGGGAAGGAAACGCAGCATCGATAGTGTCGACAGGTTCCGTTGCGGCCTCGAAGTGGCCGCCGTTCAAGTATTCGTGTTGGAATGGCTCGCTTTGCGCCATAGGGCCAGCGGCCGCTTCCTGAATCTCGAAATTTCCGCCGTTGGGGTATGGGTTGGAACAATCCTCATCGGCAAGGACGGGGAAGGCAGTCGCAAGCAGGATGGCGGCGAAGACAGAGGTTTTCATGGCATTTCTCCCAAAGCAGCCGCACCGTGCAGCTGATGGTTGCCATTCTGGATCTTTGCTTCGTTACCCGAATACAGCCTTTTCGACAGGTAATTTGTCGAATTTTCTACTGCCGCTCTAGGCGCCCGCCGCCCCGAACAGAGAAATCAGAAGCAGGCTGAACAGCGCTACGCTGGCTGTAACGGCAACGCCCACAAAAACTGGCTTGAGCCCTGTCTTGCGGATCTGGCCAAGATTGGTGCTGAGCCCCACTCCGGCGAGCGCGCCAAGCATCAGCCAGGCTGACATGCCGGACAGCATGTTGCTGACATCCAGGCCGAGATGACCCGACATCCAGGAGAACGAGCCGAAGGAGTTCAGCAGCGCCAGGAAGAGAAAACCGAGCAGGAAGGCCGGAAACGACTGCTGCAGGCGCTTGCCCAGAGGAACTTTCTTGCCGCCGATGAGCCCGCCAACCCAGCGTGCATAGGCCAGTCCAACCAGGACGATGATGAGCCCTAGGAATGCATTGCGTGTCAGCTTGACGACAGTGGCCACATCCCCTGCTTGTGGCCCCAATGCAAAACCAGCTGCGACGGCTTGGGCAGTGTCATGGACTGAAGTGCCTACCCAGGTTCCATAGAAAGCATCGCCAAAGCCAAAATAGGCCCCGATCAAGGGGTACAGAATGACGGCTGTGGTGCCCATCACGGTGGTGACGGCGATAGCGAACGACATTTCTTCCTCGTTGGCCTTGATCACCGGCGACAAGGCAGCGATAGCGCTGTTTCCGCATATCGACGCGCCTGCGGCGAGCAGCGTCGCAAGCCGGACAGGGATCTTCAGCAGATGCCCCAGTACGTGTCCGACTGCGAAGGCCATGGCCACCAGCGCCACGATCAGCAACGCGGCCTTGGCGCCGATGTGCATGACATCACCAAAGGCGATGCGAGCCCCGAGTAGTACGATCGCCGCCCGCAGCATGTGGTGAACGGCAAAACGAATACCCGGCTCCCAGTTGACCGGGAGCGTGAAAACATTGCGGACAAAAAGGCCTAGAACGATGGCGACGAGCACGACGCCGATTACCTTGCCCGCCGCCGGTGGCAGCATCCAATGCAATCCGCTTGCAACGGCGGCCACTCCGACAACCATCGCCAACCCGGGAAGCAGGCTTCGCCACTTTGAGGCGTTTTCCAGGGTGTCGACGACCTGTGCCGCGAACTGCCGCATCTGGGCTTCGTCTGCCACAGTGAAAGAAGCCTCACCGTGCTTGTTGATCGCCTGGATTACACCAATTCGCTTCCCTGCCTTGTTGACCAAGGGCTCGACGAGCATCGAGTTGCAGACATAGCCTGACTTATCAGCGATGTCGCGGCGATGTCGTGGATCGTTCTGAGCATCGTCGATATTGAGGGTCTCGCCGGTCTGGAACACTGCGCCTGCGAGGCCTTCGTGGCTTGGAATCCGGATTTCGCGGACGAAGTCATCCTTCATGACGCAGGTCCACAACTCATTCGTGGATGAGTCATGAAGGAACAAGGTCACCTTGTCGGAATCGAGCACCTTGCGTGCGGTATCCATGAACTTCAATAGCAGAGGCTGTACGTGTTGCAAAGCGGCTCCTGTCGAGGATTGATTTAAGTCGTAGCGCCGCTGATTGGGCAAGGCGACAATTTCCATGTCATGGCCAGGGGCGCAATATTCCTGCAATGCTTTCTTGGTGTCTTCGGCGCAGGATTGTAGCCAAAGCTGTCTGGCTGTCTGTGGCCCCGGCGTCAGATAGAGCGGATTTTTTTGATGGCGCGCCGAGGACACCGGTGTGCTGGGGCAAGCAATGCTTCGCGTACCCCAGCATCTGTGGTTGATCCGGGCGGGGCCGCTGCCGTTCTCACCAGTCGGCAGGCAGCTTTTTGCGGATGACGATGCTGCGGCGATCGACTACCAGGTAACCGCCCTTGACCAGTTCCTTGAAGATGCGGTTGACCATGTCGCGCGACGAACCGACCCGGTCGGCGATGTCCTGCTGGCTCAGGCGTTCGCTGACCAGCATTTGCCCGGCTTCATTGTTTTCTGCCAGGCCGTTCAGCAGATGGACCACCCGGCTGTAGACGTTGGCCAGTGCTAGATCCCGGGCTTTGGCGGTGACCCTGCGGTTACGCTGGATCAGCAGCCGGATCAGTTCCATGGCCAGGTCAGGGTCTGCCTGCAGCCGTTCCTTCAGACGCCGCATCGGGACGACGGCGCAGCGGGTTGGCTCCATTGCCTCCACCGAGGCGCTGCGCGGACCGTCGTCGAGGGTCATTTCGCCGAGGATGTCGCCGGCCTCGCAGGTGCAGATCACCAGTTCCTTGCCCGAGGCGTCGCTGGTGTAGACCTTCACCCGGCCCGAGAGAATGAGGTAGAGCGAGCTGCCTTCGTCGCCTTCGGCGATGAGGATGGATTTTTTCGGGAATAGCAGCACGCTGCCCTCGCCGGCGAGTTCGCCGAGGACGGTGCCCTGCCAGGGTGATGCGTCCATCATTTTTCCGGGTGGCCTGGTCGCGCTCATTTCTCGGTGAAGACGATGAGGTCGCCGTTCTGGCCGGCCTGCAGGCGTTTGAGCTGGAACTTCACCAGTCCGTCGTCGGGGCGTTCCTTCAACAACATCTCGAACATCTCGCGCGCATCCGGATCCTGAGCGGACATCAGGTCGTAGGCGATCTGGTAGGGACCGGACGGAACCGCATTGCCTTCCACGGCGAACATCGGCTCGTACACCATCAGCGGCTCGGTCTTGCCTTTCAGTACCAGTTTTCCGACTGGCCGTGCCGCGACGCCGCGGCAGCCTGAAAGCGTCGCCTCGGAAACGCAGACCAGGGTACCAAGTTGCTTGTTGACGCTTTCCAGGCGAGCGGCGGTGTTGACCGGGTCGCCCAGGGCGCGGTAGTCGAAGATGGTGGCACCGCCGAAGTTGCCGACCGTGACCTCGCCGGTGTGGATGCCGATGCGGGTGACACCGAACGGGATGCCGCGGGCCTGGGCCTCGGTGGAGTAGTGGCTGGCGTAGCGGT
>JAZBOA010000444.1:0-4287 GCA_036350935.1 Anderseniella sp. | reverse complement strand
TGACCGACGCGCTCACCGCGCGCGAGATGTCCATGTAGAAATGGAACGCCATGTAGCCGGTGGCGAAGAAGATCGGAAAATTGTCGCCGAGCGCCGGCTTGCGGGCAATGGCGCTGAAGACGAGCGACAGTATCGCGAGCGTGCCGACAGGCTCTAGCACCGCCCAGATATACCCGCCCGCATTGCGACCATACCGTGTGGCCATCTCGCGCATCACGAGCGCGAACAGCACGCGACCATGCATCGCAATTCGGCTTTCCTCGCGCATGATGTCTCCGGCGCCATCTTCATTCCGCGGGCGACAGGGTGTTGGTATCAGACGGTCACAACAGATCAAGCACCGGTGTCCGCCGATGGACGCCGGGAAGTCGGCAGAAAGCCGCGACTGACGGCTTCGACCGGAAAGGCGTGGAGATATGCGCGAGAGTTGGTGACGTGCGATCAGGCAGCAGCTTGAAGTTGGCGGACGCCGTCGCGGAACTCAACCCCGCTAATGACCTCCGGCAGGCGGTTCCGGCCGTCCAGCTTCCGCCATTTCGCCTGCGCGGACATCATCAGCCGGAAGGCCATGGCGAGCCCGGTCTCTCGGCTCAGGCAGCCCTTGGTACGTTTCGGTCGGTGTCTGACGGTGGCGAAGGTGCTCTCGATCGGGTTCGACGTGCGGATGTGTTTCCAGTGTTCGGCCGGGAAGTCGTAGAAGGTCAGCAAGGCGTCCCGGTCCTTGACCAGCTTGGCCACCGCCTTGTCCCATTTGATGCCGTAGGCTTCGACGAAGAAATCGAAGGCCGCCGACGCCGCGGCACGCGTTTCCGCCTGCCAAATGTCGTGCAGGTGCGCTTTGGCCTTCGACTGCAGCGATTTCGGCAGCGCGTTGAGCACGTTCATGGTCTTGTGAACCCAGCACCTCTGCTCGCGTGTCGTTGGGAAGACCTCGCGCAGGGCGGCCCAGAACCCGAGGGCGCCGTCACCAATGGCCAGCTTCGGATCCTGCTTCAGGCCGCGCCGCTTGAGATCGCGCAGCACTTCGCGCCAGCTCTGGGGGCTTTCGCGGAAGCCGTCGGTCATGGCCAGAAGCTCCTTGTGGCCGTATTCGTCCGCGCCGACGATCACCAGAACACATTGCTTTTCTTCGGCCATGCGCGGTTTGAAGTAGACGCCGTCCGCCCAGATGTAGAGAAACCGGCGCGTGCCGAGGTCGCGCTTCTGCCACGCCTCGTAGTCCTCCCACCACGCTGCCTTCAGCCGGGCGATGGTCTTGGCGGACAGGCCCTTGGCATGCGGACCCAGCAGGGCCGCCAGCGCCTCACTGAAATCGCCCGTGGACACGCCCTTGAGGTAGAGCCACGGCAACAGCTCCTCGACGGATTTCGCCTTGCGCAGATACCGCGGCAGGATGCTGGGCGTGAAGGTGATCTTGTCCGCGCCGGGCTGGCGGTCCCGCACGCGCGGCACCGTCACCGCAACAGGTCCAATCCCGGTCAGGATTTCGCGCTCCGGAAGATGGCCGTGACGCACCAGCCTGGCACGTCCGTCCTCGAGCTTGTCGTTGGCAAAAGCGTCCAGCAGCGTGGCCAGCTCTGCCGCGATCGCTTGCTCGATCAGCTTGCGCGCCCCATCCCGGATGACATCGGTCAGCGGATCCGGCGAAATCCCGGATGGATCGGGCAGCTTGGTGATGGTATCGTTCGACATGTGGCATATCCCTTTCTCGGCTGAGAATTGACGGCGCCTGAACACCGCCATGATATGCCGCCCCTCAAGGCATCACCAACTTTCGCGCGTTTCTCCCCACCTTCCTGCTGAATCCGTAAGCTGCGATTCGGTCCCGTGTGGAGATTTGCGCGGGAGGTGTCATTGGGAGTCCATCGGGAGCGCAGTATGGAGGCGGTTGGGTTCGTGGAGCTTTTGGCGGCTCCGGCAGCCAAGCGGCGTTGGTCGGATGAAGCGAAGGGCCGGATCGTGGCCGAGACGCTGGTGACGGGCGTCACGGTGAATGAGGTGGCGCATCGGCATGGCTTGAAGGCCAACCACCTGTCCTCGTGGCGGACGTTGGCACGGCAGGGAAAGCTGGTCGTGCCGGAAGTGGCGGGGGCGGAGTTTGCCCCGCCGGTGGCAGTGGCGCAGCCGGTGGAACCGCCGGTGATGACGGCGTCGATTGATCTGTTGATCGGCCCCGTCACGGTGCGTCTGGATGCCGCCACGCCCGCAGCCCGGGTTGCGGAACTGGTCGTGGCGCTGCAGGGCCGCCCGTGATCTTCCCGTCGAACCGGGTGCGGATCATGGTAGCGACGAAGCCCATCGACTTCCGCAAGGGCCATGACAGCCTTGCGGCGATGGTGAAGAACGAGCTGCGCAAGGACCCGTTCACGGGCACCGTCTTTGTCTTCCGCGCCAGGAAGGCGGATCGGCTGAAATTGCTATATTGGGACGGCACCGGGCTGGTGATGGCCTACAAACGGCTGGAAGAGCACACGTTCACCTGGCCCGCCGTGAAGGACGGGTTGATGCTGATGAACCATGCGCAGTTCGAGGCGCTGTTTGCCGGGCTCGACTGGCGGCGGGTTCGGGCCGTTCAAGCAAGAGCTCCAGAAGCCGCGGAATGACCAGTTCAGCACTGCGGCAGGATGACTCAGCCGGTGCTTTCCAGAGGCATCGTCCGTGGCGGTTTGATAGACACCGGTCGTGCCGGATACCGCTGATCTGCTTGAGGAAATTGCTGCACTGAAGGCGATGCTGATCGCCGCGGAGGCGCGCGATCTGCGCAAGGACGAGCGGATCGCACGTCTGGAAAAGCTGGTCGCGGCCTTCAAGCAGGCAGCCTTCGGGCGGCGCTCGGAAAAGAGCGATCCGGACCAGTTCGAACTGGCGCTGGAGGACTTGGAGACCGCCATGGCGGTGATCCATGCCGAAGAGGATGCCGAGGATCGGGCGGCCAAACGTCCCGCCAAGCCGCGCGCCGCCAATCGTGGCGCATTGCCCAAGCACCTGCCGCGCGTCGAAAAGATCATCGAACCGGACAGCCTGACCTGTGCCTGCGGCGGCTGTCTGCATTGCATCGGCGAGGATGTGTCGGAGCAGTTGGACATCGTGCCCGCCCAGTTCCGCATCATCGTCACGCGTCGCCCCAAGTATGCCTGCCGCTCCTGCACGGATGGTGTCACGCAAGCTCCGGCCCCGCCGCGGCTGATCCCGGGCGGCATGCCCACCGAGGCGACGGTCGCCCATGTGCTGGTCAGCAAATATGCCGATCATCTGCCGCTGTATCGGCAAGCCCAGATCTACAGCCGCCAGGGCGTCGATCTCGACCGTTCTACCCTTGCAGATTGGGTGGGCCGCGCCGCCTTCGAACTCCGGCCCGTCCATGACGCGCTGATGGCCGATCTGAAGCGGTCCACCAAGCTGTTCATGGACGAGACACGCGCGCCGGTCCTCGACCCGGGGGCCAGAAAGACCAAGACCGGTTACTTCTGGGCACTGGCCCGCGATGACCGACCGTGGGGCGGCACGTCACCGCCCGGCGTCGTCTTTACCTACGCCCCCGGTCGGGGCGGCCAGCATGCCGAGCGCATCTTGCAGGGCTTCACCGGCATCCTGCAGGTCGATGGCTACGCCGGATATAACCGCCTGATCGCGCCGGGCCGCGTCGGGCCCGGCATCCAACTCGCCCACTGCTGGGCCCATGCCCGCCGCAAGGTGATCGAGATCACCCGCACCGGCCCGGCGCCCATTGCCGAAGAAGGCGCGGCTCTCATCCGCGACCTTTATGCCGTCGAGGCCGAAATCCGCGGCAGCGATCCCGCCGTCCGATTGGCCATACGGCAGGAGCGCTCCGCCCCGATCCTTGCCCGCATCGACGAATGGCTGCTGCACCACCGCGCCCGTGCCTCCGCCAAATCGCCCATCGGCGAGGCCTTGTCCTACATTGCCAAATACCGCGACGGCCTCGGACGCTTCCTGACCGACGGCCGTGTCGAGATCGACAGCAACACCGTCGAACGCACCATCCGGCCCATCGCCCTCAACCGGAAGAACGCCCTCTTCGCAGGTCACGACGCCGGAGCCGAAAACTGGGCCGTCATCGCCTCGCTGATCGAGACCTGCAAGCTGAACGCGGTTGACCCCCATGCCTGGCTGGCAAGCACCCTCACGGCCATCGTCCAAGGCCACAAACAGAGCCAGATCGAGGATCTGCTGCCGTGGAACTACACGGCCAAGGTGTGATCGGCACACCGCTTACCCTCATTCTGGAACATGAGCAAGTTAATGATTGTGGCCGCTTCGGGATTG
>JAZBOA010000443.1:0-6102 GCA_036350935.1 Anderseniella sp. | reverse complement strand
GTCGTGTTGTGCTTGAGCAGACCCCTGCCAAAGACAAGAAAGAGGATCGTGGCAACGAACAACACCAGGAACGAGCCTAGCTGAATATCCAGTATGTGGTCCGGCAAGCTCTCACTCACTAAGTACTGGCCGGTCAGAAGGAAGAAGGCGGTGTCGTAGAGGGCGTGAAGGCCAATTGGGACGAACAGGTTGCCGAAGACCCTTCTGGCAACGTAAAGCAGCGTGCCGCCGGTCAGGGTCACCAGCAGAATCGTCAGATTTCCACCACCCAGAAGGTTAATCGGGCCTTATGCTAGTTCGTTTGGCGTGAATGCCTCCGATGTGGTATGGAAGGAAGTGCAAACTAACCAACCACCACACCGGAGGACGGACACATGATACACGATTTCGACGATTTCTGCCTATGGATGTATGTGGTCATCGATGACATTTGGCAGCAGGTTGCTTGGTTGTTCAAGCGTCCGGGTCCAGAGCCAGGGTGCAGTGATAGTGAACTGATCACCATGGCGATTGTTGGCGAATGCCGAGGATGGGATATGGAAACAGAGTTGCTCAGCAACATGCGGGAGCGTCGCCATCTGTTTCCTGTGATTCCATCGCAGAGTCGCTTCAATCGTCGCCGACGCAACCTGAGCTTGGGCATCGATTTGATTCGCCGGATGGTTCTGCGCTCCTTGGATCTGGCGCAAGACCCTCAAACGGTGATCGATAGCTTACCTATCTCGGTCGTGGAATTCCACTTGGTGCCAAGTTCTACCGGTGATTGGGCTGTCCATGGTGCCAACTTTGGTAAAGTGCCGTCCAAGAAGCAAACCATCTTTGGTTACAAGCTGCACTTACTCGTCACGTTGGGTGGCGTCATCGTGGACTTCGAGTTAGCGCCAGCCAATGCTACCGACCTGAAGATCGGATACGAGATGTTGGTTGAGCATACTGACTTGGAAGTGATCGGTGACAAGGCCTACATCAGTGCTGACATAGCCACCGAACTGGCAGAGCGCAATCGAATCATCCTACGAACCTTGCCGCGTCGCAATCAGAAAGTGCAAGTGCCGGCAAAAGTTCGCAAGCTGTACAACTCCGTCCGCCAGATCATTGAGACCGTCAATGGCCAGTTGACGGAGCAACTGAACATTGAGATCAACCAGGCGCATACGTTTTGGGGTCTATGCACCCGTCTGCGCACTAAGCTGGCCGCTCATACCTTATGCATCTACATCAACCGTTTGCTTGGCAATCCTGACTACCTTCAGATCAAACGGTTGGCCTTTCCGAACTAGCATAAGGCCCTATTTGTATGATACTGCAAATCGGACTTTGGACGAAAAAGAAGAGAGGGCAGCCTGTGAATTGCATAAATCGTACCTTCCGCATGAACAGGTTGTCTGGTCAGTCTATGATGTCATCGATGGTGTCGAGAAGATCGGCCAGGTGTGCGGCAGTGGAGGTGTCGGCTGCGGCAGGCAGGGCGGTTTCGATCTCATCAGCCAGCTGCTTGAAGTTGTAGCGAACGGCAGCCCGCAGATCGGTGCCCTGTCCCTGGGAAATGAGGAAACTTAATGCGTAGTCCTCATTGCCAGTGTAAAGGTCGATGCTCGGGGTAGTTTCCGTATCGAACCCTGCCAGCTGTCCTGCCAGCTTGGTCAGATAGTGTCTTTGCAGCTCGCGGCGCATGGCATCGATCTGCGGCTCACTCTCCCGCAACTCTGCGAACAGTCCTGCCTGAACATCGCCCAGGTAATCAACCAGGGGATAGGCTGCCGTCGAGTCAAGGATCTCCTGCTCATACAAGAGTTCATAACGCGAGCCAGCCAGCAGATCGTCGATCAAGGACTTCTGGTGCTTTGCCAGTGCCGCAGTCACGGCAAAGGGGCCGATGTTGTTCATCACATCTGGAGCCAGAAAGACTTCTGGGGTCCGCAGGTTCTCCAGGATGAACTGGAGGGCAGCTTCCTGGCGCTCCCGCGGCACGCGACTGAACTCGTCGCCTCCGATCCCGGCCAGGGTGCGATCTTCCTCAACTCCGCCGATAAGCTTCACCGTCGCCGCCAGCCACCCCTTGCGTTGTGCCAACACCGCATTATACATCTCGGTCAGCTTGTCGAAATCGCCTCCTTCAACGGTGGTAGCATCCACGAGATAGGACATGACGCGTTCCAGGTTCTGTATACCCAGTCGGGTGGCGTCGATCCGATCGGAACCCAGGTTTTCAGTGAGTACGTTGGGATCTGCCCTGGCTGCATTGTCCTCGCCGCCGAAAGCCAGGCGCGGATCCTCCATCTGTCGGGTGGCCCATTCGTTGAGCGTGGATCGCTCCTCTTCCGGTGAATCGGCGTCCGCGATCGGTGTGTAACCCCACTGAATGGCAAAGATATCGTAAGGGCCGATCTTCGGAACCACGTTGGTGACGCCGTCGCCCGGCTGGGCGATGTAGTTGAAGCGCCCGTACGACATGATGGAGGGCGAGGTACCGTATTCATCGGTGAAATCGGGGTCGCGCAGCTGGTCGACGGTGAATGCCTGGCTGGCTCGGTGGTTGTGGCGCAACCCCAGGGAATGGCCTACCTCGTGGGAGACGGCGTAGCGCAACAAGCGCCCCATCAACTCATCAGGCAGAGGCAATGTCTGGGCTTGCGGGTCGTTGGCAGAAGCCTGGGTAAAGTACCACTGTTCGATCAGCCGGAGCACCTCGGACCAGATTAACACGTGGGCCGAAAGGATCTCGCCCGTGCGCGGATCGTGGATGTTGGGACCCTGGGCATTGGCTCGGGGTTGTTCAACCCAGCGGATCACCGAATAGCGAGTGTCAGCCGGATCCCAGTCAGGATCTTCCTCCTCGCTGGGCGCATCCATGGCCACAATGGCATTCTGGAAGCCGGCAGCCTCGAAGGCTACCTGCCAGTCTTCCACGGCTTGTTTGACGTAGGGGCGCCATTTGTCCGGCCAGTTGCGTCCGATATAGTAGACAATGGGCTGGACCGGCTCGGAGAGTTCGGCCGCGGGATCCTGCTTATCCAGTCGATAGCGGTCGATGAGCTCACGGGTAATCACGCCGGCTGAATCGGTGGCGCCGAAGTCGTCGTAACTGGTCGTGAAGTAGCCGACTCTGGGATCGGCGAAGCGCGGCATCATGGGCTCGTCAGCCAACAAGGTTAGGCTATGGCGCACCACCACCGAGGCACTTGAGGGCTGGTCTGACGACATGAAGGTCAGGAAACTGCTGATTTCCAGATTGCGGGGAAAGGCCTTGATCGATTGAACGTAGCTGCGATCCGGGGCGACGCCCACGACCGGCAAACTGGCGAAAGTAAGCGCCGGGGCGACACTAAAATCAGGAAGATCCGTGGCGAAAACATCGGTCACATCGATCACCAGTGCCCCGTCTGGCGACTCGGCTGCAATAGGCAGGGCAGCCAGCGCAGGTGGCAGGGAGAACTCCTCCAGCGTCAGATTAGGCCGTGTCACCTTCTCTTCAGAGCTAGGCTGTTCACCAGGCTTGCTGGGTTCGGATGTGCGCTTCTGAAACGGTTCGTTCAGATCATACACGAAGAGGGCGTCATGAACCCGCTCGAGCTTGACCATGCGGCTGCCGACCTCCAACGCGGTCATGATGGGCACAAAACTGGCCGGCATCTCGGCCAGTTCGGAATACCAGAAGAGCTCGCGTCCCAGCAGATCGGCTGGGATTTCCAGGTACCACTTGTTGTCGACCTGGTGGACGTTGACCACACCTTCCTGGCTGGTGGCATTGGCGAGCAACGAGGTATAGGGATCTTCTTCAAACTCCGCGGCTGCCTCATCCGATGTTTGCGTGGCTGGCGGTTCATCCTGCGCCAAAGCCAATGAAGACGGCTGTGCAATTGTCATGGCGAACAAGCCCGCAACAAGGAGCGTGATTAGTGACAGGATATATGTGATTCG
The DNA here is from genome assembly GCA_036350935.1 of Anderseniella sp. Classification (GTDB taxonomy): domain Bacteria; phylum Pseudomonadota; class Alphaproteobacteria; order Rhizobiales; family Aestuariivirgaceae; genus Anderseniella. Next base: position 2,181 of record JAZBOA010000443.1, on the reverse strand, counting down.
AGTATTGTGGTAGACCATGGTATGCCTCCGAGGGTGAAAGTCGAGAAAGTTGATTTAAATGGCTTAATAGTCTAAGTCTGTAGTCCGGGAGAAAACAGAATCGTTGTAGGTGTTGACACCCTTGTTGGCTACTTTGCTCATCCGTGCTGATTTAGGAACCCCCAGTGGTGGATTTGTCTGCTCCGGTGTTACTGACTCGTGGCTGAACCGTCCGGCAATGCCCATTTGGGCTTACGCGCGTCCAGGCAGCTCAGATCCAGTTCTGTCTCCGGATCTTGAACAAAGGCGGTGGCGATCTGGCTCACGCAGCTTTTCGCGCTGCTCCAGGTTCCATGCCCCTGCTGTGGTATCAGGACGAAGGTGCTGTTTTCCAGCTCGCTTTCAGCCGTCTGGCCCATGTAGACGGGCGTAGCTTTATCGTAATCACCCTGTAAAATCAGAGCCGGCACATCGCTGGTCACCGGGCTTTTGACTTCTGTGGGCGCCGGGTCAACCAGCCAATTCTGGCAACTGTTAGCAAATGCTTGCGACTTGTCTAGATTCGTCAGCTGCGGGAAGGCCAGAGAATTGTAGCTGTTCACCGCATCCTCAAAACTTTCATTCAGAATATCATCGATGCAATGAATCGAACTATACAGCAACCGAGCCGTTCCTTGAGCATTGGCCTTTCGCATTGAGACCAGCTGAGCCTCCGGATCGCTGGCAGCCGCAGCATCGGCTTGTATTTGGGAACCATAGGAGGAATTGGCGAAGTCCTCGGCAGTCAGCGTCGCCGATAAGGCCAGCATTTGGTCTGCGGTTTCGTCTGTGTAAGTTTCAGCGATGAACTCCGGCAGTGCAGCCAGCGGATCTTCCTCAGCCATTAAAAATTGAATGTATATTGGAAAAATCGAAGCCTCCTCGGGGCTAAGAAGATCGAGCCCAGCGGCAACAAACGCTTGCACCGGGTCATTCAGATCCAGATCCTCTGCTTCCATCGTTGCTGGTAAGGCTTCCACCGGGCCGGTGCCGACCTCGCCATCGCGCAGGGCCAAGTAGGTGTCCAAGACACCCATCTCCAATTCGGCGATCATTTTCGGCAGATAAGCGGCGCGCTGTTCGCCAATATCTCTCAACTGCTGCACGACATCCTCCAACGTGACCGTCTCCCCGTTTACCTCGAGCGGAGCTTCTTCCAGCCCATTCAGCAGCGTGGCAAGACGTTCACTCAAATTAGGATAAGCTTCGTTACAAGCGGCATCCGCCTGGCATTCAGCCAGCAGCTGCGGCAGGAAGTCGTGGTCAGAACGCACCATCGTTCTAATCAAATAAACAGATGGTGGAAATGCCGAGTCCAGGACCACGGAGCGCAGCTGCGGTGCGTCGTCGTAGGAGGGGATATTATTCATAATCGTCATCGCATGGCGTGTGCCGTAAGAGACACTGTCAATATTGAAACTTTCATACCCCAACGCTTTGATCAGTTCCACCGCGTCGCGGGCATATGCCGCCGTGCTGAACTGGTTGAGGTCAAGCCCTTGTGCGGTAAACTGCTCCCAGCAGATCGCGTTAAGACCAGGGAAATCTAGCTCCTCAGGAGTTGGTTGGTATACCGCAGTTTCGCCTCGAACCTTCGTCAAAAGGTTTGGTACCGCTACTTGCAGAGCCGCGATCTGCTCTGCGGGGGCGCCATTTTGCAGGGCCAATACCAGGCACTCTTCAAAGCCCAGGCGCTGGCTTAGTCCGAGACCGCGTGTGTCGAACAAGATGATATCGCGTTCAGGCTGCAGCTCCTGGTATTTTTTGACAGTAGTATCCACCGACAAGATCGCAGATTCGCCGGGACCACCATTCAGAAAGAGCAGGGGATCGGGTTCAGGGTTCTCGCCCGTCGCCTGGACGACGACAAAGCTCAGGTCGAGATTGCGGCCGTCCGGCTCCTCCCAATTCTGAGGCACGGTAAAGGTGCCACAAGTGTAATCTTCGCCTTCGACAAGGTTGTCACCCGGAGATACGCCTGGTAAACAAGGGCCGGGGTGGACACCCAGTTCTCTATCCGACAGCTGCGGGGGTGGGGCGATGGCGGCCATCAGCTCCAGCTGTTCATCCGCAATGACCGTGCTTGCATCACCGGCCTCCGCGGCTTCTTCCGCCGCCTCTTCACTATCTGATTCCTCAGCCTCGGAAGGCTCGGCCGTTGGC
>JAZBOA010000442.1:0-15721 GCA_036350935.1 Anderseniella sp. | reverse complement strand
GTCGCACGAGCTCCTTGGCGCGCCCGTCTACACGGCAAACGACGAACAGGTCGGCGACATCAATGACATGATCATCAACCTAGACGGAACAGTAGACGGTGTGGTCATCGGTGTCGGTGGCTTCCTGGGCATCGGAGAAAAGGAGGTGGCAGTCAAGATGGACGCAATTTCCGTGACTCCGCTACAGGATGGCAGTGTGCAGCTGTTGTTGACTACTACCAGGGAGGAACTTGAAGCAGCCCCTGCGTTCAAGTCCTCCAGTCAGCAACAAGCTGAGCAGCAGGTTGAGAGTGCCCGCCAGCGGCAGATCGACCAATCGAATGGTTATACGACGACCCAACCGCTGGCCAGCGATGCCAACCAGTAAACTGGCTCACCATGATTGAGCCCAGCACGACACAGGTCCAGCAGCGCCAGGCTGCTGGACTCGCTCGATCCAACTAGCGGTGGCAACAAACGTGCCAAAGGTCAAGCCGGCCGACAGGAGGCAAAAGCAATGTCAACGATACTCATCATCATTCTCATCCTGCTACTCATCGGCGCATTGCCTACCTGGGGCTATAGCCGTGGTTGGGGTTATGCGCCGGGCGGCATCGTAGGTACGCTGCTGATCATAGTTCTGGTGCTGATGCTGCTTGGCAGGATCTGACAGGCGGCGGCCGGGAACCGGAAGCCTGGGGTGGGTCGCTTGGACAGACGTATCATGCCTGCCTGCGGGGGATTTCAAATTAAGCATATGAAATTATTGGAAAATTTTTTGAACTTTCTGGTGCTCCTCGCGTTGACCTAACAGGTTCCTGACTTGAGAGGAGGTCAAAATGACAGCCATTTCAGACCTTTGGGAACATGCAGCCAATTTCGATACCTGCATGTTGGTTACCCAGAACAACCTGTCCCTGCGAGCACGGCCGATGGCTCCATTGATCGATCGTGAGAACGGGTTGATCAGGTTCATTACAGACCGGCGGGACCACAAGGACGAGGAGATACAGGCTCATCCCGAAGTCTGCCTCGCTTATGGCGATCCGGACAGCAAGACGTTCATCAGCATAACCGGCACCGCTCGAATCGAGACGCGTGCGGAAGAGGTGCGCAAGCACTGGGACGACAGCGCAGATGCCTGGTTCGAGCACGGCGCCAATGATGCCAACGCCATGCTGATCGAGGTTAGCCCGAGGATGGCAGAATTCTGGTTGGCTCCCGGTAGTATCGCCGAAACCATCGACTTCATGCGCACCAGCGTTTCCGGCGGCAAGCCTGACGCCGGCGAGCACCGCAAGGTCCGCATGTAAGGGGAGGTTGCCATGAACAAGACCACAAGAAACGTTGCGTCAGGCGTCCGTAATGGCGCAACACGCATTGCCGGCGAGGCAGGCAATGCAGTTGCCCAGGCAATGGACGCCGCTGAGGAGACCGCCGTGAGCAGTGTGCGTGATGGCCGTAAGGCCGCCTCGGATTACGTCGTCAGTCTGAGGGATGCCGCCGATGCGGCAGCCGGTTCGCTTGAGGCCGACGGCTGCGGGAGAACAGCATCTCAGGCCCGGAAGGCATCCGTTGTGCTCGATGAAGTTGGCAATGCGATCGCGGACTATGACGTGCAGGACCTGGTGAGTGAAACCGCAGACGCCCTGCGCCGCAGGCCTGCCCTGGCATTCTCACTGGCTGCCCTTGCCGGCTATGCGCTGGTCAGGTTGCCGGCAAGCGACGGGCGCAGTCGCAGTAGTCGGGAGGTCCGGTCATGAATTTTCACTTCAAGGCCGCAGACAACATCAGGCTCCTGGCTGACGACATGATGCTGCTGGTGCGCGAAGAAGTGCAACTCGCTCGCCAGGAACTCGAACTGAAGATGAACCAGGCCACCAATGGCCTGCTGCTTGGCATAGCCGGCATTCTCGCAGCTTTTGTCGCGCTGGGCGTACTGGTTTACGCAGCCATTGCCGGGCTTGCCACGCAGATGCCTCTGTGGGCCGCGGCGGCGTCCGTTGGCGCCGTGTTCGCACTGCTCGCGTTGATCCTGCTTGTGGCTGCCCGCCGCAGGCTCAAGCCGGGCAATCTCACCCCGCATCGCGCCATCTCCTCGGTGTCGCGCACCGCCCACTCAATCAAGGAGACAATCGGATGACTGAGCTAGACCGTGAAGAACTTATCGAACGCGCCGAAGATGCCATTGACGAAACCCGTGAACGGGTTCGCCAGCGCATTGGCCGTCTGCAGGAGGACTTTTCCCCCAGGTCGCTCATTGACCAATTCATTCCGGAAGGACAACCGATGTCCGAAACGCTTCGCAACCTCGCTGACGCTGCTCGCCGCAACCCAGTCGCCACCGCCATGATCGCCGGCGGCATTGCCTTGCTTGGCAAGGAGCTTGCTGGCGACAACATCGCCCGGACCGGGCGCAAGGTATCAAGGCGCGGCAAGCGGTACGCAGCTGACGTATCGCGCAGTGTGCGCAATGGCGCCGGCAGTATTGCAGACCAGGCCGCCGATGCAGCCGGTACTGCCAGGGAAGCCGCGTCGGGGGCTGTGGACGTGGTGAAGCATGAAGCCGGGCGCGCCTATCATCAGGCCGCCGATACGGGCCATGACGTCTATGACGCCGGGACCCGCTATGCACGCAGTGGCAAGCAATGGGTCGAGGAAAATCCGGTCGCTGCCGGGCTTGCCGCCGCCGCTGCCGGTGCACTCGTGGCTTCCTGGTTCGCAGCGCGCAGCGGCCCCGACGACCGCAGCGATGAAGAACACCGTGATGCCGGCGATGATGCCCGCCGCAAGCCACCCGCAAGGCGCAAGCGGGCTGCAAAGAGCAGCAGCAAATCTGCCGCCACCGCCAAGAGGAAACCGGCAGTTGCCCGCAAGCCGGCCGCGAAGCGCGCCACTGCTGCCAAGAAGCAGAGCCGCAAGACCAGTTCATCGCGCGATCCCTCAAGGACTGTTACTGGCGCCCCCTCCATGCAGCCCTATGGCGATGAACGGCGGACAAGGTCATCCGGCACGCTAGATTCGTAGCAGAGAGCCTTGGGCCGGCTTGCCGACACAAGATTTGCTTCATCGCCCAGGCAGTTGGGCATTGCCGGCTGGTGGCGCGTGCTCAAACGCACTGCCGGACACATTAACGAGCATCGATTGTTTCTCACTTCGGCTGGGGTGGCCTTCTATGGTTTCATGTCGCTGTTTCCCGCGCTGGCCGCGCTGGTGTTCGTTTATGGGCTGGTAACCGACACGGGCGACTTGCAACGGCACATGGAACTGATTTCCGGAACATTGCCAGACAGTGCAATCTCGGTGATCACCAGCCGTCTCGAGAAGGTCGTGGAGGCCAGTAACAGTACCGGGGTTGGTGTAGGCCTCCTCGTATCCCTCATCATAACTTTCTGGTCTGCCTCGCGAGGGGTCGCCGCGCTGGTCGAAATCATCGGGGTTGCCTATCGCCAGGTGGACTCGCGAAGCATCATTCAGTCAGCCGCATTGTCGCTGATACTGACCATAGGCATTCTCGTGATGCTGCTGTTCACGCTTTCCGCCGTGGCGGGCCTGCCAGTCGTCATCTCGTTCCTGCCGTTGCCGGATACCGTGCAGGAAATCCTGTTGCTTGGCCGCTGGCCAATCATATTGCTGGCGGTGTGCGCAAGCCTTGTAGTGCTCTATCGGCTCGCACCCGATCGCCGTATGGCGCGGATCCGATGGGTGGTGCCGGGAGCGCTGATGGCGACCGTGCTGTGGGGCGTCATGTCCGCGGCCTTCTCAATCTATGTGGAAAATTTCTCCAACTACGAGGCAACCTTTGGCGCCATTGCGTCGGTCATCATCCTGATGTTGTGGCTCAATTACTCAGTGCTGATCATTACGCTCGGCGCCGAACTCAATGCAGAACTTGAGCTGGTCACGCGTCTTGACACGACCACGGCGCCAATCATGCCGATGGGCAAGCGTGGAGCCGTTGTCGCTGACCGGATCAAACCGCTCGACTGACGATGGTTCGCCTTTGCGCAGGCAACTGGACGCCTGCGAAGTTTGCCGGAGCAGGTGAACAACAACCCCGCCGAGGCGCAGTTCCTGCTGGCAACTGACGCTGCCGGAGTATGGACCACGCAGGGCCGCAAAGCGCTGAACACTGTTGCGGTGCAAGGAGCCTGACAACATGTCTGTCACGAAATCAGAACGGAAGCCTGAAGATGGCTCAACGCGCCCCTTCATTGTTGTGAAGAAGCCGAGGCCTCTAACCAATTTGCTGCAGGCTCTCGACCATGCCGCACGGGTCTCTGTCATCGTTATCGGGCTGATCCTTTGCATCCATGCGCTGATGGACTGGGCCGGTTTTCTGATTCCCGTGGTCGCCGGATTGGTGGCCGGCCTGATGTTGTCGCCTGCTGCGGGTGCACTCGAGAAGCAGGGCTTCCCCGAACCTGCGGCTGCGGCACTCGTGCTGTTGGTCATTGTTGCCTTGCTGTATGTCGCAGCTTCCCTGCTGTGGGCGCCCGTGCTCGCCGGGCTGGATCAGTTGCCCGCTTTGGGTGCGGCTCTGGAGCGGCGCATCGATGCCTTTCATTGGCCCATGTCGCAGATCAAGTCCATCGACAGCGCAATCGAAGAGGTCGCCAACGGTGATGCTCGCGCTACGGTGGTTGAGGTCAAGAAAGACTCAATACTGTCCAACCTGATGTCCTTCGCCCCTCCGGCATTTGGTCAGGTTCTGCTGTTTGCAGGTACGGCGGTGTTCTTTCTGTTCAGCCGGCAACGTATGCGCAAGAGCCTGCTTGGTTTCTGCTTCACCCGTCCTGCACGCTTGCGCACAGCGCGGATCATGCGTGACGTGGAGTTCAATACCTCACGTTACCTGCTCACGATCACGGCGATCAATGCCGGCCTCGGCTTGCCAGTGGGCTCTGCAATGTGGGTGCTTGGACTGGAGTATCCGGTGATGTGGGGTGCGGCGGCGGCGCTGCTGAATTTCATTCCCTACATCGGTCCAGCCATAATGGTGATGTTGCTGGCGGGTGTGGGGCTGCTTGCCGATGCGCCCTTGTCCGCCATGGCCGTGCCGCCCTTGATCTACCTGGCCATCAACTTCATTGAGTTCCAGTTCATCACGCCAGCCACGCTAGGGCGCAGCCTGACATTGTCGCCATTTGCGGTGTTTCTGTCGATTTCGTTCTGGTTGTGGTTGTGGGGACCGGTCGGGGCCTTCCTGGCGGTACCGCTGTTGCTGATACTGGTCATCGCGATCAAGCACATGCTGCCTGGGTAGGTCCTTGTTCGTGGCCTACTTCAACTCATGCCCGGGCCGACATCAAGCCGGATCGCGTCAGCAATGATGCGAACCGCTTCGCCATCCCGTTCCGCATTCGAAAGAGAGGCGTGGAGGCGGGATTTGACACGGGCAGAGGGCGGTCCCAGTCATGCTGAAGCAGGGGCAATCGATCGCGGAGCAAGACAGGCTGTCTGCGCGCCGCATCCAGCATCTCATGGAGAACGCCTTCCTCGCACCCCTCATCACCAGGCAGATCACCCAAAGCCGAGACTCGCGCGAATATGCACGCAAGTTCGGTCTGCCACCACGGCAGGAACGTACGCTGGTTGCGGCGGAGTAAGACTTGCAGCTGTGCCTTGAGCCGGTCTTTGGATGAGTACTGTTTTCAGCATGTGGGTATGCGACATTAAAACCTGTGTATTGTCGCAAGAGCCGCCGCATGCGTGAATCTTGGCTATGTCGCATCAAGGACGGGAATTCTGCGCTGCAAGAGACAGGCTGGATCGTAGCAGCGGATGGCGCCGTGAGTTATCACGCTCTCGGGCTCGCGACAGGTAGGAAGCCGCGACCATCAGGTCTGACGGTGAGGTGAAAATATCCTCGGCTATGAGTTCACGCACAAGATTGATTTGCGACCAGTCTGACGCTGTCCCGAACGCTTGCGCGATCATTGGTGCAGCTTCGGGATAACGCCCGACAAGCCTTATCACTGCGCTGTCGAGCGCAACACCCAATTCCAACCTGTTGCTAGCGCTCTGTACAGACAAGGCGCGAACGATCTCGATCAGTTGCTGGCGCGAGAGCGTGTTGTCAGAGCCCAGGAATTTGCGCTCTAATTCACCAACAGCCTCGCGTCCACCGTTCTCGATTGCAGCGGTGATCCATGCTCCCAGATTAACTGTGCTGCCCGATGCAGCTAGTCTTGCAAGTTGTTGGGCGATGGCAGTGTCAGCGTCGCGATCCCCGACAATGCCCAAGAGGAGAATCCTGATTGGAGCATAGGCCATTGATCGCATGTCGTTGATGCCCGATAGCAGATCCTGTCCCGTGACAGGATAGGTACCATTTCGCAGGACCTCATAGCTTATTGCATCGAGTTCCCTAAGAGCTGTCTGCTGAATGTCCGTGTTTGGATCGCTCAACAGCGCAGCGAAATAATCTCGCTTCTCGGCGTTGCCGGACAACGTGACCCAACTGGTGGACTTGGTCAGCACTTCCTCTGCGATGCGACGTCTGTTCTCATCGAGGAACATCAACCGCGTCCACTGACCATCACGCCCTTGGGCGAAGAGTACAGCATGGTCTGAGTTCTGCGCGAGCCGGTGCCTAGTGGTGCTGTCCACAAGATGGGATGGCCTACTGTCAGACCCTATGCCTTTCAGTTGCTCGACAGTTTCAAACCTAAAAGGGTTCTGCGTTGAAGGGCGCATCGCAACAACTTCAACGCTATCTGCAATTTGTTTGGACAGCGTATTCCCGGAAAAGCCTGTATGAAAACTGCACGCGACAAGATCGTCAGGTGTGGACACCAACAGCAGCGCAGTCAGCGCGAAGCTAGAGAGAGCAAAACGGCGCCTTTTTGGGGCGGGGTGCGGGTGACAAGGCTGAACTGAGGGCGCCTGTTTCATGAGCAGCTCTAACTCTCGACTGGATTGAGAATATCAGACTCCGTGGAAGCCCCGCTAGAGTACAGAGGCCAGACGGTTACGCATCTCGTCTATGTTCTCTCCGGAGAAAATATCCGGGTTCATCAGAGCCGGGCGGTTTGGACTTGTTCGGAGAAAGTCTGCCGGCGCGTCGAAAACCGCTGACTTTCGGGGTAAGCCAATGCATCAGGCATGTCCTAAACCAGTCGTGCGAAGAGATCTGACGGCGGTGCATTCAGCGAATTGTGCTATGGATGAAAAATGAGTCTGGCAATTCCACTGATACGGGCCGGTGTCCTGTCTCCTATCTTTAGATGGGCCACTGACCATTGCAAGGACATAGACCAATTGTTGTCCGCTGCTGACCTTGCTTACGCCTCCGAGATTGATATTCATGAGCTGGTGCCGTTGCGTAGCGCGGTGCTCCTTTTATCCTTGATCGCGGAGACCGAGGGACCAGACATTGCTTGGCGAGTGTCGGCGAGCAGCGACATTGAAGAACTTGGTCTCATAGGAAGAGCTGCGATGGCAACTACCACACCTCGAGAAGCACTCAGCGCGATAAGCCGGAATATGTCCAAGCATTGTTCGCACGAACTGATCGAAGTTCGGCAAACCCCTACCGGAATGATAATTGGGGAGGGTTGGACGATCCGTTTCGAGCAGGAAATTCACCACTATATCCAGCAATATGTAACTTCATTGGTTTATAGTATTTTTAGACTTACAGGTGCGGACGAAGCATTTTTCAAGCATGTCTCAATGGTCCCTCATCCGAAATACGGCTTGGCGCATCTCGCCCCTTGGTTGCATGTGCAACCCGCAGCGTCAGTAGATGGTTACCTCCGAATTGAGGTCGAGAGCCAATGGGCCAATAGAGCCTTTGCAAAACCCCCTGAACTGAGTGGATCTGTGCATGTGGACTCGAATGCGGATGTTATCGACCCGGCTCTGGAAAACACGGCGAGAACCGTGCTGAAGTTGCATATGATGGCAGGGAAACCTTCAGTAGATCGCTTGGTACGAGTGGCGGGTTGTTCCCGTAGAACACTGCAGCGTGCACTGGCGGAACGTGGCGCAACGTTTCAGAGCTTGCTTGAAGACGTGCGACAGGAGGTCGGGACTGCGGAGCTGCTTCAAGGGAAGCTATCGCGGGCAGATATTGCAGTAAGACTGGGATACTCCAGACAATCGACTCTTTCTCATGCGATCAGACGATGGAAAGGTCGGCGCAGCATTTCATAGGCGATGGTGTCTGTCGCGTCCGGACAATGCGCTTCTTTTCACCTACAGATCTGGTCCGCGGATGGGCGTTGATCAGCATTTAGTGGTTTCATCAGTCAAGTCACGAGTGCCGATTGGAACGTCGAGTGCTGTGAACTTTTTCGACCCGTTCTCTTGCCGCATCTTTAGACAAGGGAGGCTGCATTACCGGTCATGTCGGTCTGTGATCATGGTGTACTCGCAGCTTTTAGGCGCAGTCTCTGACTCTTAGTTTATCAGGGTGCTGGTCGGCAGTTTTTTCGGCGTCTTCGACACAAGATACCTCCGCCAACTGATTAAATGGCACCCAAAAGCAAACCTCGCTCGAATGGGTGCTTTAGAGTTCCGTTCAGGAGTTCGGCTATGTGGAGGAGTTGGAAATGCAGTTCAGGCTTGTCACCTAGGTACAGGCAAGCGTTTGAGCAAAGGCTCGACCGGCGGACTTGAGTTTTGAAGTGCATGCATCTGGCCGAGCGGCCAAGCCGAACGCTGCCAGGAGACCAGAGAATATCAGTTCTCTGCGTCGGGCCGTGTATCGCGCCAGGTGAACGGCTGAGCGCCGGGAACCAGTAGGAGAGAAAAATGAAGAAAACGTACAAGGCAAGTCATCTGGTGATGATGGCGCTTGGTGCGGCCCTTGTGGCTTCACCTGCGTCTGCGCAGGATGAAGCCGCCATGGCCCTGTTCAAGGACATGTCTGACTACCTGACATCCCAACAGGCTATATCCACCAGCTATGATGCCACGCTGGAAATCGTTTCGCGTGACTTCGAGAAGATCAGCCTGGTCAGTTCCGGCTCCCTCTCCGTCAACCGGCCGGACAAGATTCAAATGACCCGTACCGGCCTGGCCGACATTGAGATGGTCTATGATGGCAAGGCTCTCTCCTTCCATGGAAAGAACCTGAATGTTACTGCCAAGGAGGATTTCGAGGGCAGCATTGATGACCTGATTGACACGCTGCGGCTGGACTACGGCCTGGACATTCCGGCGGCCGACCTTCTGTCGTCCAACCCTTACGAGATCATGACGTCCAACGTGGTGGACGCGAAGACCCTCGGGTCTGGCGTCATTCGCGGCGAATCCTGCTCCCACCTGCTGTTCCGTACCGATGAGGTGGACTGGGAGATGTGGATCTCGGATGGGGATACACCGAAACCCTGCCGGTTCACGATCACCAGCAAGATGATGGTCATGGCGCCGTCCTACACCATCGAATTCACCGGCTGGAAAACCGGCGGTGACGTCGCTGCCAATGAATTCAAGCTCAAGACCGACGCTGACACGAAGGAGATCGCCATCGGCGATCTGCAGGCCGCAATTGACGAGATTGCGATCATCGGCGCCGCCAAGGGAGGTGCACAATGAACGCGTTCAAACTCAAGGTCCTGCTTGCAACTTCCGCATGTCTGTTGCTGGCAGGCGGTGTCGAGATCGGTGGACACAAGACTGTCTCTTTGACCAGTGATGCCGAAGCACGGGTCGGTCGTCCGCTTACGCCTGTAAGCGTGGCTGGCGTTGCACGAAGAACGACCCGTCGCACCATTCGCCGCGGCGCCTACATTGCGGCAATACCTCCAGGCTGTGCATACGGCTCCTACTATGGCTACCAGCTCTATTCCTGTGGCGGTTCCTACTACCAGAGATCTGGCGGTGGATACGTTGTCGTCTATTTCTAATCCGTCAGGAGGACGTGATATGAGGTTTTTTCAAATCTTAGGTGCGATCGCGGTTTCCGGAATTGCCGCGACTAACGGCCTTGTTTCAGTCCTGGCACAACAATTACCCGAAGGCAGTAGCGTCGGGATTTCGAGCTCTTTGAGTGAGGAGCAGGCGGAACGCGCTCAGAAGAGGCCTCCCGTCTATTCACCGTACGCCGATCGGAGTTTTCCGACTCGGCCATTCTTTGGGGACACCCATCTCCATACAGCCTATTCAATGGACGCAGGGGCGTTTGGAGCTCGTCTTGACCCCCGTGATGCTTATCGTTTTGCCAGCGGTGAGCAGATTAATTCTTCGACTGGTCAGCCGGTAAAGCTCTCACGGCCGCTCGACTTTCTTGTCGTTGCAGACCATTCCGACAACATGGGCTTCTTCCCGGACCTGTTTGCTGGCAAAGCCAACGTATTAGCCGATCCGATAGGGAAGAAGTGGTACGAGATGATCAAAGGCGGCAAAGGGAATGATGCTGCCATCGAGATCATCATAGCCTTTTCACAGAACAAGTTTCCCAAAGATTTATTCTATTCCTCGACCTCCCTTGCTTACAAAAACGCTTGGCAAGAAACGATCGATGCCGCAGAGGAATACTATAAGCCAGGTACATTCACAGCTTTCATTGGTTATGAATGGACATCCAATACGGGGGGCAACAATCTGCACCGCAATGTCATCTTCCGTGACAATGGCGACAGGGCGAGCCAGGTTGTGCCCTTCACTGTCTATCCGCCGGGCAGCGACAACCCCGTTCACCTGTGGGAGTGGATGGCCGCCTATGAACAGAAGACCGGCGGTAACGTCTTGGCAATTGCTCATAACGGCAACCTGAGTAACGGTATCATGTTCCCGGTCGAGGAAGCCTTCGGTAAGAAACTCGACAAGGAATACGTTGAGACACGGGCCAAGTGGGAACGCCTCTACGAGACCACCCAAACCAAGGGCACAGGTGAGGCCCACCCGTTCCTGTCTCCAAACGACGAGTTCGCCGATTTTGAGCTTTGGGACAAAGGCAACCTGGACGGCAGCGTCGCCAAAACAAACGACATGCTTGAGTTCGAGTACGCCCGGTCAGCGCTAAAGAGCGGTCTGAAGCTCGAAAAGCAGTTCGGGACCAATCCTTATGCATTCGGCTTGATTGGGAGTAGCGACGCGCACACCGGTCTTGCTGCCATGGAGGAGGATAACTTCTTTGGCAAGACCACACCGCAAGAACCGAGCCCCGAACGGATAACGGCTACGTTTGTTGCCAATCAACAAACGGGTGTCAAAGTCATGGACTGGGAAGTTGGTGCTTCCGGTTACGCTGCTGTGTGGGCAGAGGAAAATTCGCGCGCGTCCATCTGGGACGCCATGCAGCGCAAGGAAACCTACGCCACCACCGGTCCGCGCATGATGGTGCGCTTTTTCGGCGGCTGGGACTTTGTGGAGTCTGATGCCGGGGAACGGCTGCCTGCCGCTGTTGGGTATGGCAAGGGTGTGCCGATGGGTGGTGAGCTTGCTCAGGCGCCGGAAGGAAAGTCTCCGACGTTCCTGGTCGCTGCCTTGAAAGATCCGATCGGGGCTAATCTCGATCGCTATCAGATCGTGAAGGGCTGGATGGACGCAAACGGGGAGCTTCACGAGAAGGTCTACGATGTGGCATGGGGTGGCGACAGGGCCCCGGATGCCAATGGCAAACTGCCGAGCGTCGGCTCGACCGTTGATGTGGAAAATGCGTCATGGTCCAACACCATCGGTGCACCTGAGCTAATAGCCGTATGGAAGGACCCTGATTTCGACCCTGCGCAGTCTGCTTTCTATTATGGCCGCGTAATCGAAATTCCTACACCCAGATGGACCGCATACGACGCTAAGCGGTTCGGTGTAAAGCCGCCGGAAGGCACCCGGATGACCATCCAGGAGCGCGCCTACACTTCGCCAATCTGGTACAAGCCGGAAGGTTAAGCGGTAAGTTTGCTTAGGTAAGGCAGTGGCCTGACCATCCCGTTGCAATTTTGGCAAGCCTCATTGAGCAAATGAAACTGCAATCCACTCTATCGAACCCGCTGCTCCAGTTCTTTGTTGCCGGGGTTATGATATTTGGACTGTATGCTTTGCATGGTCAGTCATCCGAGCAGGGTGAGCAGGACCGAATCGTCATCACGCAGGCAGAACAGAAGAATCTGGATTCCCTGTTCGAAAAGACGTGGCAGCGACTTCCCACGGACGAAGAGCGAAGGGGGCTGGTCGAAGAGCGGTTGCAGCAGGAACTGCTCTACCGCGAAGCGCTTGCCTTGGGTCTGGACAGGGACGACGTCGTCATTCGTCGGCGACTGGCCCAGAAGATCGAGTTCATTGTCGATGACATGGCGGCTGGCCGCTCGCCAACGGATGAGGAACTGACTGCATTCCTCAAACAGAACCATGAGCGCTATGCGACAGAACCGAAGGTATCGTTCCGACAGGTGTTTCTCAGTGCCGAACGGCGCGGACCTGCCCTGATCGAGGATGCAACCCGCATCCTGACTGAGCTGCAATCGGGCGCTGATCCGCTATCGTTTGGCGACCCGTCCGTACTACCCCAAAGCATGCGGGCGTCGTCCCTGTCTTCGGTGGAGCGGGTCTTTGGAAAAGAGTTTTCGACTGCACTCGCCGAGGTTCCAACCGGAAGCTGGGTTGGACCGGTGCATTCGACATTTGGGGCGCATCTCGTTCAACTTCTGGAAAAGCAGACGGAGCAAGCCGCCACGCTGGAAACTGCAAGGGCCCAGCTTGAGCGCGACTGGCGTGAGGCAGAACGGCAGCGGGCGAAAGACGCTTATATCAAGACCCTGAAAGATAAGTACTTGATCGCCATCGAACCGGCACCAGGGGCAGGTGAATGATCCGCATCTGCCTTATCCTCTGGTTACAAATCTTCATTGCGTCGTTAGCATATGGGCACGAGGTGCGGCCTGCATACCTCGAGATTCGCGAAACTCAACCTTCCCAATATGAGATATTCTGGAAGATACCGGCGCGTGGCGATGCCACGATCCGGCTTGAAGTACGGCTTCCTGGCAATTGCACTGACATGTCACCGAAGAGCGTTGCGAATGACGGCACAGCGCACGCTGTTCGCTGGCAGGTGAAATGTGAGGGTGGGCTAGCTGGCGAGACTGTCGCGATTGATGCACTGGATAGCACGCTGGTTGAAGCCATCGTGCGGTTTGAGCGGGCTAATGGAGGTGCCCAGAGCGCCCGGCTGAAAGCCGGCGAAACCTCCTTTGTTGTCGACAAGCCGTCCACGCTCTGGGGTGTTGCTTCAGTCTATCTGCCTCTCGGCATCGACCACATCTTGTTCGGCTTCGACCACCTATGCTTCGTGCTGGTGTTGCTGTTGCTGATCAGGGATGTGCGACGGCTCATCTGGTCCATTACAGCGTTTACGGTGGCCCACTCAATCACGCTGGCAGCTGCATCGCTTGGGTGGCTGACTGCACCGTCGGGGCCGATCGAAGCCTTGATCGCCTTCAGTATCGCTGTCGTTGCGGCTGAGGTTATCAGCGTCAATCGCGGACAGGATGTGCCTGGCTCCAGTCAGCCATGGATTATCGCCTTTGCGTTCGGCCTGTTGCACGGCTTCGGATTTGCGGGCGCACTGAGCGAGACCGGTCTTCCTGCCGATGCCGTCCCCAGTGCACTGTTGTTCTTTAACGTTGGGGTCGAAGTGGGTCAGTTGATCTTTGTCGGATGCGTGCTGGCGCTGGCATTCTTGATCAAGCGGTCGTGGCCAAAATTGACCCTACCTGCCTCAATAGCGACGGCCTACGCAGTCGGGGCACTGGCTGCCTATTGGACCATCGACAGGGTTGTCTCGATCATCTAGCCCCGCAGGCCGTCCTGGAGCATAGGTTGGCGCAACTGAACGGGTTGACCTGCTGTCGAACGAGGCAGGAAGTGGCGGATGATCTGGGGATCGGGCTGTCGACGTTGTCGCGCTGGATCAGCGAGGATCGGAGTATTGTCGAGCCTGTTGTAGCGCAAGGTGATCTGCAGGCAGAGCTGAGCGGACCCTTCGCTGTGGATACATCGGCTGGAAAGGATCGTAAGACCGAAGGCCACTAGGTTGCGACTTGCTTTCGCCAGCTCGAAGGTGACATGCCGCTCCATCGTTGGAACGCTCTGCTGAAAGAGCCCGGTGACTCAAAAGCAAGGAATCCACCGATTTCTCCGACCGGGATTTTCGTAAGCTCGAGCAGTTCGCGCGCAACTGCATAATGCACCGTGTCGCGGAGTTCCTCAAACGTTGTTCCCTCTGCTGCCAGCCGGCGCCGCAAGGTGCGGGTTTGCATGCCCAACTCGTTCGCGATTGCTGGCATTGTCGGTCCATCATAGTGCATGAGGTGTCTGATAGCGTGCCTCACCCTTGCCGCTACATCAGGCTCAGTCTTCCATATCACCTTCTTGATGCTATCAAGCAGTTTTTGCCGTGTTTCAGGGTTCGCCCGAGGGGGTTTGATCCGCATCGCCGACGCTTTCATGATGACGCACGTACGGTCCTGATTAAAACGCACAGGCAGGTCTAGTAGTTTCCTGTACGTCGCACTGTCAGCGTCCCCGCCATGCGCAAGGTGAACCTCGACAGGGTTGACTGTTCCATTCGAGAGTTCATGCACCATTCGGATTCCGATGCAGACAATCGCGTCATAAAGCACTCGTGTGCCTGGCGAGGACACCTCGTAGGTGCCATATCCGAAAGCGTATTCGTCGCCCAGTTGATTCAGATAGACAATTGCGCCGCTCGAATAGCCCAACTGCCATGTCACGCAATCGATGAGTGCCTGCTTGAGCGTCGGCGCAGTATGCATCAATTCACCAATGATGCCGTGATGCTTTACCAACTCAAAGCGCTGCCCAAACAACAATCCAAGGTGAGGGCAATCCGACATCCGTGCCGCACGCGCGAGCAACTCCAGCAAATCTTTGAATGGCAAACGCAGGTCAGGTGTAATCGCCGAGGGATCAACGCCACTGCCTTCGAAAATCACATCTATATCTGCGCCAAGTTCTCGCAGCACTGAAGGCAGTTCGGAAAGGGGGCCTACCCGCTGTGATGTGATTTCACGCAAGACATGTCCTCGGAAGTTTGTCCTCTAAAGCGAAGCGCACCTCTTTCTATCCGTGTACAGTGGATCAAACAAGTTGAGAAGTCGCAAGTGCAGTCTCGTGACCAGGTCCGGGACGAGCAAGTCAACACAGGTTTGTCGGCCGATAGAAGACGAGCGGTTTTTTGGAGCGGCAGAACAACGTAAGAGTTTTAATTCCTGCAATTCTGAGATGTTACTGCCCTTTTCGACGGCCTGCTCAATTGGCGCAATGGTCAATATATTTGGTGCCATTTCAGCAACTTAATCATATCTGACAATTTCAGGGAGAAACCAAATGGAGTTCACGCGTCGCACCTTCACCCAGACCGCAACCTCCGCAATAGCGCTAACAGCTGCAGGGGCCTTCGGGTTGCCAGCTCGCGCCACGATTGCCGTCTCCCCAGACGAGGCCCGCGCCATCGCGAAGGAGGCCTATATCTATGGTTTCCCCATGGTGGATTACTACCGCATCATGTGGGCTTACTTCGTCAATGAGAAGGACAAGCAATACAAGGGGCCGCCGAACGGTCTCTACAGCGAGGCCAACGTCTACACACCTGCCGACACGGCCGTGCAGACCCCCAACTCGGACACGCCGTATTCCTTTTGCTGGCTTGATTTGCGAGCCGAACCGATAGTCCTGACCCTGCCGAAGATCGAAGCGAATCGCTACTTCTCGGTTCAGTTGGTCGACTCCTACACGTATAACTTCGATTATCTTGGCACCCGGGCCACCG
>JAZBOA010000441.1:0-2516 GCA_036350935.1 Anderseniella sp. | reverse complement strand
TGCTGCTGTACTGGCGCTGAGTGCCGTTGCTGCGGGCCTGCCCGGGCTGGCAAGCGCGCAGGAAAAGAAGTTCAAGGTCTTCTTGAGCCTCTCCTATTCCGGCAACGCCTGGCAGTCGGAAGCTGCAAACATTGTGAAGGCGCTGGCTCAAACCCCGCCCTATGACGAAATGGTCGAGTTGCGCGAGGTTATCTCGGGAACTGACCCGCAAGCCCAGATCTCCGCCTACGAGAGCATGATCGATGAAGGCGCGGATGCAATTATCAGCTTCCCGATTTCGTCCACGGCTCTCAACCGGACCATCAAGCGCGGATGTGACGAAGGCGTTCTCTTCTTCATGTATGATGCGACTGTGACCGAGAGCTGCGCCTATAATGTCAGCTACCTGTCGTCTGGTTTTGGTGAAAACAGCGCGCAGGCGCTGGTGAACGCTCTGGAAGGCAAGGGGAAAATTTTCCTTTCGCGCGGCGTTCCCGGCAACTCGGTCGATCAGCGCCACACTGATGGTGCAATGCACATCTTCAACCAGTACCCTGACATCGAAATCGTGGCAGAGTATTATTCCTACTGGGATGACCGCACCACGCAACAGGAAACGGCGAAAGCCTTGACGGCCAATCCCGACGTGGACGGCATCTGGGCGCAGGCTGGTGAATACGGTGCGATCCAGGCATTGCTGGATGCAGGTGACCGCCTCGTTCCGATGACAGGAGAAAACTCCGCCGGCTTCCGCCTGGCTCTTGCTGATCCGGAAATGCAGGCAAAGGGCTTGACCGGTGTATCGGCAGGCTCTCCCCCTGCGCAGTCGGGCTACGCCTTCAAACTCGCCATGGAAATCCTGACAGGACAGCGCGAACTCGCGCCGATGAACATCGAATACCCG
Source organism: Anderseniella sp. (assembly GCA_036350935.1). Classification (GTDB taxonomy): domain Bacteria; phylum Pseudomonadota; class Alphaproteobacteria; order Rhizobiales; family Aestuariivirgaceae; genus Anderseniella. Next base: position 1,633 of record JAZBOA010000441.1, on the reverse strand, counting down.
CTTCCTTGGGTTCCTGCGGATGCCGTGAAGGTTTGCGAAGGTGACGTTTACGAAGACGGTTGCAACGTGTTTCCTCCGGAAAAAGTACCATCGTCCTTCGTCTCCGAAGTTCTGAACCCGGTTCTGCTTCCCGAGGTGAACGTCGAATCTGCTTTGAATGGCACTCCAGTTCCCGGCGCGACTATTCAGCCTTTGCCCGCTGAAGTGCCCGAAGCCGCCAACCTTCCCGGTATCAATTGCGGCCAATGTGACGCACCGGAAGATCTTTACAAGCTGACAAAGGTCGAACCGACAGTACAACCGTGATGTAAATGGTGAGCGCCTGATCGCCTTTGATCCGACGGGCGCTCACCCTCTTCAAGACGTAATGAACCTAATGATTGCCACGTGGGAAAACAGAGACTGATGGTTCTTCAGGACCTCAGTCAAAACGGGACAGAGATGCCGAGAGCCAAGGGAAGCAGACTTACGGTGAAAGACCTTGCCCGAGACCTGGGCATGTCTGTTTCTACTGTCTCGCGCGCCTTCTATCCTGATGCGGTGATCGCAGAAACAACCCGGCAAACCGTGTTGAAGCGGGCCGAAGAGGTAGGGTATCGTCCCAATCCCTTTGCAAAAAGCCTGATCACGAAGAAAACGCAGATCGTCGGGATGGTTGTTTCGGACCTGACGAACCCCTTTTATCCGGAGGTCATGACCCAGCTCACCAGCCTTCTGCAAAAGCAGGGCATGAATGTCATGCTCGCCTCGGCCGAGTATCCTGACGGCATAGATGAGGCGGTTGATCTTCTTCTGATGTACCAGCCAGATCTAATGATCGTTCTGGCAACCAACCTCAAGTCTCATGCCCGAGAAAGATGCGAGGCCGCAGGAGCGCCCGTCATCTTCTTCAATCGCTTGTCCGCGGACGGTCTTGGGTTCGGGGTGTCTTGCGACAATGTCAAGGGCAGCATGAATGCTGCAAACTATCTGGCAGATCTGGGACATCGGGAGTTGCTTTACGTGTCCGCGTTTCCAGGTGCTTCGACAAACATCGAGCGACGCCAGGGTTTTTGCGATCAGGCTGTGGCGCGCGGTCTGAACCCACCACAAGTTTACGAGGCGGGCTGGTTTACATATGAAGCAGGGTACGAGGCGGGCCTCGCCGTGAGGGACCTTCCGCGTCGCCCGGACGGGGTGCTTTGCGCCAATGACATTGTCGCCATCGGCTTCATCGAAGGTGTGCAGGAGGGTATCGGCCTAAAGGTCCCCGAAGATATCTCGGTGATTGGATACGATGATATCGCGATGGCAGCCTGGCCGTCTCATCGACTGACCACGATTGCCCAGCCTCTGCAAGAGATGATGGAAGCAACAGTCAGTCTGGCGCGGGATCTTGCATCGTCGATCAGCCACGAACAACAGATCCTGCATATCCCGCCGGGGCCACTGGTCGAGCGGTCCACAGTGTTCGATCGGAGGAAACCACATGACTAATCATTCTCATCTTTTTGATCGGCTTGCACATACTCACAAACCGGAATGCTCGCTTTCGCTGGAAGGTCCACTGCCGCAAGCAGTGCCGATGCCTGAAGAATTGGCCTCAACGCTCGGGTCCGAGGAAATCGCCGAGTATGCAAGCGCGTGTCGTCCG
>JAZBOA010000440.1:0-10136 GCA_036350935.1 Anderseniella sp. | reverse complement strand
GCTGTCGGCGCTGGGTGATCCTCACACCCAGTATGCAGGCATGCTGCTCGACCCCGGGGCCTGCGCCAGTTCCGTGGCAGCGATGGTCCGCGCCTACATGGCCCAGCCGGAGGGTTGTGATGCCACGTACATCGAGCCGCTGCCGTCGGTGTCGCCGCTGGCCGGCTTGCTGGACCCGGCCTGGCGCGAGGCGGGCTACCAGAACCAGAGCTCCAGCCTCGACCTGACGCAGTTCGGTTCCACCGGAGACTTTCTCGAGGACGCGGATCCCAAAAAGCGCCGCAAGCGGCTGCAACGCCGCCAGAAGATCGAGAAAGCGATCGGCGAGCTGCGGCTGCGCACTGTCTGGGGCGGCGAGCCCGAGTTTGCCACCCTCGTGCATCGTTGCGTGGCGATGAAGAAGGACTGGATTGCCGGCACCGGGCGCATCAGCACCGGCTTCTCGATCCCCGGATATGCGGAGTTCATCAGCCAGCTGGCTGGCGACCGTGAGACCCGAGAAGGCGCTGTCGCCTTCGTTCTGGAAGCAGGCGGCCGCATCATTGCCGTCGAGGTATCGATGATCCGCAATGGCCATCTGTATGCCTATATCGGCGGCTTCGACTGGGAGTTGAGCAAGCTGTCGCCCGGCAAGGTGCAGATGGAAGCCACCGTTTGCTGGTGCATCGACAACAGGATCAAGGCTTACGACCTGCTCGGCAACGTGGCCAGCTACAAGGACAGCTGGACCAACATCTCTTGCGAATTGCTTGCCTACAGCCGGGCCTACACCATCACTGGCTGGCTCTACAGCACCGCCTGGCGCAGCCACATGCGGCCTGCCTTGAAACAGCTCTACCAGTCGTTGCCTGCCGGCTTGCGGCAGTGGGCGTCTTCTTCGCTGGCATCGTGATGACCCGGACCGGAGACCAGCCGCAAGCAGGGCAGGGCCGCAGCCACCTGGTGGATGCAGCAGTGGCCTTCGGCTTGCGCGTGGCCAGCGCCGGCCTCGTCTTCCTTGTGCAGGTGTTTCTGGCCCGCGCCATGAGCTTGGACGACTATGGCAGCTACATAACGGCGTGGACCTGGCTGGTCATGCTGGGCGCCTTCGCGCCGCTGGGCTTCTCCGAATCGGCTGTGCGGTTCGTGCCGCGCTACCGGGCGCGCGGCCGCCACGGCTCGGCAACCGCGTTCTGGCGGTTCGGTTTGCGCGTCGTGCTGCTGATGTCGGTGCTGGTTGCGGGATTTGCCGTCATCGCAGCCACTGCCGGTGGCCTGCTCGACAGCCGGGTTGGCCTGATCATGCTGATCGTCGCCGCCGGCCTGCCGTTCCTGGCGATCGACAACTTCCTAGAAGGCATGGCGCGGGCGCACGGCTGGTACCGGCTGACCAGCGTGCCGATCTATGTCGTCCGGCCGTTGCTCATCATGGCGGGGTGCGCCGGCCTGGCCTGGGCAGGCGTCGCGCTTGATCTTGCTGCGGTCGGCACTGTGGTCATTGGCTCCGTGGCGCTGGTATCCGTCATGCTGGTGGTGATGGTGGTGAGCGCCCTGCGCGCTGCGCCTCGCCCTGCCACGCAGGATGATGTGACCGGCAGCCGCTGGATCTGGTTGAAAGCCTCGTTGCCGCTGATGCTCGTCAGCGGGGTGGAAGACCTGCTCATTTATTCGGATGTCCTGGTGCTTGGCGTCATGCTCGATCCGGACCAGGTCAGCATCTACTTCGCCGCCGCCCGGGCCCTGTCGCTGGCCAATTTCGTCTACTTCGCCTTTTTCTTCGTGTCGGCGCGGGGGTTCTCGATCTCCAATGCGCTGGCCGACCGCGAGAGGCTCCAGCAAGCAGTGTGGGCCACCACGCGCGCGACCTTCTGGTTCACGGTTCTTGCTGTGGCCGCCACGCTGATGGCCGGCCCATGGCTGCTGGCTGCATTCGGCGAAAGCTTCTCGGGCGGCTACACCGTGATGTGGATTCTCGGCGCCGGGCTGATCGCCCGCGGCCTGTCCGGTCAGTCGGTTGAACTGCTGGTCACCACAGGGCGCCAGCGCGAAATCATTCTCGCCGGCCTGACGTCCATCACCTTCAATGTCGGGCTTTCGGTGTTGCTGATCCCGCATTTCGGCATCGAGGGTGCGGCCTTGGGAACCGCGGCTGCCATGGTGATCCGCTCATTCATGCTCTGCCGCGCCGTCCACCGGTCGCTCGATCTGTCGGTCGTGTCACTGGGGCTGCCCTCGCTGCGTTTTTCCGCAGCCGGATAGATTTTCCCATTCAGCCACCGACTATGGCTTGCTCCTTGCTGTTTCCTGTCGAGGCCTTAACTCGACGTATCAAAAGGAAACAGTGCGGCATGCTGTGGAAGGTTTTCAAAGTCGGCAAGTGGGTGATCATCGCCGATCTGACAATGGGTGTCGCCATCAACGCGGCCTGGGCCATGGGGTTCATCAACCCGCTGGGCTGGGGGCCGAAGCTGGCCAACACGATTCAGGCCACCTTGCAGTGAACCTCGCCGATCCCTTCCGCAAACCCGTGCATCACATCACCGCGCACCACCGGCCCCACGCCTGACGGCGTTCCGGTCATGATCAGGTCGCCCGGCGCCAGTTCGAACAGGCGCGACAGGTAGGCGATCATCTCAGGCACCTTCCAGATCATCTGGTTCATGTCGCCGCTCTGGCGCACCTCGCCGTTCACCTTCAGCCATATCGCCCCCGATGCCGGATGGCCGATTTCGGCCGCCCGCACCAGCTCCGACATGGGCGCCGAGTGGTCGAACGCCTTGCCGATCTCCCAGGGCCGGCCCAGCTTCTTCATCTCGCCCTGCAGGTCGCGGCGCGTCATGTCCAGGCCCACCCCGTAGCCGAACACGTGGGACAGCGCATCCTCCACCGCGATGTCGCGCCCGCCGCTTGCCAGCGCCACTACAGTTTCGATCTCGTGATGCACGTCCGACGAGGCGGGCGGGTAGGGGAAGTCACCCCCGCCGGTGACGATGTTCTCCGGGCACTTCAGGAAGAAGAACGGGTCTTCCCGGTCCGGGTCGTGACCCATCTCGATGGCATGGGCGGCATAGTTGCGGCCGACGCAGTAAACCCGGCGAACCGGGAAAATCTCGTCCGATCCGCGCACGGCAAGGTGGGTGCGCTCGGGGGGCGTGATGGCATAACGCATGAAGTCTGTCTCCGGCCGGGCTGGTGTTCGCTTCCCCGTATAAAGCGCAATCCCGTGCTTGTTGCAAACGGCTGTTTGGGCCGGGCAATGCTGCGGGCTTGCCATGCGCCCGGCGCATTTGCCCTTCAGGCCACGATAGCCTATTGCTGCACCTGCACACGACGATTTCCAGACTATCCGGACCCCGGCTCGCAACATGCTGCACATACTCGGTTTGATACTGCCGCTGTTCGGGCTCATCGTCATCGGCTTCGTCACGGCGCGCATCACCCGGCAGCCGGTGGAGGCGCTGGGCTGGCTCAACACATTCATCATCTACGTCGCGCTGCCGGCGCTGTTCTTCAAGCTGTTGTCGCGCACGCCGGTGGAGCAGCTTGCGAGCTTCGAGTTCATTGGCACCAACATCGTCGTCACCTACCTGATCTTCCTGTTGACCTTTGTGCTGGGCATCATCGGCACGCGCGGCAACGTCGCTGAATCGACCATCCAGGGCCTGGCCGGCGCCTATGGAAACATCGGCTACATGGGCCCTGCCATCGCAATACTGGCGCTGGGCGAGAGGGCGGCCGTGCCGGTGGCGCTGATCTTCTGCTTCGAGAACATCCTGCACTTCGTCATGGCCCCGGCGCTGATGGCGATGTCCGGTCAGCAGAAGCAGTCACCGGCGGCGCTGGTGGTTGACGTGCTGCGCAAGATCTTCTTCCACCCGTTCATCATCGCCACGGCGGTTGGCGTGGCTTTCGCCTTCATCAACGTCGAACTGCCCGAAGCAGTCACCAGGTTGATCGACTATCTGGCGCAGGCTGCCGCCCCGTGCGCACTGTTTGCCATGGGCGTCACGCTGGCGCTCAGGCCGTTGAAGCGGGTGCCGCTGGCGCTGGGCTACATCGTGCCAATCAAGCTCGTCGTGCACCCGATGCTGATGTACTTCATGCTGTCGTGGATGGGCGATTTCGACCCGGTCTGGGTGTTCACCGCGGTGCTTCTGGCCTCGCTGCCCACCGCCACCAACGTGTTCGTCATGGCTCAGCAGTACGGCGTCTGGATCGAGCGCGCTTCCGCCAGCGTGCTGCTGACCACCACGCTGTCCGTCGTCACGGTGTCAGGCATCCTCTACCTGGTCACCACCGGCGTGCTGCCGGGCGACTGGTGGCCGGCGGGTTGAACGTCAGAACGGCAGCGGTGCTTCCAGCTTGAGGCGTGCGCCATCCGCCGGGTGATGCAGCTCAAGCGTTTGGGCGTGCAGCATGAGGCGGGGGGCGGACGATGCATCGCCATAGAGCGGGTCGCCGAGGATCGGATGACCTAGTTCTTTCATGTGAACGCGCAGTTGATGTGACCGGCCGGTATGCGGCTCAAGTTCAAGGCGGGTGGAGCAGGGACCTCGCTGCAGCACCCGCCAACGGGTGAGCGCCTGTTTGCCGTGTTCGAAACATACCTTCTGCAGCGGCCGGTTGGGCCAGTCGGCAATCAGCGGCAGGGCGATCTCGCCGTCGTCTGCCTGAATCACGCCGGACACCACCGCCAGATAGGTCTTGTGGAGCTTGCGCCTTTCGAACTGCAGCCCGAGATGGCGTTGGGCCGGGCGGCCCATTGCCATGACAACAAGGCCGGACGTGTCCCGGTCCAGCCGGTGCACGGTCAGTGCGTCCGGAAACCGCGCCTGCACCCGCGCCTCCAGGCAGTCCGCCAGCGCCTCGCCCTTGCCCGGCACCGTCAGCAGCCCTGCCGGCTTGTCCAGAACGATCAGGTGATCGTCGCGGTGAATGACGGCCAGCCCGGCGTCGGCTGGCGGCCGGTAGCTTTCTCCCGGCAGGCCCGGCGTGCTGGTCATGGCCGCCTCAACGCCAGCCAAGCCGCCGCCGATGCGGCCAGTACGGCGATGGCGTTGCCGAAGCCGATGCCGGTCACGCTGACGCCGGCATCGAACAGCACCCCGTAAAGCGCCGGCGACAGGGCGCTGGCGAAGATCATCAGCGCCGTCGCCACGGCCTTGATGGCGCCGAGGTGCTTGACGCCATAGACTTCCGCCCAGAACGGCGGCGTCACCGCGCCCGTCATGCCCGACGCCGCGCCGAAGCTGATCAGAACGCCCGCCGTCCACAGCGGATTGCCGCCACCGAATGCCAGGCACAAGCCGCCCGCCGCGATCGGCAGGGCGAACACCGGCATCATCCGCCGTGCGCCATGCCGGTCTACCGCGACACCCGCCAGCAGCGACGCCACGATGGAAGCCGCCGCATAGGCCATCAGCAGCAGGTACCACGTCTCCAGCGGCCACCCCTTGGCCGAGGCGATGTGCTGGTGGTGGAACATCAGGCCGGTGTTGAAGAATGACGGCGCCAGGATGACCGGCACCACGCCGTAGAAGCGCGCATCGCGCAGCATCTGCGCGCGCGACCACTGCTTCGCCTTGGCGGCGGTGGTGCCTTCCGGGCCGGACGCGGGTCCTTCGAGAATCGCCATCCGGTCCAGGTAGCGCCCGTGCCGGCGCCGGTGATCGGCAATCAGCACCAGCAGCAGCGGCAGCACCACACCGGCGCACAACGCGCCAAGCACCAGCCACGAAGTCCGCCAGCCCACCGCCAGGATCAGCGACGAGATGGTGATCGGCAGCACCGCTTCGGCCAGCGTGAAGCCCTGGTTGACGATGGCCGACGCCTTGCCGCGCACCGTTTCGTAGTAGCGATTGACCGAGGTCACCGAGATATGGCTCATCAGCCCCTGGCCGAACTGGCGCAGCAGGAACAGCGCCACCAGCAGCCCCGCCACGCCGCCTGCGCTGCCGGCAATGACGCACGCTGCCGCCAGGCCCAGCGTGGTGACGGCAAAAACCACGCGCAGATCGTACAGGTCCACCAGCTTGCCCGACCAAAGGATCACCGCGGCGCTGGTCAGGGTGGCCGCCATGTAGAGCGTGCCGAAGCCGCCATGGGTCAGGCCGAAGGCTGAGCGCATGTCGGCATTGAACAGCGAGATCACCAGGGTCTGGCCCGGCGCGGAGGCAAGCGACGCCAGCGTGCCGAACGCCAGCAGCCGCCAGTCGGCGACCAGTTCTGATCTTGTGTGGCCAGAGCCGCTCATGGTGCCTTCGCAAGCGGGGGGTCAGGGACGGTTGCGCATGGTGCGCGCGGACCGTGGCCCAGACCGGCGGCGAAGGCAAGCCACTTACATGACGATGACGCGGGTGCCGGTCTTGACCCGCTTGTACAGGTCGACGACGTGATGGTTGAGCATGCGGATGCAGCCCGCGGTGACGGCCTTGCCGAGGTTCCACGGCTCATTGGTGCCGTGAATGCGGTACAGCGTGTCCTTGCCGTTGCTGTAGAGATAGAGCGCAGCTGCACCCAGCGGATTGTTGGGCCCGCCGTCCAGCTGCTGCGGCAGGAACTGGCCCTTGGCGCGGGCGCGGGCGTGCATTTCTGCAGGCGGCGTCCAGGTGGGCCATTCAGCCTTGCGGGCAATCTGTGCGGTACCCTTCCACCGCATGCCGTCGCGGCCCACGCCCACCACATAGCGCAGCGCGCGGCCCCGGCTGGTCACGTAGTAGAGCCGCTTGTGCGCGGTCACCACCACGATGGTGCCGGGCTCGAACCGTTTGGGAAAATCGATCTCGTCAGGCCCGGGCAGCCCGCGCGGAATGGCCCCCAGCTTGGTGCCGGCAAACAGGCCTTCCGCGCGCGCAATACCGGGGGAAACCGCCAACAACACCGCAGACACCGCCGCCAGCAGGCAGACGGCAAACCTGACCATCGCGTTCATGACAACCCCACTCGTTACGCATACTTACCTGACCAGTGACTTGGTCCGGGTTCGGATTAAACGCGAGGTTGGTTAAGGCGGCGTAAAGGCTGGGCAGCGATGCCCAAAAAAGGGAAACCGGCCCTTGCGGGGAGGAAGACCGCAAGGACCGGCTTCTGAACAAGGTCTGACGAGGGCGTGTCAGACCGAGTAGTACATGTCGTATTCGACCGGGTGCGGGGTCATTTCATACCGCATGTTCTCTTCCATCTTCAGCTCGATGTAAGCGTCGATCTGGTCGTCGGAGAACACGCCACCCTTCTTCAGGAAGTCGCGGTCGGCATCCAGCGAGGCGAGTGCTTCGCGAAGCGAGCCGCACACGGTCGGGATGTCCTTCAGCTCTTCCGGCGGCAGGTCATAGAGGTCCTTGTCCATCGGGTCGCCCGGGTGGATCTTGTTCAGGATGCCGTCCATGCCGGCCATCACCATGGCCGAGAAGGCCAGGTACGGGTTGGCGGTCGGGTCGGGGAAGCGGACTTCCACGCGCTTGCCCTTCGGCGACGCGGTCCACGGAATACGGCACGAGGCCGAGCGGTTGCGCGACGAGTAGGCCAGCAGAACCGGGGCTTCATAGCCCGGCACCAGCCGCTTGTAGGAGTTGGTGGACGGGTTGGTGAAGGCATTGAGCGCCTTGGCGTGCTTAATGATGCCGCCGATATAGAACAGGCACATCTCCGACAGGTCGGCATACTGGTTGCCGGCGAACAGCGGCTTGCCATCCTTCCAGATCGACTGGTGCACGTGCATGCCGGACCCGTTGTCTCCATACACCGGCTTCGGCATGAAGGTGACGGTCTTGCCGTACTGGTGCGCCACGTTGTGGATGGCGTACTTGTAGATCTGCAGGTGGTCGGCGCAGCGGGTCAGCGTTTCGAACTTGATGCCAAGCTCGTGCTGGGCGGCAGCCACCTCGTGGTGGTGCTTTTCAACGGTGACGCCCATCGACGCCATCGCCGCCAGCATTTCGCCGCGGATGTCCTGGCCGCTATCGATCGGGTTGACCGGGAAATAGCCGCCGTTCACGCGCGGACGGTGACCCATGTTGCCCATCTCGTACTCGGCGTCCATGTTGGACGGCAGTTCGGTCGAGTCCACCTTGAAGCCGGTGTTGTACATGTCGGACGAGAAGCGCACGTCGTCGAACATGAAGAACTCGGCTTCCGGACCGACGGTGATGGTGTCGCCGATGCCGGTCGACTTCACGTAGGCCTCGGCCTTCTTGGCCGTGGTGCGCGGGTCGCGGTCATAGGCTTCGCCGGTGCCCGGCTCGAGAATGTCGCAGAAGATCGCGGCGGTCTTCTGGGCGTAGAACGGGTCCAGGTGCAGCGACGTGGGGTCCAGCATCAGCACCATGTCGGACTCGTTGATCGCCTTCCACCCGGCGATGGACGATCCGTCGAACATCAGGCCGTCTGCGAACACGTCCTCGTCGATGGTTGAGATGTCCTGGGTCACGTGCTGCATCTTGCCGCGCGTGTCGGTGAAGCGAAGGTCGACATACTTGACGTCGTTTTCCTTCAGGAACTTCATCGCGTCTGAAACGGATTTCGGTGCTTTTGCCATCTGTTATGCCCTCGTAGGTCTTCAGTTGAGTTGGTTTGGGGTTGGTGGAACTGAAAAGGCTTAAAGCGCGTCCGAACCGGTTTCGCCGGTGCGGATGCGGATTGCCTCGTCAACGGTGGAAATGAAGATCTTGCCGTCGCCGATGCGGCCGGTGCGCGCGGCGGTCATGATCGCCTCGACCGCCTGGTCGACCATGTTGTCGTCCAGCACGATCTCGATGCGCACCTTGGGCAGGAAGTCGACGACGTACTCGGCGCCGCGATAGAGCTCGGTGTGGCCCTTCTGGCGGCCGAAACCCTTGGCCTCGGTGACGGTGATGCCCTGCAGGCCGACTTCCTGCAGCGCTTCCTTCACCTCGTCCAGCTTGAACGGTTTTACGATGGCCTCGATCTTCTTCATGTACCCTCTCGCGCGTTCCTCAGGGGGATAGGGCGGTGCCGCATGTGCCCGCCACTAAGAATTGGTTAACGTGATTGCATGCCGCGTGCCAGTTTCCGGGCAGGGGGAATGTACTGGAATTTCAGCGGGTTGGGCTGGTGGATGGAATCAACGCCTGAAAAACAGGCGATTAAAAATTAGGCGGATGATGGAAAATTAGGCTACTAAAATTGTCATCCCCGGACTTGTCCCGGGGATCCAGGGCAGCAAAGCGCAACATCTCCACCGCCGTCATTCCGGCGCAAGCCGGAATCCATGACCCTAGCTTGCGCAAGTCATTCCGCATGGACCCCGATGTTAATCGGGGTGACGCTGTGGTCAGATTGTGTAGCTCCCCCTCATTTGTCATCCTCGGGCTTGTCCCGAGGATCCAGCCGCAAGCCAAGCAAACCGCCGCGGGAGTTCCGGGGAAACAGTTGGAGCTCAGGCCGGTCTATCCGGATCAGCCCACGCCGGCAATGCTTTAGCTTCCTGTAGCTGCAGCCGAATAATTGGATTGAGTGCCTCCGGGAATAGTTCTTTCAGTAGTTGCCATTCTGCCGAGCTCTGCTCGACCTGCACGGCAGAAGCGAATGATCTGTTGAGGTGGACACCTACACTGCCGTCTAGAAGTGGCCTTAGTGATGAGTTCTGAATCAACTCGTGTAGTAGTTTCGCATAAGGTGTGAGATGCCCTGGAGCTAGATAGCCATTCAGCATCGCTTTGATATTAGGGCTTCGGCCTGAGAAGTTTTCAAACCTGCCCTCCGCTGCTGTCAATAAAGAGAAAGCCGCGGCAATCAGCCATGCTATTCCATCACATTTCTCGAAGCCGGTTAGGCGTTGAACGGGAAGAATCTTTGTCTGGTCCCCCAACGCCCTCAAAGCCTCAAAGTATAGCTGTCGTTGTTGCTTAATTGTCTCAAAGAACTCAGCAAAGAGTCTGTCTTCAAGATAGGGTAAACGCGACTCGGGGAATGTTAACTCGTCAAATCGGACAAGCCGTGGAGCATCAAACCCTGCATCGCTTCGCAAGTAGCATAAGAGTATCAACGTTCGCTGCTCGCGTGACGCGTAGACCGCTTGTTGGTCTAGAACAAAGGCATTGCCGCGATGCCTATGCACCACATCTGAAACCGCTTGTGGAACACGGTCGAGGTCGAAAGATGACAGCACCCAAAGCAGCGGTATGCCCTCGCGCTCGTAG
>JAZBOA010000439.1:0-2270 GCA_036350935.1 Anderseniella sp. | reverse complement strand
CATGAGTAACCGCCGGAATCCTCACCCGCGCTATCAGATGAGCCACCAGGCAAGCTTGCTGGTCGGTGACCAGGGCTGTCGCGTATTTTGCACCCTTGAGGACATGAGCCTGACGGGAGCGCGGCTTGGTTCTGTTCCGCTCAAGGCAATTCCTGAGCAGGTCAGGATATCAATCCCGCACGAGGATGTTCTGCTCCCCTGCCGCGTGCGCTGGGTGGATGGCATGGAAGTGGGTGTAGAGTTTACCGGAACGCCCGAGTTTCTGACCAACCGCTTTGCCCGGGATGCAGAAACGACCTGGGCCGGGATTGACCTGAAAATCCCCGCATCCGGGAAGCGATGATCATGAATGGCGCTGAGCGTAGCGAGCCTGCATCACCATTGTCCGAGATGGCGAAGTCATGGGCAGAGCTCAGACCAAGCGCACAGAGGTCAAACTGATCCTTGCCGAATAGGATTTTGTGGATGGTGTCATCGCCACTTTCCGGTTCCAAGACAAATGTGTCCAGGCCTGCCTCACCCTACAGCTCTTCCTTGCTGGCAGGCCAGCAGGTCAATTGAGGCAGGCTCATTCGATTGAGCGCAAACACCTCTGTGATTGATACTATTTAAAAGAATTCGCGCAAATTTTAATGAAAATTATATTAAACTACTGAAAAAATTGCAGGCCTTCGATTTACTTCTGCGAAATATTAACAACCCATTTAACAACAAAGCCGCATCATGATGTAGTAAACAATTCCTCAAGTTGGTTCTGCACCGACTGGCCCGGACCCTGCAATCGGTCCTACGCATTTATGAGGAGAAACAAACCATGTTGCGTGTAGCAGGCAACCCAAATGTCACCCCATGGCAGCGACTTGCCAACGAACGCCTCGATGTGGCCAACCAGCTGGCCCGCATATGTGCCGTTCTCGCAGCGGTGCTGATCATTCTGGGTTTGAACTCGTTCTCGGTAATGTCGGAACAGTCTCGCTTTTGCTCCGACCTGACGCAGGCCCATGCCAGCATGGACCAGTACATCGCGCGCAAATTGCCGACCGCTGAAATCGTCGAAAACTACTGTTTGTAAGCGGGCTCTGTTTCGGAGGCCGAACTGCTCAATGGCGAGTTCGTGCAAATCATTACAGACCGCGCAAGACCCTGGAGGGTTGGAACAATGCTGAAAACCTTGTCAAATCGACTGCTGGAGCGGTTCAAGCGGTTTGCCCACAACCAGGCCGGCAACATGTCGGCAGTGGTTGCAGCCTCGGCTGTACCGATGATGCTGGCAGGCGGTGCGGCTGTCGACTATGGAAACTGGGTGTCCGTGCAGGCCCGCCTGCAGGCTGCGGTCGACGCCGCGGCGCTGGCTGCGGCTCGAGAAATCAATCGTGAAGACAGTGAACTCGTCAGAATCGGAGAGCAGTACTTCGCATCCAATTTTGGCCAGCCGAAGAACTCCGATATTCCCGAGGTCACAATGACAGTCGGCAACGGGAAAGTCCGTGTGGACGCATCGGTTGATGTCGACAATTACCTTATGAAGATCATTGGTCAGGACAAGCAAACGATCTCAACCTATGCGGAAGCCACGCTGAACGCGCAGAAACTGCATGTGGTCTTTGCTTTCGACAATACCGGATCGATGGCCTCGCAGCAGCGGCTGTCAACCTTGAAGATTGCTGCCCATGACTTTGTTGAAGTTCTGTTTGGCGGCCAGGAAGAGGCGCCGCAGCACTCTGAACTGATGGTTGGCGTTGTCCCGTTCTCCCAGTTTGTGAACGTTGGGCCAGAAAAGTTCGGGGACACGTCGGTCACATGGCTCGACCACTACGGTTCCAATCCACTCTCCCGGATGAACTTCGATGATTATGGTTCGACCACCGGGGGTCCTTATCATAACAAGCAGGCTTGGGATCAGGTTATAAAGAAACGACCCCAGCTTTCGTGGGCAGGGTGCGTAGAGGCTCGCAAGGGAGACCTTTCGGTTCTGGACGTCTTTGACGGCAGTGATGAGCAACTGTTCCCATATGCGTTTGCGCCCGATGAGCCAGGTAAAGTCAGCGAGAACCAGGCTTGCTTTGACAAGGATGGCGTGAGGACCAACTGTGGCAACGCAGACAAATGGGTCTACTACAACAATTATTTGGATGACACACTGGATGCGGCGCCTGCTTTCGCCACTGACGTCGCCCGCCTGAACTGGCTCCAGAATCACAACCGGAAGTATTTCAGGAATCGTGCGAACACCAGGGATCAGGGTAACGAACGCGGTCCCGACAAGGGAT
>JAZBOA010000438.1:0-2779 GCA_036350935.1 Anderseniella sp. | reverse complement strand
TAGTAGGGCAGCACCTTGGTGAACTGGCTCTTGCAGATGGCGCAGATCGCGGCCATGTGCGTGACGCCCTTCTCCTGCATCACGTTGTTCAACGCCTCCACGCGCGGTTGAGCGCCCTTGACGCGAACCTCCATCAGGTCGTCGGTCAAAAGACCGCCACCGCCGCCGCAGCAGAAGGTGGACTCGTAGATGGTCTCATCTGCCATGTTGTGGAAATTGTTGGCCACCGCCTTGATCAGTTCACGCGGGATGGTGAACTGGCCACCGGGCTCGGTGCCCATGCGCGACGCCCGCGCCACGTTGCACGAATCGTGATACGTCACGACCAGATCGTCGTTGAGCGAGGGGTCCACCTTGATCTGGCCGGACTTGATCAGGTCGTTGGTCAGTTCACAGATGTGCTGCGGCTGCGGGTAATTGGGGTCGAGCTGCTTCTGCAGTTCGATCGAGAACGGATCGTTGCCGCCGTAGCCGATGCCGGTCAGCGTATTCCAGAAGCTGTAGGCGACGCGCCAGGCATGGCCGCATTCGCCGACCACGATGCGCTTGACCCCGAGTTCGAGCGCGGCATCGCGGATGCGCATGGCGACCTTGCGCATGTTCTCGTAGTTGCCGTTGAACAGGCCGAAGTTGCCGGCCTCCGATGCGTGCGACGACAGCGTCCAGTTGATGCCGGCTGCGTGGAACACCTTGGCGTAGCCGATCAGCGATTCGACATGCGGCTCCGAGAAGAAGTCGGCGGAAGGCGTGACCAGCAGCACTTCCGCGCCCTTGACGTCGATCGGCAGCTTGACCGGCACGCCGGTGTCGGCCTCGATGTCCTCTTCCAGGCCTTCCAGGGTGTCTTCCAGCGCTGGGCCGGGCAAACCGAGGTTGTTGCCGATCCTGTGAACCTTGTTCAGGATTTCGTTGGAATACTTTTGCCCCATGCCGACGTGGTTGAGGATCTCACGGCCAGCCATGGTGATTTCGGCGGTATCGATGCCGTACGGGCAGAACACCGAGCAGCGACGGCATTCCGAGCACTGATGGTAGTAGCTGTACCAGTCGTCAAGGATGTCCTTGGTCAGGTCCTTGGCGCCCACCAGTTTGGGGAACAGCTTGCCCGCGGTGGTGAAGTAGCGGCGGTAGACCTGACGCATCAGGTCCTGGCGCGCCACCGGCATGTTCTTGGGATCCGAAGTGCCCAGATAGTAGTGGCACTTGTCGGTGCACGCACCGCAATGCACGCAGGCGTCGAGGAAGACTTTCAGCGAGCGGTATTTGCCCAGCAGGTCGCCCATCTTGTCGAGGGCGCGCTCTTTCCAGTCATCACCCAGCTCGTGCGGATAACCCATGGCATCCTGCACCGCTTGGTTTGCGAGAAAGGACTTGGCGTGCGCCATCGAGCCTTCGCGCAGCTTGGGAATCTCAATTTCGTCCTTGATTTCCGGAATGTCAAATTCAGCAGCAGCCACTTGAGAGTCCTCTGTCCGTACTTAGGTGTTCGTTAATCGATGTCAACGAATCAGTTGCTCTGATCGAGGCGGGCTGCCCAAGCCGCCACATGACGATGCTCACGCGGGTTGTCCGCCTGGTTGCGCGTCGGGCTGAAGAAAATGCCCGGCGCATGCAGCAGCTTGCTGATCGGGAAGATCACCATCAGCAGCGCCACCAGCGCAAGGTGCGCCAGCAGTATCGGGTCCTGCGGAACCGGTTGCACGTCGAAATACATCAGACCCATGAAGAAGGCCTTGAGCGCCACGATGTAGGTGTGGACAACGAAGGTCATCAGCATGCCGGACACGCCGATCGCGATCAGCAGCACCAGCATCAGGATGTCTGACGGGGTGGAGATGTAACGCACCCGATCGACCAGAAAGCGGCGTGCCAGCAGTCCGAGCAGACCGACCACCATCATGATGCTGGCGTATTTACCGAACGGCTGCACGATGCCGACCCAGAACCACACCGGCTCGGTGAAGTAGCGCAGATGACGCGCCAGCACCAGGAACAGGCCGAAATGGAACAGCCAGCCGAACACCCAGATCCATTTGTTGGATTTGAACAGGGATTCGAACAGCACGACTTCCTTGGCCATTCGGTACACAACCCCCTTCTGCGTGATCGGCGCAGGCGTGGTCGGGATCTTCAACGGCGCGGGCGTGCGGCTGTAGTCAAAAATCTTGTAAACCAGGCCCACCACCAGCAAGAGGGTGGCGACGTAGAACATCCCGGCATAAATCATCGTCACAGTAGACAAACCCGATCCCCTAACAACGTTGTGTTTACGAATCAAACGCGCACCCGCAACGGAGTTCGCATTCAATTGGGAAACACAGCATGAAAATCGATGTCGCCCCGAAAAAATCCGGGGCGACCCGAAAGCATTACAACAACTTAGATACAGCCGGTCGGCTTGGGCAGGCCAGCGATCTTACAAGCCTGCTTGGCGGGGCCGTAGGGGAACAACTCGTACAGGTACTTGTTGTTGCCCTTCTCAGGCCCGAGCTTCTTGCCGATTGCCTTGGTCAGAACGCGAACAGCGGGAGCGATCTGGTATTCGGCGTAGTACTCACGCAGGAAGTTGACGACTTCCCAGTGGCTGTCGGTCAGTTCGACTTTTTCTTCGACGGCCATGTACTTGGCGATGTCTTCATTCCACTGGGACAGGTCGACCAGATAACCTTCTTCGTCCACTTCCACTTCTTTTCCGGCGATATTCACCATGGGCATAGCAATACTCCTTTGATTAAAAGTTACAGCCAAGACTGACAGTTGCTGTGCTCTGCGACCAGAT
>JAZBOA010000437.1:0-6060 GCA_036350935.1 Anderseniella sp. | reverse complement strand
TCCACAGGTCTTCGATTTTTCGGCAGGCTGCCTTTTTCAGGATGGCCTTGAGTTTTGAGAACGCCATTTCGATGGGATTGAAGTCGGGTGAATAGGGCGGCAGGAAGCGCAAGGTTGTCCACCGCGCACGACAGGTCATCGAGCATTTTGCTGAAAGCCCGGAGTACGCATTCCTAAAGCAGGCGGAAATTGACATCATTCCTGAAGCGACGAAGTCGGAAATGACGGTGAGGATTGCACACCGCGTCCCGACGCGCTTCCTCAGGTATCTGGGCATTGCCACCTGGAAGGTGCAAAGTGACATCAGCATCCAGATGACCTTCAAGGAAACAGTGTCGCTGCCCGCGGTATGATTATCGATAGCCGGTTCATACACAAGCGCACCTGCAGGTTTCCCGCACTGTAGTCAGTGAGGCAGGTTCGTCGCCAGTGAGTCCGGGCTGATTCAATCCTTGCCGGCGACGCGATCCCAGAATTCAGTGCGATCATTGGTGCGCGGAAACGGCTCTGCCGGCACCACAACCCCCAGGAAATCGCACAATGGCTGCCAGCCCTGCCTGACGTCGAACTCCAGCAACCGGCTTGCCGGAATCACCGCCCTGACGGCCTCGTTGTGGGCGTCAAACGCGTTTGCAAGGCCTGCATCATCCAGCCCGCCCGGAAACCCGGTCCGGTCGATCACCGCCTTTGCCATGTCGAACCATTCAACCATCTCTGTCGGCACCATCTCCCGGCTGGCCAGCAACCTGTAGATCGTGTGAGAGAAGCTATCCACCCATCGCCCCGTATCCCGGACCGTCAGGATGAACCTCGCCGACGGATAGACTGCATAAAGCTCGCGGAAAAACCCAGCGGTGGGCCAGTCCACGGCACTGCCGTAACCGCTATAGATTGCCTCCCAGTCTGGCCAGCCCGCCACCGCCTGGTTCCAGAGCGGCAGCTGTTCCGCCATCCGGTGCAGCACTTCTTCCATGTGGTGGCACGGCCCCACACCCAGCTGGTTGAGCGCAAGTTTCAATGAATAGGTGCCGGTCCGGCCAACACCTGCACCAATCACCGTCAGCGGCATCGGCACACATCCTCCAGTCGCGACCGGCCTTGGGGTCACGCCAGTCAGTCTGTCAGCCTACGGTGCTTCGGCTGCGATCTGAAAGCGAATTGTGAAGCCGCCATGGCTGGCCGCCGGGACGGCGACGCCCCCGGTTGACGCATATCAAGGCAAGTTTGGCTTGCCTGGTCCAGCCTCTGGGCAGTTGCACCGGAACCAGCATGACAAGGGACGCGAAACATGGCCGTGAAGACCATTGCCGTTTCACTGGCTGACATTGCCCGTCTTGATGCCGTAATGAGCGCTGCCTTCACGCTCGCCAGCCAGCACGAGGCCCACGTTACCGGCATCTACGTGATCCCCGCCATGGACAGTTTCGTCCTGCCGGTGAACTACGGCGCTGCCGAACTGGACAGCCGGCGCCGGCAGTTCTTCGAGCAGCTGGCGCCGCAGGTGCGCGAGAAGTTCGACAACGCTGTACGGCGCTACGGGGTGACGGCCGAATGGCGCCAGCTCGAAGGAAAGTCAGACTTGCTCGCCGACACCGTGCTCGATCATGCCATCTATGCGGATCTGATCGTCGCGGCCCAGGTCAGCAACAACAATGACCGCAGCACCGTCGAAACCGACTTCGTCGAGCGGCTGCTGCTCGGATCAGGCCGGCCGGTGCTTGTCGTACCCGAGGCCGGGAGCTTCGAGCGGATCGGCTCCCACGCGGTGATTGGCTGGAACGCCACCCGGGAGGCCATCAGGGCAAGCTTTGACGCCCTGCCGCTGCTCACCAGGGCGAAGAAGGTTGACCTCGTCTGGGTCAACGCCCAGCACGAGCCCGAAATCGCAGGTGACCTGCCCGGCGCCGAACTGGCCGCGGTGCTCAGCCGCCATGGTGTGGATGTGACCGCCCAGTCATTGCCGGCGCCGGAACTGTCGCCAGCCGATGCGCTTCTCAACCACGTCGCCAGCAATGGCGCCGATCTGCTCGTGCTGGGGGCCTATGGCCACTCGCGGCTGCGCGAGCTGGTGTTCGGCGGCGTAACCCGCAGCATCCTGCAGACCATGACAGTGCCTGTGCTGATGTCGCACTGAATGCAGTCCACCCATTCCTTGTCAGCAGAGCTGCCCAGACTGGAGAACACGACCTCTGGTGTATCAGTTTACAAACGCCTATATCCGTATACATACTGATTCTGCCGTATCGCCTGGCAACAACAAGAACGCACCTGGCAAGACACTAGCAGAAGGGAGGCGGCATGACTGAGGCAACACAAATCGTCGATCTCGTTCGCAAGGTTATCGCGGATGGCAACCGCGCCGAACCGGCGGAAACTGTCAACGTGTTGACGACCAACGCGGTGACCAAGAAGCTCGGTCTGACAGCCAGGGCGGTACGATTCTATTCCGAACAGGGTATTGCCCATCCGATCCGCCGCGGATCGAGCCGGCTGTTCAACCCGGCACAGGTCCGGCGGCTGGAACTGGCCCGCGAGCTGCGTGGCATCGGCATGGATGTGAAATCCGTCGTGGACACGCTGGCAAACCTCACTGGCCCGGGCACGGAAGGCAGCAAGCTTGCCGCACTGGGCAAGCAGTTCTCCGCACATGCCGAAGAACTGCGCCGCCGCGAACAGGAAGTGCGCAACCAGCAGGCCCTCACCACCCGGCTGGCGAAGGAGCTCGCCGCCTGACAGCGGCGGCAGGCTGCACCGCCAGGAAACCGCGGCGTCAGCGCTGTGCAAACGACGCCGATCTGAACAGGTCCCTGACGCCATGCGGGGTGCTGCGCCAGTATTGCGGCGGCGCCGAGACCTGCGCGCCCAGCTCCACTGCCGCATGCCATGGCCACCTCGGGTTGAACAGTATCCCCCTCGCCAGCGCCACCGCATCGGCATCGCCCCGGGCGATGATCTGCTCCGCCTGAACAGCTTCGGTGATGAGGCCGACGGCAATCACCGGCACCTTGACCTCCGCCTTGATCTGGCGGGCGAAACCGATCTGGTAGCCGGGCTCCAGCGAAATCTTCTGAGCCGGCGAAATCCCCCCGGACGAGACGTGGATGGCGGCGGCCCCCAGCGCCTGCGCCCGACGGCTCAACTCGATCGACTGGGCAATGTCCCAGCCACCCTCAACCCAGTCGCTCGCCGACAGCCGCAGCCACACCGGCTTGTCAGCCGGGAAGGCATCGCGCACCGCCTTGAGAACCTGCAACGGCAACCGCATGCGGTTTTCAAGCGAGCCGCCATAGGCGTCATCGCGCCGGTTGGACAACGGCGACAGGAACTCGTGCAGCAGGTAGCCGTGCGCCATGTGGATCTCGATACCGTCCAGCCCGAGCCGGGCGGCGCGCCTGGCTGTTGCAACGAACTCATCACACACCCTGGCCAGCCCGTCAGCGTCCAGCGCGAGCGGCGGATGCTCTGCCTCGGCATGCGGCACGGCCGAGGGGGCAACGGTCTGCCAGCCGCCGGGCTCACCGGGGCGGATCTGGGCGCCGCCCTGCCATGGCACCTGGCTGGAGGCCTTGCGCCCGGCATGGCCAAGCTGGATGGCAATCGGCATGGCCGAACACGACCGCGCTGCCTTCAGCACCCGCGCCAGCGCCGCCTCGTTAGCATCGCTGTACAGCCCCAGATCGCGCGGCGTGATGCGTGCCTGCGGCGACACCGCGGTTGCCTCGAGGATCAGCAGCCCGGCGCCCGACATGGCCAGCTGGCCCACGTGCATCAGGTGCCAGTCGGTGGCGCTGCCGTCATCGGCCGAGTACTGGCACATCGGCGCAATCACGATGCGGTTGTCCAGGCTTAACGGCCCAAGTTGAAACGGCGTGAAAAGCGTGCTCATCCGGTGACTGCCCCTGCGCGTGAAAATGCAAGGCGCCGGTATAACACCGCACCTTTGAAACTGGAAACAAACCTGCACTGCCATCATGTGGCCCGGCCACCATCGGCGAACTGTGCCAGGATGTGTACAGGCAGAAGCAGTTGTGGAATGAATGCGGAGCCATGAACACCAGACAGGGACAGAGAATGCCCGCACCCCGCGTCCTCATAACCGGTTTCGAGCCCTATGGCGGGCGCGATGTGAACCCGGCCCACGAAGTGATGTCGCAGCTGGATGGCCGCCACGTCGGCGGTTGCGACGTCGTTGGCAGGTCACTGCCGGTCAGGCTTGACGGTCTTGACGCTAACATCGCCGCACTGCTTGAGGACGTGAAGCCTGACATTGTGCTGAGCCTTGGCCTGTGGCCGGGCGAAAGCGTCATCCGCATCGAGCGGGTGGCGCTGAACCTTGCCGACTTTGACATAGCCGACAATACCGGGGCCCGGTTGGTGGACCAGCTCCTGGTGGCCAATGGCGCCGCTGCACTGTTGTCCACGCTGCCGGTCCGCGGCATCGAGACGGCCCTGCTCGATGCCGGCATACCGGCGCAGCTTTCAAACACGGCAGGCGCCTTCCTGTGCAATGCCTGCCTGCACGGCTTCCTGTCGGCAGCCGCGCAACTGGATGAATCTGTCCGATGCGGCTTCCTGCACCTGCCCTGCCTGCCGCAACAGGTAGCCGGCCTGCTGGCCAAACGGCGGCTAGACCCTTCGCCGGAACTCCACCGGCAGAAAGAGCTGGCGTCGATGAGCCTGGAGATGATGGTGCGCGCTGTGGAACTGGCCATTGACGCAAGCCGCGGCGAGTAGCCAATCCTCGAGGAAAAGCCATCGCGATTGCATGGTCATCGAGGAGATGTCTGACCAGGCCCCGGCACAGCCGGGAGAGCTTGGGATGCAGGGACCTGGTCAGGACTTTAGAGACACAGACGCGTACTTACTGTCCCGAATCAGGGACTGATCATCCGTACCATGAACGCGTTGCCAACAGGTTAAACGGTGGCCCGGCAGGCCACCCGAGGCGGCGATCGAAACCTTCATGGGAAGCCGGCCAGGTAAACACACGTGTGGCTGGGAAGTACGCGAGCCACAGCGTTCGGTCCTTGTTGTGGCGTTCAGAACGGCCTGATGACCTCAAGGTCCTGACAGTTTAATCTGCCAGGTGCGACTTCTCGAGTTGCGGATACACCAGAAAGGCGAAGCCGCATGGCGATGAGCAAGATAATGGTCACAAGTCTGTGGATCGTGGCGAGCCTGGCGGGGCTGGCCATTGCTGTCGTTGGCGGCTGGGTGTTGTACATGCGCAGCATCGACCAGCCGCCTTATGAACTGGTGGCGAAGGACGGCAATATCGAGGTGCGCGACTATGGCCGGATGACCGTCGCGGAGGTCACCCGGCGGGGTGACAGGGACAGCGCGGTGCGGGCGGGCTTCAGCCCGCTGGCGCGTTACATCTTCGCCAAGGACCGGCCGGGCGAAAAGATCGCCATGACGGCGCCGGTGACCCAGCAACCCGCGCAGGACGCATCAGGTGATACGGTCTGGAAGGTCCACTTCATCATGCCGGAGGGCATGGACCCCGACACATTGCCGAAACCCGCAGACGCCGAAGTCCGGTTGCTGACGATCGATCCAACCCGGCGCGCAGCGATCCGGTTTTCTGGCCGCGCCGATGATGCGCTCATGCAAGCCAACGAGACGCGACTGCAAGCCTGGCTGGATGAAAACGGCTACACGACGACCGGTCCCGCCATCTATGCCTACTACGACGACCCGTTCACGCCCGGCATGTTCAGGCGCAACGAAGTGCTGTTCGAGGTGAAGCGGTGAGACTGTGGCGGCGCATTCGGTCAACTGACCCCGTCATGCGGGCCAGTAGAACCGGCATACTCGTCAGCACGGCGTCAATGCCTTGTCATGCCGGATGAAGACGCCGGCGGGACGCAACAATAACCTTTGTCGCGCTGCCGGGATGGCGGGCATGGTCCGTCTTCAGGGAGGTTGGAACAAGTTTTGGCTTGAGATAGGCGAAGCCTGCCTGGCTCCCGGACAATCACGCTGCCAGGGCAGCCGCGGTCAGGCTGCCCACCGCGACAATTGCAGAGCCAATCAGCAGGCGGACACCGGAAGGCGCGC
>JAZBOA010000436.1:0-4477 GCA_036350935.1 Anderseniella sp. | reverse complement strand
CGGCAGGGTCAACACCGCCGGCATGCAGCCGCTGGCAAGGATGGGTTATTCGGAATATGCGGTGGTGACGGAAGCCTTCCGCATGCGCAGGCCGGGCTGAGGCGGCCGGATCATGACGGGATGATGAGCAACAGCACCGGCAGCTTCAGTCTTGCCCAGGCCGCTTCCGGCAGTGCGGAGACGGGCGGCGGCGAGGCTGCAGGCGCGGCAGCGGCTCCGGAACCAGCACCAGCACCTGCACCCGCGCCGGAGGGGGTGACGGCTGAAAGTATCAGCGACATTGCCGACCAGGCGGTGGCTTTCTTCGCCAACTGGCTCAACCAGATTGGCATCACCTCGACCGCGACAGGCCTGCAGTGGGCCTCGATCCAGTTTGTAGTGATCATTGCCGCGTTCGCCGTGGCGCTTGTGCTGGACCGCACCTTCACGCCGAAGCTTGAAGCGCGGGCGCGCGAGATCAGGGGCAAGCCGCAGCTGTTGCGGATCATCGTCATCTTCCTGCGCCGGTCGAGATGGATATTCTTTGCGCTGGCCTTGTGGATCGCCCTCAGCATCATGCGCGAGGTCACCTGGATATCGCGCAGCTACCTTGTCGGCATTGCGGCCAACCTGGCGACGGCATGGGTGCTCATCTCCATTCTGACCCGGATCATCCGCAACCGCTTCATTGCCAACGTGGCCGCGGTGTTTGCGTGGTCGGTGGCGGCGCTCAGCATTCTGGACCTGTTGCCCGAAACGATTTCGGTCCTGGACAGCTTCGGCTTCCAGGTAGAGGGCGGTGTGCGCGTCACGCCGCTGCTGGTGATAAAGGCCATCCTGACGGTCAGCGTGCTGGTGTGGCTGGCGCTGGTGGTGGGCCGTTATGCGGACAACAGGCTCCGCGCCAGCGAGGACCTGAACGCATCGCTGCAGGTGCTGCTGGGCAAGCTGGTCAAGGCGGTGCTGCTCATCACCGCAATCCTTGCCGCGCTGTCGATGGTGGGCATCGACCTGACCGCGCTGGCGGTGTTCTCGGGCGCCATCGGTCTCGGCCTCGGCTTCGGCTTGCAGAAAGTGGTATCCAACCTGATTTCGGGCTTCATCCTGCTGGCCGACAAGTCGATCAAGCCGGGCGACGTGATCAGCGTTGGCGACACCTATGGCAAGATCAATGAACTGGCGGCGCGCTATGCATCCGTCATTTCACGTGACGGGCGCGAATATCTCATCCCCAACGAAGACCTGATCACCAGTCAGGTGATCAACTGGTCCTATTCGTCGGACCTGGTGCGGCTCGACCTCGATTTCGGGGTGAGCTACGACGCCAACCCGCACGAGGTGCGCGAACTGGCCAAGAAGGTGGCGGCCAGCCACAAACGGGTGCAGGCGGTGCCCTCGCCGGTGTGTCACATCACCGGGTTCGCCGACAGTTCGATCAACTACAAGCTCAGGTTCTGGATACGCGATCCGGGGCAGGGCACGGTCAACGTGCGCGGCGACCTGTTCCTGGCGCTGTGGGATGCACTGAAGGAAGCGGGCATGGAAATTCCCTATCCGCACCGTGACGTGGCGTTTCGGGGGCCGGTGCAGGTTGAACTGGTGCAGCCAGCAAAGGCTCCGCGCAAGGCGGCCGGCCGGAAGCCGAAAGCCACCTGAAGCAGGCTTCCTACTTGAACTTGCGGAACAGTCCGGTGGAGTCGAACATCACCTCAAGGCCCTCCATGCGCACGCGGGTGGTGTCCCAGGTGCGGGTGACCACGGCGCTGACCATGGTTTCCACCAGCAGCACCATGGCGGCGGTCGAGTCCCACGCTGACGGCACCGAGATGTGCACGGGGAAGCAGTGATCGGCGATCCTTGCGGCGGGTGAACGCCACTGGTCGGTGAACAGGATGATGCGCGCGCCGCGCTCGGCTGCCATCTCGGTCAGCCGCAGGGTAGAGACCTCGTAGCGGCGGATGTCGAACACGGTCAGCACGTCGCCTTCGTTCATGTCCAGCAGGTAGTGGGGCCAGGTATTGGCGCTGGCCTCGATGCGGGTGACGCCGGGGCGGATCACCTGCATGTGCAGGAACAGGTGGTCGGCCAGCATGCGGGTGATGCGGCCGCCGGCGATGTAGAGGTGGCGGTCATGACGGGCCATCAGCGCACAGGCTTCGTCGAACGAGGTGTGGTCGATGTGGCTGAGCGTCTGGCGGATGTTGCCGATGACCGCTTCGGTGAACCGGTTGAGGATGTGGCCTTCCGGCGCCGCGCGGGCCCACGAGTCCTGCTTGGCGATGGGACTGGAGATGCGGGCCTCGAGCTCGTGGCGCAGTGCTGCCTGGTAGTCGGCAAAACCCTTGAAGCCGAGTTTCTGCACCAGCCGCATCACCGTCGGTGCCGATACGTTGGCCTTGGCGGCCAGTTCGGTGATCGTGCCAAGCCCGGACAGGGGGTAATTGTCCAGCAGCACCGCCGCGAGCTGGTGTTCCGCACGGGTCAGGCTGGCGGTGTTGTCGCTCAGCAAATCAGCCACGGTGGCCTGTGTGATCATGGTCGCGCGCTCCAGATGCCGGAATTGCGTTCCACAGGGGCAATGGTGACAGCATTCCAGACCGGAAACATATTGACAAGTCACCAGCGCCTGTAAAAAATTTTACACAACGAGAAGGGGCGTCCACTCTTGGCTGAGCCGCAACCAAATCATGATCCCGCCGGTTTCACCGCGCCTGCGCCGCTGGTGCGCAACCGGCAGGGCCGGTCGAGCGTGGTGCTGGTGTGCGAGCATGCCTGCAACTTCGTGCCGCCCGAGCTGGCAGGCCTTGGCCTGGACGCGGCAACGCTCAACGCACACATCGCCTGGGACCCGGGCGCGCTGGCGGTGGCTGAAGCCATGTCGGCACAGCTCGATGCGGTGCTGGTCTCGGCGCAGGTGTCGCGGCTGGTTTATGACTGCAACCGGCCGCCCAGCGCCGCGGACGCCATGCCGGCGCGCAGCGAGGTGTTCGACGTGCCGGGCAACGTGGGCCTGAGCCAGGCTGAGCGGGACGAGCGGACGGCTCTGGTCTACGAGCCGTTCCGGCAGGCGTTGGCGGCGGTTGTCGAAGGGAGGCTGGCGGGCCCGGCAGCTCTGGTTACGATGCATTCATTCACGCCTGTTTATCGCGGCGTGGCGCGCGACGTCGAACTTGGCATCCTGTGCGACAGCGACGAGCGGCTGGCCGAGGCGATGCTGCGGCTGGCGCCCGCCCACACCACGCTCGATGTCCGCAAGAACGAGCCCTACGGCCCGGCTGACGGGGTTACACACACGCTGAAGGAGCACGGGCTGGTTCACGGCATACCCAATGTCATGCTGGAAATCCGCAACGACCTGATCGCCACGCCCTCGCAACAGGCAGCCATGGCGGCGATGCTGTGCGGGCTGGTAGGTGATGCGATGCAGGCGATGGGCATTGGCGCATTGCGCCAGCGGGAAGAGGGAGCGGCGCGATGACCGGCTTCATGCGCGCCTATATCCGCCGGGTGGACGCCTTCAACTACCGCATGGGCCGGTTCGCCATGTACGGGATCTTCGTGCTGATCGCCATCCTGCTATGGTCGACGCTGTCGAAGATCCTCTCGGACGATCCGTTTCACTGGCTTGACGCACCGGCCAACTGGACGCTCGAAATGGCGCAGTTCGCCATGGTCGCCTATTACATCATCGGTGGGCCGTATTCGGTGCAGATGGGCTCAAACGTGCGTATGGACCTGTTCTATGGCAACTGGAGCGTGAAGAAGAAAGCGTGGTTTGACGCCATCTCCATCGTGTGCCTCGTCACCTTCCTGGGAGTGCTGCTGTATGGCGGCATGACCTCGCTGGCCTACTCGCTGGGCTACTGGGGCGACCAGCCAGTGCAGTTCTTCATCGGACTCATTACCGGGTCCGAGGAAATCGGACGGCTGGAAGTCAGCCGCCGGGCCTGGCGGCCCTACATGTGGCCGATCAAGGCGATCATGGTGTTCGGCATCCTGATGATGCTGATGCAGGCGGTGTCGGAGTTCTTCAAGGACATCTTCCGCATTCGCGGGGAAGAGGCCTGAATGTCCTACGAGATGATCGCACTGCTGATGTTCTCCAGCATGATGGTGCTGCTGATGACGGGCCAGCGCGTGTTCGGCGCCATCGGTTTCGTCGCTGTCGTCGCCTCGCTGGCGCTGTGGGGCACGGGCGGGTCGGACATCGGCTTTGCCGCCGCCATGAAGCTGATGAACTGGTATCCGCTGCTGACGCTGCCGATGTTCATCTTCATGGGCTACGTGCTGTCTGAATCGAAGATCGCCGACGACCTGTACAAGATGTTCCATGTCTGGATGGGCCCAGTGAGCGGCGGGCTTGCCATCGGCACCATCGGGTTGATGGTGCTGATCTCGGCGATGAACGGTCTGTCGGTGGCGGGCATGGCCATTGGCGCCACCATTGCGCTGCCCGAGCTGCTGCGGCGTGGCTACGACAAGCGCATGGTGACCGGCG
>JAZBOA010000435.1:0-10292 GCA_036350935.1 Anderseniella sp. | reverse complement strand
CGATGGCCAAAGTGGCTCATGTGTTGGCGGGTGTCATTGCTGCTCATGGGGGTGCTGGACTTTGGCAACGCTTGGTCGCCATCGAGGCAGTGCTGTCGGTCGACGGCTTCCTGTTTACCGCCAAGCGCGTGCCACCGCTGAAGCAGGTGCGAGTCATGGCATCCACGACGGCGCCACGCTTCACCTTTTTCGACTACCCCATTCGAGGTCAGCGCGGCGAATGGTTCGGCGAGGAGGAAGTGCGCATCGTTGCGGACGACGGGACGATCCTGGCTCAGCGCAAGCACCCGCGCGCGGCCTTTGCAAGTTTGCGCCGGGAACTGTGGTGGGATGAGCTCGATTTTCTGTTTTTCGCGAGTTACGCGATCTGGAACTACCTGACCACGCCTTTTCTCTTCCTGCAGCCTGGATTCGAATTCGAGTTATTGGCAACGTCGCCCGACGGAGTCATTCGCGTAGAAGCAATATTTCCACCCGAGGTGCCGAGCCATTGCCGCCGTCAGGTTTTTCATTTTTCGCCAAACGGTGACCTATTGCGCCTCGACTATACGGCGGAGGTGGTCGGCCGCTGGGCAAAGGCCGCACATATCTGCGAGGACTACCGCGATTTCGATGGCCTGCGTGCGCCGGCTCGCCGTCGCGTTCGCCCGCTGTTCGGCTTGCAGAATCCACTCCCCTTCCCGACTTTGGTCGCCATCGACTTGCATGAGTTGCGGCCTATGTACGCGCAAGGGCGATAGGGGGTTTGGACCGAACTGATCGAATGCGCTGTTTGTGAAATCGTCTGGATCCCCGGTTCTGCAAGGTCGCTCCTGGCGAACTCGCACGACCAAGCCACGAGCCGAAGTTCAGCCAGGGGAGTTCAACCGTCTCTTGTTCAGCAAAGCGGGATCGGAGGCGGCTCAGGATTCAGGCTGGCGCAAGGCTTGACCGGCGCTCTCGGCGCGCTGGTTGGCAAGGGCGGTAATCTGGGTGCGGATCTCCGGGTGCTGACTCAGGAAACGATGAAAATCGCGCCCGCTTAGCCTGGCGAACCGGCTGTAGTCGAGGGCTGTGACATCGGCCGAGCGGCGATCACCGCTGAGCAGCGCCATTTCACCGAAGAACTCGCCGGGCCCCCGTGTCTTGATCCGCTGCCCGTTGATCGTCACTTCGACTTCGCCTTTGGAAATCAGGTACAGGGCATCGGCCGGATCGCCGGCCCGGATGATGCGCTCCCCGGGCACGGCCATGTAGGGTTGAAAGTGCAGCACCAGGGTCTCACGTTGCTCGGGTGTGAGGCCAGAGAACAGGGGGAAGGCCGCTGCCAGTTCCTCGGGAGTGAAGGTCTTGATGGCAGCGGCGTGTCGTTCGGCCTGTTCGCGAGCCTCGTCCAGCGCGGTCTGTACCCGTTGCAGCGCCGATTCCTGCCTTTCCTCGAAGAGCCGATTTAGTAGAGGACTGGCACGGACCCGGGCACTCAGCCTGTCTGCGCCGGCAAATACCACCGGACTCAGCGTGATGGAGAACAACGCGCCGGCGAGGATCAGATTGAAGCCCTCGGTGTCCAGCAGGCCGAAGCCCAGCCCCAGCCCGCCCAGGATGAACGAGAACTCACCGATCTGGGCCAGGGCCGCGCCGACCGTGAGCGCGGTGCTCAGAGGATAGCCGAGCAGCAGCACGATGATGATTGCCACAGCCGATTTGCCGACCAGTATCAGGCCCAGCACGGCGGCGACCATGGTCGGCTCGCGGACCAGGACCGTAGGGTCGAACAGCATGCCGATCGAGACGAAGAACAGCACCCCGAAGGCGTCCTGCAGCGGCAGGGAATTGGCCGCCGCCTTTTGGCTGAGTTCTGACTTGTTCAGGACCATGCCAGCGAAGAAGGCTCCCAGGGCGAATGAGACGCCGGCCAGCTTCGCGGCGGCGAACGCGATGCCGATGGCCATTGCGAGGACAGCGAGGGTGAACAGTTCGCGGGAGCCGGTGCGCGCGACTTCCTTCAGCAGACGGGGTAGCACCACCGGTCCAACCAGCAGTGCGATCGCGATGAAGCCAGATACCTTGGCCAGGGTGATGCCGAGACTCGCCAGCACGCTCTGCTCGGAGACGGCGTGGGTATCCGTGCTGGGGACACCCCCGAGGACGCCGGCCAGAGCCGGCAGCAGGACCAGAGCCAGTACCATGGCCAGATCTTCGACGATCAGCCAGCCGACCGAGATCCGGCCATTCGTGGTGGTGATCGCATTGCGGCTGTCCAAGGCCTTGAGCAGCACCGCGGTGCTGGCTACCGAGAGACTGAGGCCAAGCACCAGGCCGGCGCCCAGGCTCCAGCCCCACGCCAGGGTCAGGGCTGCAGTCATGGCCGTGGCGACGATGATCTGCCCCATCGCGCCGGGGATCGCCACCCGGCGCACGGCCATTAGATCCGCCACCGAGAAGTGCAGGCCGACGCCGAACATCATCAGCATGATGCCGATCTCTGCCAGTTGGCTGGCCAGGGCGCGGTCGGCGATATCGCCCGAAACGATGGGGCCAACCACCACGCCGGCGACGAGATAGCCGATGAGGGGCGGCAGACGCAGGCGCTGAGCCACGAATCCGAAGATCGAGGCGAGAACCAGGCTCGCGGCAATCGTCGAAATCAGCGTAATGTCGTGCGGCATGGCCTTTCCCTGGTTCGCAGTGCCCGATAGACACGGAGTATAGGCAGACTGCACGCCTCTCTTCAGGATTCCTTACCCCATGGCCCCCCCGTCCGTTGTCCGCACGCAACCGGCAGATTGGTCCATGCTTGGCCGGGACGCTGACGCCGAGCCATGCCATGGGCCTGCATGACATCGAGAGCAGAATCGCCTCATCCGAATACTCCATCAAACTCATTTGGGCTCTAGTGATGGTGGACTGCCAGCCTTGCGGCCACATCAAAACCCGGGGCGATTCAGCCCAAGCGTAGAAAGAATCGGAATCTGGTCGGGGGATGGTGCGGCTTGATCATCATTCTGGATTGACCATGCATCGAAGCCATTTGATTCGATGAGAGCAGTTTCAAGCTAATCTGATCTTTCCCAGGTTTGATGGTCACCGTGGAAAGAGCAATGTTTGCTCTGGCAGGGTGTGCCATGCCACGTGGCTTAGGTCAGCAACTACCGGATGAGCGTCCCGGATAGCGGACACCGGGGGTAACGGCAGCTTTCAGCGTAGGCGTCAGGCGGTTGACGACCCGTTTCGGTCTGTCAGACAGATAGCACGACATGTCCGGTCTTTGGTCCAAGCCGGACAGTTGTCAGTGTCCCCAAAACTGCGGCGACTCAAGAATCCGGACAAATCGGTCAGAAATTTAACAATAGAGACTAGAACAACAGAAGTGGGTGACTGCTGCCATTTTCTGGGACCCATCCGTCGCCCGAGCGGACCATAACTGTTTCATTCTGCTGCATGTTCAAATTGGCTTCGCGGTCTTTCCCCGTCAGATTTACAAGTACCGTCTCATATTGTGGAAAACCTCCACCGCGCACAAGCTTGATCAACCCAGCTAACGCTGAGGAGGCCGAGAAACAGGGGCTGATTTCTTCAAAGTCCTCGGCCATTTTTCGTGCCTCGCGGATTTCCTCCTCGCTGACGGCAATGATTCTGCCCCGGCTCTCAATTACTATTTTTCTGATTTGCGGAAATGTTGAGCTCGGGTCGCCCCGTAATATCGCCGTAGCTATACCGGAGGGATCCTTCACGATGTGCCGAGGTTCGATTGATTCGGAATCGTCATCCCAAGCGTGAGCCATAGGAGCACACGACTTCTGTTGCACGCAAAGGAGTTTCGGCAAGCAGTCGATACGCCCCAACTGGCGCATTTCCTTCGCTCCTTTGTATGTTCCGTAAACCCCAATCGCGCTTGATACAGCCTGCACATACCAATTGATGTCCCTGCCCACTTGCTCTATTGCCTCGAACCAGGCGAGCTTCAATCCTTCCCGACGCCCAAGGTTGAAGAATCCCTGTTCGGGTATGAAACCGTTCTGCTTGGCAAACTTGGTCGCGTAATTAAACGCCTCGACAAAACTGGCACCTCGCATCACAAAGTGTTTTATCTGGTTGGACGGCGTGTACTGAACCCGACTGCGAAAGGCTTCCGCAGTAAACAAATACATGAAGAAGTCAGGAAATCTGCCAATAGCATCGGCATAGGCAGTGGAACTGTTTCCCGTCGACGAAGTGCAGAGTCTTCTGACCCCACACTCATAGAGATACGCCAGTGACACTGCAGCCATTCGATCCTTTGTCGTGCCAGTGGGAGCCTTGGTTTCATCTTTGAAATATAACCATGGCATACCTAGCTTTGCGCCAATTCTTTTCGCATGGATTACGGGCGTATATTCAGATGTCCGGGGGAGAAAATTAACATCATAGACGGGCAGTAGGTCCTGAAATCGCACGTAAGGATTGGTGGAGTTACGGATTTGCACAGACTCAATATCGTAGAACGCATCAGTAATGTTGCCGCATTCATCACAAAATGGCATGAACACATCGGAGAAAGATCTCCCGCAACCGATACATCTCACTTCAAATCTGTTAGCAGGCATTGTCACCATCCCAAATTCTAATCAGCGCGATGTTCGAAGCTCGCGGGGGAAGAATAAACAGGTGGCATACGAATGGCCTTCTAGCTTGGAACACGGTTGAAAGATTAAAGAATCTGGCCAATGTTACCGCCAGTTCTGGCTTTTCCCACTTGTACCCCGGTGATGCCTGAGCGTAGGACGAAACGCCCAATGTCCTAACAGCCTGCCGTGACCATCATGAACAACGCAAGCCCCTACGCGACTCTCTCCCTGAACGAGCGAGTTCATGTCGCCCTTGATCTGGCCGAAAAGATCAGCATGGATCACCACAGCGTCAGCGAGACGGTTTCAGCGATAGTGAAGCAGTTGACGCCAGCGGGTGACGGGGTCAGTCCTGATGTGGAGGCACTGAGGTTGGCCGAGGTGCTGCTTGAGCGTCTCAGGGATATGCGCCAGCACTGTGAGTTGATGGACTGACTCGATAGCATGAGTGCAGGCACGGCGCACTAAGCGAATCGGTCTGACCTGACACATTGTGTCCGATGAGATCAGGCACCTTTGGCTCTTATCGATCCTCTGCGATCGTTGGCCTTTGCAATCTCACAGACGGCTCTCGCCTCGTTCTGGTCATCCGGCAGGTTCAGCGGGAACTGCCGGAGTTCGGCCAGAGCGGCCATGGAAAACCTGTCCCTGGCCCCTTAACCCGCTGCCAGCGGAACAGTAGCTGCGTCAGTCAAAGCGTGTAGCCATTGCTGTTGAAGTCGCAGTTGTTTGTGATGTTGCTCTTGCGGTTCTCGATCTCCTGCCGGTTGTAAGTCGTATTTCCCGACAGCGAGATACTCGGCAGCAGGCGGGCGCGGCCTTGCGGCACCTTCTCCTCTGCCGCCTCGCGCTTGGCGCGCGCCTCGGCGAAGACCGAATCATTTTCGAGGACGGCGCGGTATAAGCTGGAAAAATCAGCCGCATGGACCGGAAAAGCGAGCGCCAGCGCGCTGATCAGGGCGAGGGTCTTTTTCCTGGGGTCAGAAGTGTAATCAAATTCGATATCTCGCGCCGTCCCGCCAGCACCGACTTTTCAGCCACCGAACACCAGCGGCTCGGGAATCTCGAAGCGCTCATCGTCGCCGAACCTCACGGTCCATCCCCGCTCGTTGCGGGTGAAGCTCATCGGCTGCGACGCATCCGCTGCCTTCGGCTCGCCCTTCACGAAGAGGATGCGCCGCTTGCGGTCGGCATCCCAACGAAGTTCGACCGTCGCCGTACCATCAAAGCCACGGCGCACGACGAACACCTCGCATTCGCGCGCTTTCGAATACTGCGGTTCGCATTGCGTCGTCGCGCTGGCGTGATAGCGGGTGCCAGGCAGTACGGCATCGGTCTTGGCCGACACGGGCTTGAGCGGCGTTCCCGTGACGCCGACCGACAGCGTGAAGTTGCTGACTTCGTTGCGGCGTGCGGCCGAGCGCATCAAGTAGACGCGCACAGTATAGACACCATCATCCGGCAATAGGCCGTTGAAGCGGTTGCCGCCCAGCGTCCCGTTGAACATACCGACATCGACTGAATCCGGCGGCAGCAGGTTGAAATAATTGGCGCCGTTGCTGCCCTTGAGGCTCACCGTCATGCGCTGGCCGGCCGCCGCTTGTAGCTTATAGTCGATGTACTGGCGGCCGACGATGCGGTCGCGGATCACGGTCGAGCTCTTGCCCTTGCCAAACTGCACCGGCTTGATGACGCGATCATCGTTTTGCGCCGCAGCGGTGGCCTTCACTGATGCCCACTCGTAGATGCCGCCATCGGCCATCAGCGAGAGGTAGAGCTTGCCGTCTTTGAGCAGGTAGGAGCGCACATAGGCAAGGTCGCGCGCCACGCGCTCGTCGACATGCGGCGGCGGGCACAGCGCATGCGTGGCGGCAACAGGGCCGAAGGCCAGCGATCCCGAACTGCCGTCTGCGGCTGGCTCGACCTTGTATGTGCCGGTGCCGCGGTTGCAGTCAAGCCGGAAGCTGGCCCGGCCATCGGCCCCGAAATGCACGGTAAATCTGCTCGGGTCGGCGATCTTCGTCGTGCCCTGCGCGTCGTCCATCGACTGGATGGCGACTAGTTGCCAGTCGGTATTGGCCAGAGGGGATGCTGCCAGGCTGCCCGTTGCGAGGAGCAACAACGCAGAGCTCAACAGGACCCGGAAACTGAAAGGGGTCTTCATTGTTCCTCCAAAGGAATGTCCATCAATCGCATGATCAATCGCCGTCCTGCCAACGCCGACTTTTCCTACTTCTTCCGGCACTTCATTTCCGGGGCACCATAGCCCCAGACGATTGTGGCTTCGCCCTGATGTTCCCAGAAGGATTCATTGCGGCCCTGATAGCGCGAACCGCTACCCGAGGGCTGGAGGGTCATCAGCGAACTGCTATCGCCGCGCTCGGCGATCAGGCTCG
Source organism: Anderseniella sp. (assembly GCA_036350935.1). GTDB lineage: Bacteria > Pseudomonadota > Alphaproteobacteria > Rhizobiales > Aestuariivirgaceae > Anderseniella. Next base: position 3,310 of record JAZBOA010000435.1, on the reverse strand, counting down.
GTGGATCGGTGCGGAAGAACGTGACCACCACTTCATCGCTCGGGTTGCCGTTGCAGGCGAAAAACGTGGCAGGCGAAGCCTTAACCAAGCGATACCGTGCCTGTAGTTCGACAATTCGGTTGCGATATGCATACTCGATGCAATCGCGCTTGTCGGCGGCTTTCCAGCAGTCGTTGCGGCTCTTGACCCAGCCACGCTGCTCGGCCTTGAGGACCGGCGGGTTTTCGTTCTTCGCCTTGGCACTGGCAGCCGCATAGACTTCGGCCAGCTTTCGGTCAAGCTCAGAGAGCGCCGGATCGGCACAAATCCGGGCCTCAATCGAACCTTGCTGCACCTTGCGGCAATCGAAGGATGGGCCTTGTGCCGCCAGGGAAAAGGTGGTGGCCGCTACACCTGCGGACAGGCAGAGTATTTTCATTGTCAGTCGTTGCATGTCACACCCCATGATGTTGGGAGTCGTCCTGCGGTTGGTCCAGCGTTTCCGGCGGAAACGCCGCCAGCGCGGCATCATCGACAGCGGTATCGACCGGCGCCGTGCCGCTATCCGCCGTCCCGCCGGCGCCGACTTTTTTCTGTGCGGGAGAGCGGGCCTCCCCGTTGCGGAAGGGCCGGTATCTAGCAGCCTACTTCCGGCTCTTGACAACGCGATAGAGGAGCAGCAGCAACATCGCGCCGCCAATCGCGCCGATGATGCTGATGATCTGCCCCTGCAACCCGACCAGCCCGAGCAGGAAGCTGCCGACCCACGACCCGGCGATGCCGAGGAGGATGGTCACGAACCAGCCGCCGGCGTCGGGTCCCGGCATCAACAACTTGGCCACTGCGCCGATGACAAGGCCGATCAAGGCCACCAACAGCAAGCCGATCACGCCGCCGACGGCAGCACCAGTCATAGCATCCATGCTTCACCTCCAGATTTTTGCACCCCGGAAATAAGCGGCCGGGGTTCCCGCCTGCAAGCTTCTCGCCATGACTGCGCGGCGCAGATCGTGGCTTCGTCTTGTGGGTTGCGTATCAGGTGCAGTTGCCTTCGTTGATGCCCTCGAAGCGCTTGATGCGGCCTTCCTCGGTCACCGCCTGCACGCACTGGCGGGTGCGCTCATTTCACCAGATAGCAAAGCCCTTGTTGCCCTCCTGGTAGCCGCCGGCGCGGCGGACGCCGCGCGACTGGAGCTCGCCAGCAGCGCCACACCGAGCAGCGCCGCAGCGCCGACCGCCACCTTGGCGCCTGTGCTCATGCCCAACTTGTCATCGCCGGACTCCTTCTGGTTGCAATCCATGGCCACCGTCGTTTCCAGAGACTGGACCTTCCCTCCATCGTCCTGCATCTTGATGCAGGTATTCCCGGCATTCGACCACCAGTAGGTCCAGTTCCGATTGTTGTGCCAATCCGAGTGTATGCGGGGATAGCCGCGGGAACCCATCTGCTCTTTGGCCCAGTCGCTGCTCTGGTAGTTCAGGTCGGACAAGTTGCCTGGAGCAGGCCCCGCCAGAACAGGGCCGCTGGCGAGGGTGAAGCCAGGCTGACTGCGATGGTCTTGCGCAGATATTGGTGCACGTGTTTCTCCTGTTTGGGGTTGTTGATCATTTGCCCTGCCAAGGCGGCGTCGCGAACAAGCGCTTCGCCTCCTTGCCGTCAGGCGGGTAAAAGCTGTGCTTGGCATCGTTGCGGAAATACTCCCAGAAGCCGGCCTCGAGGCCCTTGTCGGCAATCACGAACTCGCCACGCGCCTGCGCCTGTTCGAGGAACTGGTGGTAGGCGTCGATCGGCTCCGGTCCGCCCTGCTGGAAGGCGACGCGTCCGCCGTACTGCCGGTAAAGCGCCCCGTTTATCTTCCATTGCCGGATGAAGGCAGCGGCAATCTGCTCCCGGGCGGCCTTTTCCTCGGCCGTCATCGGGGCGGCCGCGTCCCTGACCTGCGCCGCGGTTTCTCCGCGGCGGGCCGCGTCCTGCTTCATGAAGGCATCGACATGGCGCCGGTAGCTTGCGATTTCGTCCGTGCTGACCGTGATGCCCTGTTGCCCGGCATAGCGCCCGGTCAATTCGCGCAGCACGTAATAGCGCAACTCCTCGGCGTCGGCGGTACGAATCACCTTGCCGAGCACCTCGCCGGCCACCGGTGCTTCAGGCTGCCCAAGCAGCGGCGCTGCCGCGAGGGCCAGGGAGGAAAAGACCAGCGACCCCCAGAAAGTCAGGAAGCGAACGAGCATGGAAGAACTCCAGGAGGGCCGCATTCAGCGCGGCAAATCGCAAAAAACCCGGCTCCGGCCGTTGACCGCAGCAGCATCCAAAACAGGTTGACAGTCACGTCCAATCAGCCGCCAAACACCACGGCTTCGGGAATCTCGTAGCGCTCGTCGCCGGCCTGGATCTTGAACAGGTCAGACTGCTTCGTCGCCTTGAAGGTCATGTTGCCGTCGGCCTGCGACAGGTCGGCGCTGGTGGCCTTGCCATTCTCGAAGAAGATGGCGCGCTTGCGTCCGTCGGCCCGAGTGACGACGACAGTCGCGGAACCCTTGCCTTCGCGCGCGACGCCGAAGGGGCACCGCCCCATCGGCTGGCCCTTGTGCTGCGCGCAGGGGATGTTGCCGGTGGCGTCGAATTTGCCCTGGCCGGCACGCTCGGCTGACGACGGACCGCTGACAGCCGGCGCCGACGCGGCCTTGCCATCCTCGAAACCGGTCACCGTGCACACGCCGTTGGCCTTGCCCTTGCCGGTATAGAAGACGTCGGGTGCCTTGCCTGGGTTGTTGGTCACGGAAATGGTGATGTAGCCGGCCTTGAAGTCGTAGGCGTTGTCATTGAGCTTCTTGACCTGGGCTTTCTGGCCGTTGATATAGACCACACCGGTGCGGCCGGCATCGACGTTGATGCCGGTCGGGCAATTTGCTACGAAAACCGGCATGGCGGCGCTGGCACTGCCCATGGCGAAGGTTGCGAGGGTGACAAATAGCTTTTTCATTACACCTCCTGGTAGGGTTGATCGGTCAGTCTTTAATGTATTTTCACAGCGCTAGCCCAAAGTGTCGGGCTAAATAATAAGCCCTACGCAGGCTTATGAAACAGTAGCTTAAGAATGTTTGGTGACAGAAATCTTGACAGCCGCTCAGGCAGAGAGGCTGGAGCCCCAGGCCTGATGCCCGAACGTCTCCTCTAGGTTGCGGATTCAATTGGTGGACGCAACACACTAAATTCCGATTAGGAAGAAGGAGTGTTGCTCGTGAAACAAAGGCCAAGAATCTATTACACGGAAAGTCAAAAGGCATTGATGTGGGAGCGATGGCGGAAAGGCGAATCGCTCCAGAAGAT
>JAZBOA010000434.1:0-40504 GCA_036350935.1 Anderseniella sp. | reverse complement strand
TACCGCCCTTCGTGAACGGCCATGACCCCGCGCTTGATGCCTACAGCGCACCCGATTATGACGCTGCCAAGGCTCTCATGACCGAGGCCGGTTATCCCGACGGCTTCGCGGTGGACCTGCACTGCCCGAACGACCGCTACATCAACGATGAAGCGATCTGCCAGGCCTTTGTGGGCATGCTGGGCAGGATCGGCATCAAGGCGAACCTCGTCAGTCAGTCGCGGACGATCCATTTCCCCGCGATCCAGAACAGCCAGGTCGACTTCTACCTGCTTGGTTGGGGTGTGCCGACCTTTGACAGCCAATACGTGTTCGACTTCCTGGTGCACAGCCCGGCAGAGGGACGCGGTGGCTGGAACGGCTCGCGCTACAAGAACCCTGATCTCGATGCCAAGATCCAGTCGCTGGCAACCGAGACCGATCTCGACAAGCGCAACGCCACGATCGCAGAGATCTGGAAGACTATCCAGGAAGATCGCGTCTTCCTGATGGTTCACAACCAGCTGCTGGCATACGCGGCGAAGGACAGGATCAACATCGCGGTCCACCCGGAAAACCAGCCGAGTATGACGACCGTCACGTTCAAGTAGCCGGTCGCGGGCCCCGCCCGCGCCTTCCCAATCCTGCGGCGGGGCCGGCTTGTTCCGGCCCCGTCCGTTCCCGGGGTTTGCGATGATCGCCTATATCCTGCGCCGGATCGTGCAATCCGTGCTCGTGATGCTGGTTGTGGCTCTGGTGTCGTTTTCGCTGTTCCGCTTCGTCGGCGATCCCGTCGCGACGATGATGGGGCAGGAGGCAAGCCAGGCTGACCGTGAAGCATTGCGCGACCGGCTGGGCCTGAACGATCCGGTTGTCATCCAGTTCGCCAGCTATATCGGCCGCGCCGCGACGGGTGATTTCGGCATCTCCTACCGGCTGCAGCAGCCGGTGATGGAACTCATCCTGTCGCGCTTGCCGGCGACACTGGAACTGGCGCTGATCTCCGCCGCCCTGGCCTTCGTTGTGGGAGTGAGTCTCGGGGTCTATACGGCGCTTAACCGGCGCGGCTGGCTGTCGGGCACGATCATGACCGTTTCGCTCGTCGGCGTGTCGCTGCCCACCTTCCTGATCGGCGTTCTGCTGATCTGGGTTTTCGCTGTCGAACTGCAATGGCTGCCCAGTTTCGGGCGGGGCGACACGGTTGATGTGGGCCCGTGGCGCAGCGGCCTGCTGACCCCGTCGGGCAGGGCTTCTATCGTATTGCCGGCGATCACGCTTGGGCTTTACCAGATGACGCTGATCATGCGGCTGGTGCGCGCCGAGATGCTGGAGGTGCTGCGCAGCGATTACATCAAGTTCGCCCGCGCCCGTGGCCTGTCGGACCGTGCCGTCAACTTCGGCCATGCATTGAAGAACACCATGGTGCCGGTGATCACCATCACCGGTTTGCAGCTCGGAAGCATCGTCGCGTTCGCCATCATCACCGAAACGGTGTTCCAGTGGCCCGGCGTAGGCGCGCTCTTCATCAATTCGGTCCAGTTCGTCGACATACCGGTGATGGCCGCCTACCTGATGCTGATTGCGCTGATCTTCGTGGTCATCAACCTGATCGTCGATCTGCTCTATTATGTCGTGGACCCGCGCCTGCGCGTGGACCGCACCGCGGCCCGGCATTGAGGGAGAACCGGCCATGAACCGTTTCGCCCGTGCCTGGGACAGCGACATAGCCTGGAGCTTCCGCCATTCGCCAGTGGCGATCATGGCCGCCATTGTCGCCCTGATCATCATCCTGTCGGCGGTGCTGGCGCCGTGGATCGCGCCTTACGATCCGTTCAATCCCGCCAGCCTGAACCTGATGGACGGCTTCACGCCGCCGATGGAACCAAATGCCTTCACCGGCAACATCTACTGGCTTGGCACCGACAACCAGGGACGGGACATCTTTTCGGCGATCCTCTACGGCGCCCGCATCTCGCTTTTCGTAGGCTTTTCCGCGGTGCTGTTCGCGATGGTGCTGGGCATTTCGGTGGGCCTTCTGGCGGCGTGGCGTGGTGGCTGGGTGGACAGCCTGCTGATGCGCATTGCCGACGTGCAGCTGTCCTTTCCCTCGATCCTGATAGCACTCCTGATCTTCGGCATCGCGCGCGGTGTCATCCCGCCCACATATCGCGAGGAAATGGCGATCTGGGTGCTGATCGTGGCGATCGGCCTTTCCGACTGGGTGCAGTTCGCACGCGTCGTGCGCGGTGCGGCACTGGTGGAGAAATCCAAGGAATACGTGCAGGCGGCCCGCGTCATTGGCGCTCATCCGGTGCGGATCGTGCTGACGCACATCCTGCCCAACGTGATGGGGCCGGTGCTGGTCATTGCCACCATCGGCCTAGCGCTGGCCATCATCGCCGAGGCGACACTGTCATTTCTCGGCGTTGGGGTTCCCCCGACGCAACCCTCGCTCGGGACGCTCATTCGCATCGGACAGGGTTTCCTGTTTTCCGGCGAGTGGTGGATCATCCTGTTCCCCTCCATCGCGCTGCTGGCGCTGGCCTTGTCTGTGAACCTGCTGGGCGACTGGTTGCGTGACGCATTGAATCCGAGGTTGAAATGACCGGGACGATGCTTTCCGTTCGCGGCCTTCGGGTCGAGTTTACCAACCGCCGCGGCACGCTGACCGCACTCGACGGGGTGTCCTTCGACATCGCACCGGGTGAGGTGCTGGGCATGGTCGGTGAATCCGGTGCGGGCAAGTCGCTGACTGGCGCCGCCATAATCGGATTGCTGGAACCGCCGGGCCGCATCGCGGGAGGCGAGATATGGTTGCGGGGCGAGCGCATCGACAACCTGCCGGGCGACGCGATGCGGCGCATCCGGGGCAAGCGTATCGGAATGGTGTTCCAGGATCCGCTGACCAGCCTCAATCCGCTTTACACCATCGCGCAGCAACTCACCGAGACGATCCGCACCCATCTCCCGTTGCCGGAGGCGGAGGCACGCAAGCGGGCCATTGCACTGCTTGATCGGGTGGGCATTCCCGCCGCCGCCCGCCGGATCGACGACTATCCGCACCATTTCTCGGGCGGCATGAGGCAGCGGGTGGTGATCGCGCTGGCGTTGTGCGCCGAGCCGGAGCTGGTGATCGCGGACGAGCCCACGACCGCACTCGACGTGTCGGTGCAGGCTCAGATCATCGATCTCATCAAGGAGATCTGCGCCGAGCGTGGCGCAGCCGTCATGCTCATAACCCATGACATGGGTGTGATCGCCGAGACCGCAGACCGCGTGGCAGTGCTCTATGCCGGACGGCTGGCTGAGATCGGCAAGGTCAAGGACGTGATCCTGCAGGCCGCGCATCCCTATACCCGGGGGTTGATGGGATCCATCCCCACGCTGACGCAGGAAAGCGACCGGCTGGTTCAGATTCCGGGGGCCATGCCCCGGCTCTCGGCGATCCCGCCTGGCTGCGCGTTCAATCCGCGCTGCCCCGAGGTCTTCGGCCGCTGCCGCGTCGAGAGGCCCGAAATGATCGGCGTCGACGGCGGACGGCAGGTCGCCTGCTGGCTGGCCGCACGGGAGACTGCTGATGGCTGAGCCGCTCGTGCGCATCGAGGGTCTGTGGCGCCGCTTCGACGTGTCGAAGAACTGGCTCAACCGCGTGATCGAACGCGAGAAGCCGCAATTCCTGACGGCGGTGGCAGATGTGTCGTTCGAGATCGCCCGGGGCGAGACATTCGCCCTGGTGGGCGAGTCGGGCTCGGGAAAATCGACCATCGCGCGGATGATCGTTGGCCTTCTGGCGGCGTCCGAAGGGCGCATCCTGTTCGACGGCAACGACATGACCGCCATGTCGCCGTCCGATCTGCGCGCGCTGCGGCGGCGGTTCCAGATGATCTTTCAGGACCCGTTCGCAAGCCTCAATCCACGCTGGCGGGTGGGCGACATAATCGCCGAACCCATGCGCACCTTCGGTCTTGCCACGAGCGCCGGGGCCGGGGCCGAGGTTGGCCGTCTTCTTGAAACGGTCGGTCTTTCGGCGAAGGATGCGGAAAAGTTTCCTCACGAATTTTCGGGAGGTCAGCGCCAGCGCATTGCAATCGCGCGCGCCTTGTCCTCGAAACCGGAGTTCATCGTCTGTGACGAGCCGACCTCGGCGCTGGACGTGTCGGTGCAGGCGCAGATCCTGAACCTCATGCGGGATCTCCAGGACGAGTTTGGTCTGACCTACCTGTTCATCTCGCATGACCTTTCGGTGGTGAGGCACATGGCGACGCGCATCGGGGTGCTCTACCTGGGCCGGCTGGTCGAGGTAGCGGAAGCCAAGGGTCTGTTTCGCTCACCGAAACACCCCTACACGCAGATGCTGCTCGATGCGGTGCCCGACCTGGCCTTGTCCGGACGGCGCAGACAGCCCGTGCGCGGCGAGATACCCAACCCCATCAATCCGCCGCCGGGCTGCCCGTTTCACCCCCGCTGCCCCATCGCCGAAAGCCGCTGCAGGACCGAGGTGCCGCAGCCGAGGACCCTTGGCGCCACCACGGTTGCCTGTCATCTGGCGGAGTGACGGCGCTTGCCCGGTTGCAACCTTGCGGCCAGCTGCATTTTCAAAGACCAGCCGCCGCCTTGGCGATAGCCTCGTCCACCAGCGCCAGGTCTTCCCCGGTCAGCGCCAGCGACGGGTACACCTTGCCCGGCGACTTGAACACGCCGTGCTGGCGCAGCAGGTCGTTGAAGCGGGCGTTCTTCGCGGCATCCGCCTGCATCACGTCGCGATAATCCTTCACCCGCCTGGCGGTGAACAGCACGTCGAACAGCCACGGCTCGCCGACAACCTGATGGGCGTGACCAGCCGCTGTCAGGTGCTTCGAGAACGACGCCATCAGCCGCTCGCCATTGGTCTTGAGGCGGTCGTACTGGCCATCGCGGCGTAGCACCTCCATCGTCTTCAGGCCCGCCACCGCCGCGACCGGCGCGCCGGACAAGGTGCCAAGCTGCATCAGGAACCCGTCCGCCCCCACCTTGGCCTTGTCGAAGTGCGCCATGATATCGGCCCGGCCCGCGATGGCCGCCAGCGCGAAGCCGCCGCCGATGATCTTGCCCAGCGTGCACACGTCCGGCACCACGCCGTAATAGTTCTGGGCGCCCTCATAGGTAAAGCGGAAGCCGGTGACGATCTCGTCGAACACCAGCACGATGCCGTGCCGGTCGCATTCCTCGCGCAACGCCTCAAGGAAGCCAGGGGCCGGCGGCAGGATGCGCTGGAACGGCTCGACAATGATGCCGGCGATCTCGTGGGCGTGCTCGGCAATGATCGAGCGGGCGACGTCGATGTCGTTGAACGGCGCCACCAGCATGGCATCGCGCACCCCTTGCGGAATGCCGGGCGAGTCCGGCACCGCCAGCGGAAAGTTCACCAGCCTGGACGGCGCCAGGCTCATCTGCGCTTCCGCCGACATGCCGTGATAGCCGCCCTCGAACTTGAGGATCTTTTCACGGCCCGTGTAGGTGCGGGCAAGGCGCATGGCGTACATGTCGGCTTCCGAGCCGGTGCAGACATAGCGCACCTGTTCGGCGCATTTCACGGCATTGGAGATTTCCTCGGCCAGCTCGATGCCGGCGGTATTGTTGGCGAAGAAGGTCATGCCCTTCGGCAGTTGCTGCATCACCGCATCCATCACTTCCGGGTGGCCGTGGCCGAGCAGCATCGGGCCGGAGCCGATCAGCAGGTCGACATACTCCCTGCCGTCCTCGTCCCACACCCGTGAGCCGCGGCCCTCCCGGATGATGATGCCGGGATCGAAATTGCCGAAGCCGCCGCCGGGCAGCACGGCATTGGCGCGGGAAATCCAGTCGGATTGGGTGAGCATCTTTCTCTCCTGGTCAAACACGGCAAACGGCTGGCCCAGCCTGTCCATGTCAGGCGCCACAGCCGGGGCACGCACTACATTGCGACAGGTTTGATTTTCAGTCCATTGTCATGACCGTGTTGCCATAAATGCCCGGTCGCCGGGGAGGAATACGGGAGGCAATGGTGCGGTCGGGACCGGGCCCGGGTGCTGCCTAATCATCCGGCAGCGCCTGCCCAACTTACAGCCTTGGCAAGGCGGGGCTTTTGCGCCTATCGTTCGTGTCACAACGAGGGACCGGGCGTTAATCGCGGCAAGCAAGCTGCATCTCATGCCGGACAGATCAGGAGGTGTCAGTTGGCCGCGAGCCCTGACAGTGCGCCCGCAGTTACGGCGCATCAGGTAACCAAGATTTTCGGCGGTGGCAGTGACCGTGTCGTCGCTTTGGACGACGTGTCGGTCGAAATCCGCCAGAACGAGTTCTTCACGTTGCTGGGACCATCCGGGTGCGGCAAGACCACGCTGTTGCGCCTGGTTGCCGGCTTCGATCATCCGACCCGTGGCCGGATCGACCTTGACGGAGAGGACATATCCTACCTTCCGCCTTACAAGCGCCCGGTGAACACGGTGTTCCAGTCCTATGCGCTGTTTCCGCACATGACGGTGGCCGAGAACATCGGTTTCGGGCTGAAGATGCTGGGCAAGCCGGCTGCCGAGATCGAGACGGAAGTGTCCAAGATGCTCAAGCTGGTCAAGATGGAGGCGATGCGCGACCGCGCCACCTCAGCCATCTCCGGCGGCCAGCAGCAGCGCGTGGCGCTCGCCCGCGCCCTGGCGCCACGTCCAAAGGTGCTGCTGCTCGACGAGCCGCTGTCGGCGCTCGACCTGAAGCTGCGCAAGGAGATGCAGATCGAGCTGAAGCGGCTGCAGAACGAAACCGGCATCACCTTCGTGTTCGTCACCCACGACCAGGAAGAAGCGCTGACCATGTCCGACCGCATCGCGGTGATGAGTTCGGGCAAGATCCTGCAGGTGGGCAGCCCCCGCGAAATCTACGATCACCCGTCACACCGGTTCGTGGCTGACTTCATCGGGGAAACCAACTTTATCGAGGCAGAACTGACCTCTGTCGCAAAGGGTGCCGGCAAGCTGAAGCTAGCGTCCGGCAAGACCATAGAGGCCAGCCTGCCGGACAGCGGCGTCGCCATCGGTCCGGTAACCGCCGTGGTGCGGCCGGAACACGCCAACCTGGTAACCGGCAAGGCGGCTGCCGCACTGGACGGCAAGCTGTCCAACATCGTCTATTTCGGCACCGACACCCATTACCATGTGGCGCTTGATTCAGGCGGCGAGTTCATCGTGCGCATGCAGAACGCGCGCGACGATACCGGCCGCTGGCGCATCGGCGACAGGGTCGGCGTCAGCATCGACAAGGGCTCGGTGCAGGTACTGCGGGACTGAAGAGGCAGGCATGAGCGACGCGACCGCAAACGGGCAGGCAATGACATCCGGCGAACTGGCCGGCGAGGAAGCCCGGCGGCGCGAGGTCCGCAACCGCTGGCTGCTGGCCACGCCCGCGCTGGTCATCATCTTCTTCGCTGCGCTCGGGCCGCTCGCCATCATGCTGGTCTATTCCTTCCTGGAGAAGGGCAATTACGGCGGCGTGATCTGGGAGTTCTCCACCGACGGCTGGTTCGGCGTATTCCTCAAGCAGGACATTTTCGACGACACCATCGGTTTTGCCGACGCCCACCTGTCGATCTTCTGGCGCTCCATCAAACTGTCATTGATGACCACGGTGATCACCCTGGCGATCGGTTTTCCGACCGCCTATTTCATTGCCACCCAGCCGGCCAAATGGCGCCCGGTCTGGCTGTTCCTGGTCACCATTCCGTTCTGGACCAACCTGCTGATCCGCACCTTCGCCATCATGGAAGTCATCCGCAACGAGGGTGTGATCAATTCGATTTTCATCGCCATCGGATTGATCGAGCAGCCCATCCAGATGCTCTATACCGACTTCGCCATCCTGCTCGGCATGGCGTACGTATATCTGCCGCTGATGGTGTTGCCGCTCTATGCGGCGATGGAGCGGCTCGACTTCCGCCTCGTCGAGGCCGGTTACGACCTCTACGCCAACCGCTGGCAGGTATTGCGGCGTATCGTCATTCCGCTGGTCAAGCCCGGCATCATCGCCGGCTCCATCCTGGTGTTCGTGCCATCGCTCGGCGCTTACGTGACACCGCGCGTACTGGGCGGCGGGCGCAACATGATGCTGGGCAACCTGATCGAGCTGCAGTTCGGCCAGGGCCGCAACTGGCCGCTCGGCGCGGCGCTGTCGATCACGCTGCTGGTGATCGTCATGGTGGCGCTGCTGTTCTACGTGCGAAACGCATCCAAGGGCGGGGTGCAGTCCCATGGCTGATACCGCAACCGCCCGCCGCCCGTTCTCCATCAAGCGCCAGACCGGCTTCGGTTTCATCGCCGCGTGCTGCTTCGTCATGCTGTATGCGCCGATCCTGATCCTGGTGCTGTATTCGTTCAATGCCGGCACGTCGATCGCCATCTGGGAAGGCTTCTCCTGGCGCTGGTACGAGGCCGCCTGGCAGAACCAGCGGGTCATCGACGCCTCGATTACCTCGCTGAAGATCGCCACCGCCGCCGCCCTGATCGCCACCGGCGCCGCCACACTGGCCGCGCTGGCGACGACGCGCACCCGGCCCTATCGCGGCATGACGGCAATCTATGCCGCCATCAACCAGCCGCTCATGGTGCCGGAGATCGTCACCGCCGTAGCCCTGCTGATCTTCTTCGCCATCATCAAGATCCATACCGGCTACCAGGGTCTCGGCTACCTGATCGCCGCCCACACCGCCTTCTGCATACCGTTCGCCTATCTGCCGATCCGCGCCCGGCTGGAGAACATGGACCTGTCGCTGGAGCGCGCCGCGGCTGACCTGTACGCCAGCCCCTGGCAGACGTTCCGCCATGTGACGCTGCCCTTGATGGCGCCGGGCATCATGGCAGGCGCCATGCTGGCCTTCGTCATCTCGCTTGACGACGTGGTGATCACCGAATTCGTCAAGTCGGGTGGACAGGACACGCTGCCAACGTACATGCTGGGCCAGTTGCGGCGCGTGATCACGCCCGAGATCAACGCGATTTCAACCGTGTTCCTAGCCATTTCGATTGCCGTGGTGACGGTGTTTTTCCTGCTGAACCGCAAGGGCGGCAAGACTTGAGTGAGTAACGAAACCTGAAAGAGGAGACAGGGAGAATGAAGAACAAACTGCTGATGACGGCTGCGGCCGGCGCCATGGCGCTGGCGTTTTCTGCTACCGGGGCGCTGGCTGCCGGTGAACTCAACATCTACAACTGGGGCAACTACACCAACCCCAAGCTGATCGAGAAGTTCGAGAAGGAGTTCGACGTCAAGGTCACCGTCACCGACTTTGACTCCAACGACACCGCCCTGGCCAAGGTGCGTGCCGGCGGCCACGGCTTCGACATCGTGGTGCCATCGGCTACCTACAACTCCATTTGGATCAGCGAAGGCTTGCTGATGGAGACGAACCCGGGTGGCATGGAGAACTTCAAGCATGTCGCCGAGCGCTGGAAAAACCCCGACTTCGACCCCGGCCGCAAGTACACCGTGCCGTGGCAGTGGGGCACCGTCGGCATCACCTTGAACACCTCCGTCTACAAGGGTGATCCCAACACGTCGGCCTTGGTGTTCGATCCGCCGGAAGAACTGGTGGGCAAGATCAACGTGGTGCCGGAGATGAACGACGTGATGAGCCTCGCCATCACCTACATGGGCGGCGAGCCGTGCACCACCGACAAGGAATTGCTCAAGAAGGTCCGCGACAAGCTGCTTGAAGCCAAGCCGAAGTGGCTGTCGCTCGACTACGGCACCGTCGAGAAGTACGCCAAGGGCGATATCTCTGCCGGCATCTACTGGAACGGCGCTTCGTTCCGTGCGCGGCTGCAGAACCCGGACATCGTCTACGGCTATCCCAAGGAAGGCTACCCGATCTGGGCTGACAACGTAGCGGTGCTGGCCGATGCCAAGAACGTCGAGAACGCAAAGGCCTTCCAGAACTTCATCATGGCGCCTGAAAATGCCGCGATGATCTCCGAGTTCGCGCGCTATGCCAACGGCATCGAGGGTTCTGAAGCCTTCATGCCGGAAGACATGAAGACGGCGCCCGAGGTAAACACGCCGCCCGAGCATCAGGCTGCGGGCTTCGTTGCCAAGACCTGCTCGCCGGAAGCCACCGAACTGTACACCGCGATCTGGACCGAACTGACCAAGTAAGTCCCGGTATCGTGTGATGCAATGCCAGCGGCCCGGGACCGGCGGTTCCGGGCCGCACTTGTCTGTGTAATCTGCTGGAGCAACACCCATGTCTGACGCTGATCTGTGTTATCTGCCTGCCACCGAAGCGCTGGAGCGCTTTGCCAGCAAGACGCTGTCGCCAGTGGACCTGATGAAGGCGACCATCGCCCGCGCTCAAGCCGTCGAGCCGAAAATCAACGCCTTTACCTTCACCCACTATGAAAGCGCGATCGAGCAGGCCAGGGCATCGGAAGCGCGCTGGGCGAAGGGCAAGCCGGTTGGTCCGCTCGACGGGCTGCCGGTGGCGATCAAGGACGAGAGCTATATCGAGGGCATGCCGACCTCCAACGGCTCGCTGATCATGAAGGACTATGTCGGCGATCATACCTCGCCGATGAACCAGCGAATCCTCAATGCTGGCGGCATCGTGCATGCCCGTACCGCCACGCCGGAATTTTCCTGTGCCGGATACACCTGGACGAAGCTGTGGGGCGTGACCCGCAACCCGTGGAACCTGAAGAAGACACCGGGCGGTTCATCGGGCGGCTCGGCCGCCTCGCTGGCGGCAGGCACGTCCAGCATTGCCACCGGATCGGATATCGGCGGCTCGATCCGCATCCCGGCGTCGTGCTGTGGCCTTGTCGGTTACAAGCCGCCCTATGGCAGGAACCCCGACGACCCACCCTTCAACCTGGATTTCTACTGCCACACGGGCCCGCTGGCGCGCACCGTGTCCGATGCCATCTTGCTGCAGAACGTGATGAGCGGCCCGCACCCGCTGGACATTTCCACGCTCAGGCCCAAGCTCGACCTGCCGATGGACTACAAGCCCATAAAGGGTTGGAAGATTGCGCTGTCCATGGACCTCGGCTTCTTCGAGGTGGACAAGCACGTGCGCCGCAACACGCTGGCCGCAGCCGAGGTGTTTCGCTCGCTTGGCGCCGAGGTGACCGAGGTCGATCTCGGCTGGACGCACGAGGCGCTGGATGCCGGTCTGGCTTACCTGGAGCACCTGTTCGGCGCATCGCTGTCCCGCCTGCTCGATAGCCACGGGAAGCAGATGACGTCCTACGCCCGCGCCTTTGCGAAGAAGGGAAGGAAGTCGAAGGCGACCGATTTCGTGGCGAGTCTCGAGATGGTCAACCGCATGTACGCAAGGCTGGGTCCGCTGCTGGAAGAGTACAACGTGCTGATCTGCCCGACCAACGCGCTGCCGGCGGTCAAGGCGGATCATGACCAGTCGAAGGACAAGGTGAAGATCAATGGCCGCAAGGTGAACCCGATGCTGGGATGGGCAATGACCACGCCGTTCAACATGCTGTCGCGCTGTCCGGTCATCTCGGTGCCGTCCGGCTTTGCGAAGAACGGCGTGCCGACGGGGCTGCAGATCGTCGGGCGCACTTACAGCGATGCCGACGTGTTTCAGGCGGCGATGGCATTCGAGAAGGCGGCCGGTCCATGGACCAGCGGCGGGCGGCGTCCGGCACTCTAGCGGATTGTCACCAGGCAGTTGCCATCGATGCTGCCGGCTTCGACTGCCTCGTGCGCCTCGATCATCTGGGCGAAGCTGAAGCGCGCGCCAACCTTGTGATCCAGCTTGCCGTCCGTCAGCAGGCCGTTGACCCCGTCGATGGCAGCCTGTTGCTGGACCTTGGACAAGCCGAATATCGAGAACGCCTCGATGGTGGTGTTGGCATAAAGCAGCTTCGCGAAGGGTAGCGCTGGAGAGGCGTTCTGGTCGCTGGCATAAGCGGCGATATGGACCCGGGTGCCGAGCGCGGGCAGGGCGGCCTCCAGTGTGAGCCACAGGGCGCCGTCGGCCACCCGGTCAACGCCGCCGGGCGCTGCGGCGCGCAGGGCGTCCGCGAAACCGTCATCGGTGTAGTCTATCACCTCGTGCGCGCCGAGCGCCTTGAGCCCGGCAAACTTCTCCGCCCGGGTGGTGGCGATCACCCTTGCCCCCGCGTGCGCCGCGACCTGTACTGCATACCGCCCGACACGTCCGCCCGCGCCAGTGACAAGAACTGTGCTGCCCTCGACCGGGCCGCCGCCCAGCACTGCGTGCCAGGCGGTGACTGCCGGCACGCCGATGCAGGCCCCGTCGGTGAAGCTCGCCCTGGCAGGCAGGGTGATGGCCTGGTCTGATGGCAGGCAGGTGTACTGCGCCGCAGTGCCGTGAGGCCTGCCTGCCTGCGCGCCGAACAGCCAGACCGGCTCACCGATGCGCGAGGATGAGACGCCCTCGCCAACGCCGGCAATGATTCCCGTGCCGTCATTGTTGGGGATGATGGGGCTGAATAATCCAAGCTCCCGCCCCGTGCTGCGCCGCTTCACGTCTGTCGGGTTGACGGCGGACACCTTGACTTCCACCAGCACCTCGCCAGGTCCCGGCTCGCAGACGTCAAGCGTCACTTCGGTCATCACCTTGCGCGCTGCACCGGCGGCATCGTAGGTCCAGGCACGCATGTGACGTGGCAGGTTGGTCACTGGTCAGCCTCCGCAAGGCGCCTCCGGGCGTCCTGATCATCTTAACCCGGCATTTTCAAGCGGGAATGACGCGGATTCAAGCCGTTTAACATTCAGGTCCGGATTGAATCCGGATCTTTCCACGCCTCTACCGGCAGCGCTGATGCCAGTTGCGCACTGGGCCGGCGTCCACGTGGACGATGGAGTTGCGGCAATAGGTACCGACTCCGCCGCGGCCGGGCAAGGCGCTGACGAACCGCACCAGCCTGGCCTTGCTGACGCCTGCAACCTTGAAATCGGCGGCTTTGCAGTCGAGATGCAGCGATCGGCGGGCACCACCTGCCTTGCGGTTGGCCTGCCGGGACCGGCATCCCGATGTCACCTGCACGGGGCGGCCAAACTTGCGCTCGACGGCGGCCAGCGTCTTGCGCACCTGCGGGTGGAGTCTCGACCATGAGGAGCGCGGTACCGGCGCCGCGACTGCCGCAAGCTTCGCTCGGTCCAGAAGCGGATGGGCGGCAGGCGCCTCCTCGACGACCTCGCGCACCATGATGTCGAGGCTGGCGATATCCTGCGGCTTGAGGGCCGACTGGGCCGATGCGGGCAAGGCCGCAAAAAGGAGGGCGGCCGCCGCAAGCATGCGGCAGCGCGAGGATGGTTTCATTGGCACGGCAAGTCCCCCGGTAGAAGTCTGCCCTGCATGCAGAGGCAGCGCAGCCTGGCTGGCTGCCTCCACACGCTGGGCGGTACAGTCTTCTCATTTATTCACGCAAAACGTGAATCGGAGGTAAATCTGCAGCAAATCAGCGTTCAGTTGCCGAGGAACTCTTCGCAGCGCGGCGCAGGGTTGTTGCCCCACGGCATGATCGGCACTGTGGAGGTCGAGTTCTGCGGGCTACCTTCGATGATGCGGTCGGAGTAGACCAGATAGACTAGCGTATTGCGCTTGGGATCGCAGCCGCGCACGATCTGCATCTTCTTGAAGAACAGCGAACGCCGCTGGCGGTACATCGCATCGCCCTGCTCGAACTTTTCCCTGAACGAGATCGGTCCCACCTGGCGGCAGGCGAGCGAGACTTCCGAACGCTCTTCGGCAAACCCCGCCCAGCCCTTCCAGCCACCGATCTCCGGAATGGTGAAGTGACACGCCACGCCTTCGACCAGCGGGTCGTCCAGCGCGTAGACGGCAAGCTTGGCATTGGGTGAGAGCAGCCGGAAGACGGTGGACTTCTTGAAGATCAGTTCCGGATCGTCTTCCTCGGCCTGTGCCGGCGAAGCAGCGACGGCGGCGATGCACACGGCTGCTGCAGCAGCCACAAGCCTGGTCCATGACATCATCTTGCGGGTCCTTTCTGTGTGAACCGGGTCAGGCCGCCGCCATGGCGGCAAACGCCCTGGCAAGGTCGGACTTGAGGTCATCCACGTCCTCAAGCCCGATATGCAGCCGGACAAGCTGGCCGTCGCGATCCCATCTGGTAGCTGACCTGTAAGTGGTGACGTCGCAGGGGATTGCAAGGCTTTCGAACCCGCCCCACGAGTACCCCATGCCGAACAGCGAGAGCGCGTTGAAGAAGGCGTCAACCTTGTCCTGCGCCGCCTCCCTCATCACGAAGCCGAACAGGCCCGACGCACCGGTGAAGTCGCGCTTCCAGGTATCGTGCCCCGGCGCGCCGGGAAGTCCAGGATGCAACACTTCTGACACCTCGTCGCGGCCGCGCAGCCATTCGGCGATTGCGAGCCCTGACTTCATGTGCCGTTCAAGGCGCACGTCCAGTGTGCGGATGCCCCGCAGCGTCAGGTACATGTCGTCCGGGCCGGCGAACAGGCCCATCTCTTCGTAAGCCTGCTTGTAGCGTGGCCAGTGCTCCTCGCTCACCGTGACGCAGCCCATCATGCAGTCGGAATGGCCGACGAGGTACTTGGTGGCGGCCTGCAGGGAGATGTCGCAACCGTGGTCGAACGCCTTGAAGTAATGGCCCGCGCTCCATGTGTTGTCGATGGCGACAAGCGCGCCGGCCTCGTGGGCAAGCCTGGCGATGGCCGGAATGTCCTGCACCTCGAAGGTTTGCGAACCTGGGCACTCTGTAAACACCAGCTTCGTGTTCGGCCGGAGACCGGCCGTCACCGCTCCCGGATCCGCCGGATCGTAGAAGGTCGCTTCGATGCCCATCCGCTTGAGCAGTCCATTGGCGAGGGTGCGCGTGGGCCGGTAGGCGCTGTCGGTGATCAGCACGTGGTCGCCGGTGTCCAGGAAGGCCAGGAACACCGACGTGATCGCGGCCAGTCCCGATGGCGTGACCTTGCACGCGTGTCCGCCCTCCAGCACGGCGATGGTGTCTTCCAGCGCCCGCGACGTTGGCGTTCCCTTGCGGCCATAGGTGTAGGGCTGGTTGCCTGCCCGCAGCGATGCGGCATTGGGGTAAAGGATCGTCGAGGCGTGGTAGACGCCCGGGTTTACGATGCCATGTTCGGAATACTGGCGGCCCGAAGTGACCAGCCGGGTGGCCGCCCTGAGGCTGGCTCTTTCGTCATCATCTCTATGCATGGAGTCCTGTCTCGCAAGGTGAAACGTGCAGGCGGGTGATTTAGCCTTTGTCACAGGATCGAGTCGAATTTTTTTGTGCAACGCTTGACCATGATCGCATTTTGGGCAGGATAAAGCCTGATCGCGCTGTTGCGCGCGCTCAGGGAGTAACAACTGAATAGATAGTCCATGGGGTGGGACCGGCTTAATTGCTTTGCATGACTGGCGGGACGGACGTTTGCATTATTCAGATCAACGTCGTCGTATTCCGCAATGCCGGTGCAGACCCGACTCCATAAACTCACGATCAAAGGGAATCGAACATGAAACGTACGTTGCTTTCGCTCGCTCTTGGTGCTGCCGTTTCAGTGGCTGGCATCTCGGCGGCTACTGCTGGCACGCTCGACGACGTCAAGAGCAAGGGCTTCATCCAGTGTGGTGTCAGCCAGGGTTTGATCGGCTTCTCCAACCCGGATGACAAGAACAACTGGACCGGCCTCGACGTAGATTTCTGCCGCGCTGTTGCAGCTGCCGTGTTTGGCGATGGCGAGAAGGTGAAGTTCACCCCGCTGTCGGCCAAGGAGCGCTTCACCGCACTGCAATCCGGTGAGATTGACGTGCTGTCGCGCAACACCACCTGGACCATGGGCCGCGATACTTCGCTGGGCCTCGTGTTCGCCGGCGTGACCTACTATGACGGCCAGGGCTTCATGGTGAAGAAGTCGCTTGGCGTCGATTCGGCACTCAAGCTCGACGGCGCCTCTGTCTGCACCCAGACCGGCACCACCACCGAGCTGAACCTCGCCGACTACTTCCGTGCCAACAACATGAAGTACGAAGTCGTTGCCTTCGAGAAGGCTGACGAAGTGATCGCCGCCTACGACTCGGGCCGCTGCGACGTGTTCACCACCGACCAGTCCGGCCTGTACGCCGAGCGTCTCAAGCTGAAGAACCCGGACGAGAACGTGGTTCTGCCGGAGATCATCTCCAAGGAGCCGCTGGGCCCGGTTGTCCGCCAGGGCGACGACGCCTGGTTCAACGTGGTCAAGTGGACCTACTACGCTCTGTTGAACGCTGAAGAACTTGGTGTAACCGCGGCCAATGCCGATGACATGGCTGCCAATTCGACCAACCCGGAAGTGCGCCGCCTGCTTGGCGTCGAAGGCGACTTCGGCAAGGGCATCGGCCTTGAGAACGACTGGGCGCTGAAGGCCATCAAGGCTACCGGCAACTATGGCGAAATCTTCGAGCGCAACGTGGGTCCGAACACCCCGCTGAAGATCTCGCGCGGCATCAATGCGCTGTGGAACAAGGGCGGCATCCAGTACGCCCCGCCGGTCCGCTAAGCATCTGCATTTTCTCCATCCGGCAGGTTTTGTCCTGCCGGGTGGGTTTGATCCCTTTCAGCTGGTTTTTTTCACGCATCGGATTTTGAAAGCCGGCATTCAAGACCGGCAAAGGCAACACGCAAGGTTTGGGGCAGCTGGTGCATGAGGGATGCGCCAGACGGGCAACCGGACCGGGGTACAACGGCAGTTCGTGCCGGGGCAATTGGCAAGGTTCCGGATTGACGCGTGCTGCAGCAGGGTGAAGGCGAACGCATGAGCGTTGTAACGGGTGGCGATGCCCCTCCAAAGGTCGCGTTCTTCAACGATCCAAAGGTCAGGTCGTGGGCGGTCCAGATCGCGCTTGTGGGTGTAGTCGGCTACTTTGCCTGGCAGATATTCAACAACACCGTGGCCAACCTGCGCGAAGCCAACATCGCCTCCGGTTATGGTTTCCTGAATACAACGGCTGGTTTTGACCTGTCGTTCACGCTGATCCCCTACACCGAATCCTCGACCTATGGCCGCGCCGTGATGGTCGGAATCCTCAACACCCTCCTGGTTGCGGTGTGCGGCATTGTGGCAACCACCATCGTCGGCTTCATCGTCGGCATCATGCGGTTGTCGAAGAACTGGCTCGTCGCCAAGGTGGCCGAGGTCTACGTCGAGGTGATGCGCAACGTGCCGCTGCTGATCCAGATCCTGATCTGGTACAAGGTGGTGCTTGCAGCCCTTCCCAGTCCGCGCAACGCGCTGTCGATTGCCGACACGATCTTCCTGTCCAACCGCGGCGTTACCATCCCGAAGTTCATCTGGGGCGAGGGCGCCTGGATGGTCGTGGCGGGGTTCGTTCTGGCAATTGCCGGCATCTGGTGGATGGTGCGCTGGTCGCGCGCCCGCCAGGCGGCGACCGGCGAACAGTTCCCGGTTTTTCTCACTTCGCTCGGGCTGCTGATCGGCCTGCCCGCGCTGGGTTACTTCATCGCCGGCAGTCCGCTTGAGTTCGAGTTCCCCGAGCAGGGCAACTTCAACCTCCGGGGCGGCGTCGGCCTGGTGCCCGAGTTCGCGGCACTGTTTGCGGCGCTGTCCATTTACACAGCGGCGTTCATCGCTGAAATCGTTCGCGCCGGCATCCTGGCGGTCAACAAGGGCCAGACCGAAGCAAGCCACGCACTGGGCCTGCGCCCGGGTCCAACGCTGCGCCTGGTGGTCATCCCGCAGGCCATGCGCGTGATCATTCCACCGCTGGCCAGCCAGTACCTGAACCTCACCAAGAACTCCTCGCTGGCCGTGGCGATCGGTTATCCGGACCTGGTGGCGGCGGGAGGCACGGTGCTCAACCAGTCCGGCCAGGCCGTGGAAATCATTTCCATCTGGATGGCCGTATACCTGACGTTCTCGCTGCTGACGTCGATGTTCATGAACTGGTTCAACTCCAGGATGAAGCTGGTGGAGAGGTAAGAAGATGTCTGATCTGCACGCCGAAACCAGCGTTGCCTTCGTCCGCACCCAGGAGGTGCCGGCCTCGCCTCCGCCAGCCAACATCACCGGCCTGCAAGGCTGGATGCGCGAGAACCTGTTCCCGACGCCGATCCAGTCGGTGCTGACCGTGGTGATGGGCGGCATCGCTGCCTACATCGCCTGGCTGGTGCTCGACTGGGCGGTCATCCATGCAGTCTTTGTGGGCGAGAATGGCGAGGCCTGCCGCGGCGAAGGCCGCCAGGAAGGCGCCTGCTGGGCCATGGCAGGAGCGCGGTTCGGCCAGTGGATCTACGGGTTCTATCCGGTCGCCGAGCGTTGGCGGGTGAACATCGTGTTCATTGTCGGCATTCTGGCGCTTGTGCCGATGCTGATACCGAGCCTGCCCTTCAAGACGGTGAATGCCGTTTTCCTGCTCACCATCTACCCCATCATGGCGCTGATCCTGCTGACCGGCGGCCATTTCGACATTACCGGCTCGACGTGGTTCACCACCTACCTGTTCGTGGCGGCGGCGGTGCTGCCGATCCTGTTCCTTGGCTTCATTGCAAAGATTATCGACAGCAAGCTGGCGCTGATCGCTTCGCTGGCGATTGCGGGCGTGGCGGCGCTGCTGCTGACGATCCTGTCTGTCGACTTCGGTCTCACCTACGTGGAAACCTCGCAATGGGGCGGCCTGCTGGTGACGCTGGTCATCGCGGTGACCGGCATCGTGGCCTCGTTGCCGCTGGGTATCCTGCTGGCGCTTGGGCGCCGTTCCAACATGCCTGTCGTCAAGCTGTTTTCTGTGGCCTTCATCGAATTGTGGCGCGGGGTGCCGCTGATTACCGTGCTGTTCATGGCCTCGGTGATGCTGCCGCTGTTCCTGCCGCCGGGCACTAACTTCGACAAGCTGCTGCGGGCTCTGGTCGGGGTGGCGCTGTTCTCGTCCGCCTATATGGCGGAAGTGGTGCGCGGCGGCCTGCAGGCAATCCCCAAGGGTCAGACCGAGGCGGCCCAGGCGCTGGGGCTGACCTTCTGGCAGAACATGGGCCTGATCACCCTGCCGCAGGCGCTGAAGCTGGTCATCCCCGGCATCGTCAACACCTTCATCGGCCTGTTCAAGGACACGACGCTGGTGTCGATCATCGGCCTCTATGACCTGCTGTTGATCATCCAGACCGCCAACACCGACGCCAACTGGGCGGCGCCGCAAACCCACTCGACCGGCTTGTTCGCGGCGGCAGCACTGTTCTGGATCTTCTGTTTCGGCATGTCGCGCTATTCCATGTTCATGGAACGCAAGCTCGACACCGGCCACAAACGCTAATCTTTTTCAACGACAGGACCTGACCAATGGCCAAGGCAACTACCAGGAAAGCACCGGCGAAGAAGGCAGCAGCGAAGAAGGCCGCCGCCAAGTCCACGACCGCACGGCGTGCTGCACCGGCCAGTACTGACAGCGCCTCGAAAGCCTCTGCTGCCAGCAAGGCGCTCAGCGCAAAGCAGGCTGCGGCTTCATCGGCCATGCGCATCACCGACGACGTCGCCATCCAGATATCCAAGATGAACAAGTGGTACGGCGACTTCCACGTGCTGCGCGACATTGACCTTACCGTGTACCGCGGAGAGCGCATCGTGATCTGCGGGCCATCCGGCTCGGGCAAGTCCACGCTCATCCGCTGCATCAACCGGCTGGAAGAGCACCAGAAGGGCAAGATCGTCGTTGACGGCATCGAGCTCACCGATGACCTCAAGAAGATCGACGAGATCCGCCGCGAGGTCGGCATGGTGTTCCAGCACTTCAACCTGTTCCCGCACCTGACCATCATGGAGAACTGCACGCTGGCGCCGATCTGGGTCCGCAAGATGCCCAAGAAGGAAGCCGAGGAAGTTGCAATGAAGTTCCTCGAAAAGGTGAAGATCCCCGAGCAGGCGCACAAGTATCCCGGTCAGCTCTCCGGCGGTCAGCAGCAGCGCGTCGCCATTGCGCGCTCGCTGTGCATGAACCCGCGCATCATGCTGTTCGATGAGCCGACGTCTGCCCTTGACCCGGAAATGATCAAGGAAGTGCTCGAGGTGATGGTGGATCTGGCCGAGTCAGGCATGACCATGCTGTGCGTGACCCACGAGATGGGCTTTGCCCGCCAGGTGGCCAACCGCGTGATCTTCATGGACCAGGGCCAGATCGTTGAGCAGAACGAGCCGGAAGAGTTCTTCAAGAACCCGAAGTCAGAACGCACCAGACTGTTCCTCAGCCAGATCTTGCATTGATTCAGGTCCCTGCCGGAGACAACGCGCCAAGGCATGTCGGCTGCGGCATTGAAGAACGGCTCGCTCATTGCTATATTAAACCAGTTGATAAACTAGTTTGATGGTGCGGTTCATGAAAGAAGTGGGTGCATTTGAAGCCAAGACACATCTGTCAGAGCTGCTGGAACTCGCACGCCAGGGCGAGGAAATCCTGATTACCCGGCGCGGCGTACCTGTTGCGAAACTTGTGCCCGCAACCCGCGTTCCCAGTGCTGCTGCCAAGGCAGCCTTTCAGAAACTGAATGGGCTGAGGGAGCAAAGCCGGTTGGGTGGGCTCGACTGGAAGAGCTTGCGTGACGAGGGCCGCCGGTGAGCGCACTGGTGCTGGATTGCTCGGTGGCGGTATCGTGGCTGTTCCAGGATGAAGCAGACAGTGGTTCAGACGCCCTGCAGGAAGTGGTGGCCGAAAAGGGGGCAATCGTTCCCGCGCTTTGGCCGCTCGAAGTTGCGAATGTCCTGTTGCAGGCCGAACGGCGCGGGCGGGTAACGGCCGCTGATACCGATGAGCGGCTGCATTTGCTGGCGAGTCTGCCTGTCACGATCGATGACGCAGCAGGAAACCTGGCTTCTGCAGGCATCGTCATGCTCGCGCGGGAGCACGGGCTGACCTCTTACGATGCAGCCTATCTGGAGTTGGCAGCTCGCGCCGGCGTGCCTCTCGCCACGCTGGACAAGGCGTTGCGCAAGGCTGCTGCGAATGCCGGCGTAAAGGTGCTGCCCTGATCTGTTGGGCTCAAGCAATCTTCTGGTTGTATTCGCCGACTTCCGGATAATCGGACAGGTGCATGTCGATGGCCTTGAACATCGCCTTCATCATCTCTTCCGAGGTCGGGCTTTCGCACACCACCACCAGTTCAGGCTTGTTGGACGACGCGCGCACCAGCCCCCAGGTGCCGTCCTGCAACACGATGCGGATACCGTTGACCGTCACCAGTTCGCGGATCGGCTGACCGGCCAGCTTGCCGCCGTCGGCCGCGATCTTCTGGAAGTACTTCACCGCCTGTTCGACGATGCCGTACTTGGCCTCGTCGGCGCAGTGCGGGCTCATGGTCGGTGAGCCCCAGGTCTTGGGCAGGTCGCGATAAAGATCGGCCATGGACTTGTCTGGCTGCCGGTCAAGCATCCGCAGCACTGCAATGGCAGACGCCAGCCCGTCGTCATAGCCAAGACCATAGGGCTCGCGCAGGAAGTAGTGCCCCGACTTCTCAAAGCCGGCAATGGCGCCAAGCTCGTTGGTACGCCGCTTCATGTAGGAGTGGCCGGTCTTCCAGTAGTCGGTGCGCGCGCCTTGCGCCTTCAGCACCGGGTCGGTCATGTACAGGCCGGTGGATTTCACGTCGACCACGAACTGAGCGCCGGGGTGCTCGGCCGACATGAACCGCGCCAGCATCACGCCCACC
The DNA here is from genome assembly GCA_036350935.1 of Anderseniella sp. GTDB lineage: Bacteria > Pseudomonadota > Alphaproteobacteria > Rhizobiales > Aestuariivirgaceae > Anderseniella. The sequence continues at coordinate 18,863 of JAZBOA010000434.1, read as the reverse complement.
TTGTCGGCAAAAATCTCGTTGCCCTCGTTGTCCACCACGCCGCACCGGTCGCCGTCACCGTCAAAGCCCAGCGCCACGTCGGCGCCGGTTTCCAGCACGGCATCGCGCATGGCATGCAGCATTTCCATGTCTTCGGGGTTCGGATTGTAGCGCGGGAACGAGTGATCAAGCTCGCAGTCTAGCGGTATCACCTCGACGCCCATGGCTTCCAGCACCTTTGGCGCGAAGGCGCCCGCCGTGCCGTTGCCGCAGGCGCACACGACCTTGAGCTTGCGCTTTACGGGCCCGCCCTTGATGAGGTCGGCGATATACTTCTCCTCCAGGTCAGACACATGCACCAGCGCCCCGCCGCCGCGTGTCTGCCAGTTGCCGCTCAGCACGATCTCCTTGAGTGCCGTCATCTCGTCCGGCCCGAACGTGAGCGGCCGGTCGCAGCCCATCTTCACGCCCGTCCAGCCATTGTCGTTGTGGCTGGCGGTGACCATGGCAACGGCCGGCACATCCAGCGCGAACTGCCCGAAATAGGCCATTGGCGACAGCGCCAGCCCGATGTCGTAGACGGTGCAGCCGGACGCCATCAGGCCCACGGTCAATGCCTGCTTGATGGAGTTGGAATAACCGCGAAAGTCGTGCCCCGTGACGATGTGGGGCTTCACGCCACGTTGGTGAAGATAGGTGCCCAGGCCCAGGCCAAGTGCCTGGATGCCGTAAAGGTTGATCTCCTTCTCGAACAGCCAGCGCGCGTCGTACTCGCGAAAGCCGGTCGCCTTGACCAGCGGCATGCGCTCGTAATCCGGCGTGTTCGGAACCAGGTCGGCGCGGGGTTTTGCTAGCATGTCAGTGCCTTCTCGTTGCTATCAATCATCCCGCTCAAACCGTCCGCGGCGGCCGCCCCGGCGGGTCTTGTTGCGGGTCAGGTTCTTCAGCCGCTCCGGCAGTTCGAGCATGAGCGTGTCACGCTGCCCTGCGGTGAACCCTACCCAGCCTGCAATCTCCTCACGCGACCGGCCACAGCCGATACAGAAACCCGAATCCGGTTCGATCACGCAAAGCTTGATGCATGGGCTTCTGATCGGCAGGGAAGGGGGCTGGGTCATCTGGTGCCGCTGCTGGTGGTGAAGTTGCCTGATGTTGACGGACCAACCGCCTAGCACGCAGGCCACCGCAGGTTCAATGGCGCCATTGGCCGCTTGCATGATCGTGAACAGGCGTCACTGCGGTGGAATGTTGGCTGGATTGGCTTCACTGTTCTCCGGCTGTGGCGGCATCTCGCGCTCCATCTGGCGGATGCGGTAGTCGATATCCTGGAACGGTGTCCAGTCCTTGTCGGTGACGGTGCGCTTGAGCTCGAACTTGACCACCGGCGCCACGGCGGCATCGTCGGACTGTTCTTTCTTCTCAGGTTCGCTCAGCACAGGCGGAGCCGGTTCAACCTCGCGCGCGGCGCCGGGCTTGCCGGTCAGGTTGGTCAAGTTCAACGCGACCACGACAACCGCCAGCGCGCCAGCCGACCACATCGACGCAAGCCTTGCCGACGAGTGGCTCGGCGCCAGCATGGCCAGCCCCGCGCTGAAGCCGGCACAGCCGAGGAAGAACATGAACTCCATGCTTGCCGAACCGCCGATCTGCTCCGGCAATGTCAGGTTGCCGGACTTGGCCATGGCGGCCGCCACAATCATGGCGCAGCTGAAGAAGAAACCAATCCAGGCGTGCATGCGCTCAAACCTCATCGTTCTGAAGATGAGGTGACCATACGTTGCCTCCTTCAACGCTTGGTCAACAAAGCTGGTAAATCGCGGGTTAAGACACCGTGGACGGTTGTCCGGTGGACGCCGTTGTGTGTATTCGTTCGCAGCATCCGCCAGCCCAAGCCAAACCGAAAGCATCTTCACCCGATGAACAAGCGCCCTGGCCCCCTGCCGTTCAACGACATTCTCGATCTGGTCGACGAGTTGCCAGCCGCGCCCGAAGGCTCTTCATGTTCAGGCTCTTCAGACCCCGCGAATGCGGAGCAGGGCCTGCAGGCACCGGCAAGCGGCGGCATGATGGCTTCAACGGCTGCGTGGCTTGCCCGCTGGCAAGGCCGTGAAAGGCCGTTGCTGCGCCGCCCGGTGCTGGCCGTGTTTGCCGCTGCGCACGCGCCCGTTGCGGTTGCGGCCAGCGGCGAGGACATCGCCTTGATCGAGGCGCTGGTCGGTGCGGCGCAACAGCAGGAAGCGCTTGTGTGCAGGTTGTGTGACCGCTTCGGTCTGGGGCTTCGGGTGTTCGAACTGGCGCCTGAACTGCCCGTTCGCGATTTCACCAGCGGCGCGGCGATGGAAGAAGCCGACTGCGCCGCCACCATCGCCTATGGCATGGAGGCAACTGCAGGCGGCGCTGACCTGCTTGCCGTTCGGGCAGCCGCTGCCGGCCATGGCGCGGCAGTAGCGGCAATGGCGGCCTGCCTGCTTGGCCCGCGCGACGGCGGGCCGTTGTTAACGGTGGCGCGGGCGGCGCATGAGCGCCATGCCAGTCATGCCGATGCGCCCCTGGAAGTGCTGCGCCGCATGGGCGGGCGCGAGACCGCCGCCGTGGCGGGAGCAATCATTGCTGCCCGGATGCAGCAGGTGCCGGTCATTGTTGATGGATCGGGCGCCATGGTGGCGGCGTTGCTGCTGGAGCGGCTACGGCCCGGCGCGGCCGGCCATTGCATGGTTGCCGCAGATGACGGCCATCCGGATTACGCCCGGCTTTGCGCCGCGCTGGGCAGGCCGGTGTTGTTGGCAGGCTGCCACCCCGAAACCGATGGATCAGCAGGGGCGCTTGCCGCCGGGCTTGTCCAGACGGCGGTGGAAATGAACGCCGCGCCGCAACGCTGAAGCGCCTGCTCAGGCAGTGAGCTCGATCAGCCGGCGCTGGGTTGCCGGCATGTGCTGGCTGGCGTCCGCCAGCCTTGCCCGCACCGTGCCCAGTACCTTGTGCGACGGAAACTCCACCATCGCGGTAAGGCCTGCCGGGTGGTTTGGTTGCAGGTGCAGCAGCGCCTCGTGCAGTTCTGCCAGCCCGTTGACGATGGTCAGGCCAAGGCCCGCGCCATCAATGGCCTTCTTCTGGGCGTACTGGCCGCGGGCGAAGGCGGTGCGCATGTTGTCCAGCTCCGCCGCATCCAGGCCCGGACCCTCGTCGCTGACCGATATGACCACGTTGCCGTTGGGCCGTTGCAGGGCGCGCAGTACGATCCGCGAGCCTTCCGGGCTGAACTTGCTCGCATTGGACAGGAGGTTGAGCCAGATCTGGCGCATGGCGCGCTTGTCGCCAAGCACCCTGATTGGCTCTGCCGGGAAGTCGAACACCACCGTTTGTCCGCGCCGCTTCAACTGAAGCGACATCAGTTCGGCGCTGTCCATCGCCTCGCCAGAGGGATCCACCGGCTCGAACGCCAGATCGTGCCGGTTGGCCTCGATCCGGGACAGATCGAGAATGTCGTTGATCAGCTTGAGCAGGTAGTCGCCGGAGTAGTGGATGTCATCGGAGTAGGACTTGTAGACCGGCACTGTGTGCGGCCCCATCATCTCCTTCGACAGGATCTCGGAAAAGCCGAGAATGGCGTTCAGCGGCGTGCGCAGTTCGTGGCTCATGGTCGCCAGGAACCGGGACTTGGCGCGATTGGCCTCCTCGGCCTTGCTGCGCGCTTCCTCGGCTTCCGACAATGCGCCATCCAGCTTGCCGATCAGTGCTTCCCGTTCCGCCTTGAACACCAGCATTTCGCGGGCAGTGCCCTGCAGGCGGCGCGAAAGCTGCACGAAGAATATCTCGGCGATAATCACCACCGCGCCGAGCGTCACGTAGAGGACGCCGGTTTCCATCAGGCAGCGCACCACGGTAGCCAGCGAGATGATGCCGGTGCCGGCAATGATGACCGGCATGTAGTTGCCGGCGGTAAGCACCCGCACCGAGATGAGCGCCATGACGATGGAGATCAGGAAGATATGCTGCAGCTGGTTGCCCGGCTGCCAGTAGGCGAACAGCGGCATGAACCAGCACACCGCGATCAGGGTTTCCGACGCGGTCAGCATGCCGATCCATTCACGCGAGGCGCGCTGCTCCGGCGCGCTCATCTCGTAGAACCGGCAAAGGTAGTACTGGATGGCATGGGCGGCGAGACAACTGCCGAACCAGCTTGCGGCCACCAGCCAGTTGGTCCAGGTGTGGATGGCTACCGCCAGGAAGAAGCCCAGCAAGGGCATGGCGAACGCGACGCGCAGCTGGTTGCGCACGAACAGGGGCAGCAGCTCCGGCTCCCACGAACCGGTAACGCCCTTCTCTCCTGCATGCTCAGGCCGGACGGGCTCGCCGCCGAGGCGGTCTGGCGTCTGGCCGTCTGTCGTGATGTCGGCTGTCGCTGACATTGTGCGCTTTCCGTTTCCTTCGGAGATATCCGTAAGTGGCCTGGCGCCCGTGGGCGCTGACCGCAAATCCGCCAGCCATTGTCGGCTGCAAATGATTAATACGAGCCTTGCAGGGGCGGTTATCAATCAGCCAAGATGGCTGGAAGAATTTGAATCATTTCAGATCGCTGATTAACGGAGGCTTGCAGGCCAGATGATCCTGATCGAGGACAACCGCGCGCCGAACCCGCGCCGGGTTCGCATTTTCCTTGCCGAGAAGGGCATCGAGGTGGAGCGCCGCCACATCGACATCATGGCTGAGGAGCACAAGAGCGAGGAGATGCTGAAGCGCAACCCGTTCATGCGCATTCCGGTGCTCGAACTGGATGACGGACGTTGTATCTGCGAGGCCATGGCGATCTGCCGCTACTTCGAGGCGCTGCACCCCGAGCCTGCGCTGTTCGGCGCCACGCCGGAGGAAAAAGGCATTGTGGAGATGTGGCAACGCCGCATGGAGCTCTACCTGATGCACCCCATCGCCCATGCCTTCCGCCACTCGAACCCCAAGATGGCGCATCTGGAAACCCCACAGTTTCCCGACTGGGGCGCGTCCAACGTGCCACGCATCGAGTTCATGCTGGATTATCTGGACAGCGAGCTTTCAGGCCGCGAGTTCATCGCCGGTGACAGCTATTCGGTCGCCGATATCGACGCCCTTTGCGCCATCGATTTCATGCGGGTGGCCAGGGTGCAGATGAAGGACAGCCACACCAGCCTGAAGCGCTGGCACGAGGCCGTATCGGCGCGGCCGAGCGCGAAAGCGTGAGCCGCGAAGACCTGCACGTTATCGCAGCGCGTGCCCGTGCCTGCCGCCTCTGCCGGGATCAACCCGCACCCGGCAAGTCTCCCCTGCCACATGAGCCGAGGCCGGTGCTGCAGGTGTCGTCAACGGCTCGGCTGCTGATTGCAGGGCAGGCGCCGGGCACCCGGGTGCATGCCTCGGGCAGGCCCTTCACCGACCCGTCGGGCGACAGGCTGCGGGCCTGGATGGGCGTTGGCGCGGACATCTTCTACGACGCAGCCCGGGTGGCCATCATGCCGATGGGGTTCTGCTTCCCGGGTCTTGATGACAAGGGTGGCGACCTGCCGCCGCGGCCTGAATGCGCGCCTGCCTGGCGCGACCGGCTGATGGCTGCCATGCCGCAATTGGAATGCGTGCTGGCCATCGGCATGTACGCTCAAGCCTGGCACCTGGCCGGTCGCCGCCGGCGCACCCTCACCGAAACGGTCAGCAACTGGCGGGAATACCGCGCGCTGGCGCCGGTGCGCGTCATGCCGCTGCCGCACCCGTCCTGGCGCAACACCGCGTGGCTGAAAAAGAACCCATGGTTCGAGGCAGAGCTTTTGCCGGTATTGCAAGGCGATGTTAAGGCGCTTGTGTCTTGATTGACCTTGTGACGAGGTGGACCAAGAGGACTGGTGTGAGGGCGCTGGCTGGCGCTGCCGGGCTGGCGGCGGTGCTGGCCGTGCAGGGCTGTGCCTCGCCGCAACTGCTGGAAACCGGTTCGGCAATCGCCTCCGCCCGCCTCACGGATGAATACTACGTCTCCCGCGACGGCGAGCGGCTTGCCGTGTCGCACTGGCAGGCGGCGCGCCCGAAAGCGGTGTTCGTGGCGGTGCACGGCTTCAACGAATATGCCGGCGTATTCCGGCTGCCCGCACCGTGGTTCGCGCGGCGCGGCATTTCCACCTATGCATATGATCAGCGCGGCTTCGGGCGCACCGCCGCGCACAAGCGGGGCGGCTGGGCAGGCGGCGACGTAATGGCTGATGACCTCAAGGGATTTGTCGGTCAGGTACGGGTCCGTCACCCGGGGCTGCCGGTCTATGTGGTAGGCATCTCGATGGGCGGCGCGGTGGCAATGAAGGCTGCCGCCGGTGGCGGCCTCGACGCGGACGGCCTCGTTCTTGTGGCGCCGGCCATCTGGGGCTGGCGCTCCATGAACCCGATCCTCAAGACCGCGCTCTGGGTCACCGCTCACACCGTGCCGGACCAGACAGCCACCGGCTCCCAGCTCAAGATCTGGCCGAGCGACAATATCGAGTGGCTGAAGGAGTACTCCCGCGATCCCCAGCTCATTAAGCAAAGCCGGTTCGATACGCTCTATGGGCTGGTGACGCTGATGGACGAGGCGGCAGCCGCCGCGCCGCGGCTGGGCCTGCCGGTGCTGTATCTGTATGGCGGCAAGGACGAGGTGGTGCCGGCAGCGCCGACCCGCAAGGTGATGGCGGCATTGAGCCAGCCGAACCGCGTTGAGGTCTACCCGCAAGGCTATCACATGCTGCTGCACGACAAGCAGCGCGAGACGGTTTACGCCGATATCATGGACTGGATCGACGGGCTGCCGGTGGCAGCGCCGGTGGCCGGCAGGCCTTGAACCTGCATGCCTTAAAGCGTTTCGCGCGAACGCCAGAACCTGAGCACCGCATAGCGCCCCAGCACCACGATGCCGGCAAACAGGGCAACGCCGCCGACTATGGCGGGCGCCCGCCCCGATACGGTGTCCATGGTACTGATGGCTTGCGCGGCCCAGCCGGAAAACACGTAGCCAAGTGAGCCGATGATGGCCGCCCACAGAGCGCAGGCAAACAGGTTGGCTGGAACAAAGACCCGGCTGGGCACGTCGGATGCAGCCAGCGCCAGCATGCACGCCGAACGCAGTCCCCAGAAGAATCGCGACATGATGATGAACTTTACCGGATGGCCCTTGAGAAGCCGGCGGGCTTTCTCCGAACGCCGCTTCAGGGTTTCGCTGCGGCTGACGAGGCCCGGCCCGAAGCGGCGGAACACCTGGTAGCTGATCTGGTCCCCCGTCGTCGCGCCGGCAAAGGCGGCAATGATGACCCAGACCAGTTCGATCGCCCCCTGGCTGGCCGCGAGCGAACCCAGCAGCAGCGCGGTTTCGCCTTCAAGTATCGTCCCGCCGTACACCAGCCAGTACGCATTGTGCACCAGGGTATCCCACATATGGAATTGCTTTCCTCTTCATTCTGTGGTGGGTTAAACCACGATCTGGGATAACATGGTCGATAACGGGTCTGGTTACCGGGTTTTAATTCCACAATGTGGATTGGACAGGGTACGAAGGTCTCAATAACCACAAGAAGTCTGCCGGGCAACGAATGTTCAGGTTCCACGTTGAAGCCTGAATAGCGTTGCCGGGCGCAATGGCACAAGTCAGGCGAGAACCTCTATGCTGGAAAACGAACTATTGGACAAGGACAAGGATGCCGCCCGCCGCGAGGAATTGCGCGTCCCCAGCAAGGATGTGCTGCGGGCATCGGGCCAGGTGCAGTCTCTCAGCCGGGCGCTGAAGCTTCTGAATGCATTGTCCTATCACGCACCGGGCCTGTCGCTGTCAGAGGTTGCCCAGGAAGTGGGCCTGCCCAACTCGACGGCTCACCGGCTGCTCACCACGCTGCAGAACGAGCGCTATGTGCGCTTCGACAACGAGCGCTCCGTCTGGCTGATCGGAGTACAGGCGTTCCGGGTTGGATCGGCCTTCGTGCGCTCGCGCGATCTTGTCACCATTGCCCGGCCCTACATGCGCCGGCTGATGGAGCAGTCAGGCGAGACCGTCAACCTGGGCATCGCCGATCGTGGCGAGATCGTCTATCTGGCGCAGGTCGAATGCCACAAGATGATGCGCGCCATTGCCGGCCCCGGCGGCCGCGCCCGCATGCACTGTTCAGGCGTCGGCAAGGCGATCCTGTGCAACCTTGGCAACGAGGCCGCGCGCAAGTTGCTGCATGGCCGTGAATTGACCCGCGAAACCTCGCATACCCACACCACGCTGGAAGCCCTCTTCCCGGATCTTGAAGCGTGCGAACAGCGTGGTTATGCCGTCGATGACGAGGAAAACGCCATTGGCTTGCGCTGTGTGGCTTCGGCGGTGTTCGATGAGCATGGCGATCCGCTGGGTGCGATTTCGGTATCCGGGCCATCTGCCCGCATCACCGACCAGCGCATCCAGGTGCTGGGCGATCTGGTGAACCGTATCGCCAGCGACATCACCGTCGAACTGGGCGGTTTGCCGCGCCGGCGCTGACCTCCAGTCGCTGGCTACGGCCAGCTCTCAACCACCACATGGATATGATCCGGCAGCCAGCGGCTGCCGGTCCGGACATTTCGGGGAGTGCGACATGATCGAAAAACAGGATGTTATGACGGCCTTGTCAAAAGTCCGCGGCCCGGATCTGGAGGGCAACCTGGTGTCGCTGGGACTGGTGTCGGACCCGGTCATTTCCGGCGACAGCGTGATGTTCGCGATCACGGTTGACGCCAGGCGCGCCGCCGAGCTCGAGCCATTGCGGCAGGCCGCCGAGAAGGCCGTGTCCAAGGTGCCCGGCGTCAACAAGGTAATGGCGGCGCTGACCGCCGAGGTGAAGGGTGGCTCGAAGCCTGCGGCCGGGCGCACCCCGCCACCTGCCGGCGCCAACATGGCACCGCCGCCGCCCATGGCAGAACGCGGAGCTCCCGGTCCCAAGGCGCAAGCCGCCCAGACCATGGCCGGCGTTCCCGGCGTCAGGCATATAGTGGCCGTTGCATCCGGCAAGGGCGGCGTCGGCAAGTCGACCACCGCAGTCAACCTGGCGCTGGGCCTGCAGGCCAACGGCCTGAAGGTAGGCATACTCGACGCCGACATCTACGGTCCTTCGGTACCGCGCCTGCTGGGCATCACCGGCCGGCCCGAACCGGTGGCCCCGGGCTCGCGCACGCTGAAGCCGCTGCAGGGATTCGGTCTGCAGGCCATGTCCATGGGCTTCCTGGTCGAAGAAGACACCCCGATGATCTGGCGCGGGCCGATGGTGATGTCCGCTTTGCAGCAGATGCTGCGCGAGGTGGCCTGGGGCGATCTGGACGTACTGATCGTTGACATGCCGCCCGGCACCGGCGATGCCCAGCTCACCCTTGCCCAGCAGACTCCGCTGTCAGGTGCGGTGATCGTGTCGACCCCGCAAGACCTCGCCCTCATCGATGCCCGCAAGGGTCTCAACATGTTCCGACGGGTTGATGTGCCAGTGCTCGGCATTGTTGAGAACATGAGCTTCTTCGTATGCACCAAGTGCGGGGAAAGACACGAGATTTTCGGCCACGGCGGGGCCCGCGACGAGGCGGAGAAACTGGGCCTGCCGTTCCTCGGCGAAGTGCCGCTCGACAAGGACCTGCGGATACGCTCTGACGCGGGCCAGCCCATTGTGGTGTCGGCGCCAGATTCCCTGCATGCCGGAATCTACCGCGATATCGCCGCGAAAATCTGGGCGTCCATTGAAGGAGACGCAGCCGGACAGAAGCGCGCCGCGCCCCGGATAATTGTCGAGTAATTTACTGGGCATTACCAGATAGCGGATTCGCAGCCCACCCGGTCCGATTCAGCTTGCCCGACTGCAACAGCCTGCGGCATTCTGTACCTCAAATCTAAGGAGGAAACGGTCGTGCGCTGCAAAACAACAATCGCAGTTGCGGCCTGGCAGATATGGGCGAGGCGAGGCTAGCACTGCAAATCACCGAAGAGGATATGCTGCGGGCGAACGTGTACCGTTTGCTCGCACATGCGCTGCGCGCTGGTCCGTCGCGTGCAGACCTCGACACGTTTGCCGGCATGACCGGCGATGACACGCCTATAGGCAAGGCGGTGGCAGCGTTGGCCCGCGTATCGTCCGGCACCACCCCCGAGGAGGCGGCCCGCGAATTTCACGACCTGTTCATCGGTGTCGGCCGCGGCGAGCTTGTGCCCTATGGCTCCTACTACATCACCGGTTTCCTCAACGAAAAGCCGCTGGCCAGGCTCCGCAACGACATGGCCCGCCTCGGCATCGCCCGGCGTGACGACGTCAGCGAGCCCGAGGACAACATCGCCGCGCTGTGTGAGATGATGGCCGGCCTGATCATGGGCGACTTTGATGGCGCCGCCGACCTCACCGAACAGAAGCGCTTTTTCAATGCCCATATCGGCCCGTGGGCAAAGACCTTTTTCACCGACCTGGAAGGCGCCAGGTCATCGGTTTTCTATGCCTGCATCGGCCAGTTGGGTGCGGCATTCATGGACGTGGAGGAACAGGCCTTCTCGATGGTCTGAACCTCGACTGAAAACAGGACCTTGTCCGCAAGGAGGGACCTGGCAACCGGGGCGGGCAACCGTCCCTCACTGAAGGAGCGGAAAATGGCAAAGGGAAATGACAAGGTGGCAACCGGCCGCCGCGATTTCCTCAAGCTTGCCGGTGTGTCCGCGGTCACCGGGACGGCGGCAATTGCAGCCGGTTCGGCGGGTGCGGAAGCAGCAGCCCCTGTTGAAGGCGCTGCCGGCTATCGGGAAACCGATCACGTCAAGACCTACTACAAGCTTGCCGGCTTCTGATTGCTGAATTTGTTCGGCATCAGTCGCTGAGAAACGTTGAAGAAACCCGGATGCCCGTTACGGGCGTCCATTCTGGAGGATGATCATGCTCAGGAAGAAGACGGGAGAGGTTGCGTTCGGCCCTCGACTGTCATCGGCCCTCACCGATCTGACCGGTGGAGCGATAGACAGGCGTACATTCTTGCGCCGTTCAGGCCTTGCTGTTGGCGGGCTTGCAGCGGCAGCTTCGCTCGCACCAGGCATGGTGCGCAAGGCCGAGGCGGCGAATGTATCCGGCGCAGTTGAAATCAAGAAATCAGTGTGCACGCACTGCTCGGTGGGCTGTACGGTCCTGGCCGAGACGGTGAACGGCGTGTGGGTGGGCCAGGAGCCCGGCTACGACAGCCCGTTCAACCTTGGTGCGCATTGCGCCAAGGGAGCTGCCGTTCGCGAGCACGCCCACGGTGAGCGCCGCCTGAAGTATCCGACCAAGCTGGTTGACGGCAAATGGGTACGGATGTCCTGGGCAGACGCCATCAACGAAATCGGCGACAAGATGCTCGAGATCCGCGAAAAGTCGGGTCCCGATTCGGTCTACTGGCTGGGCTCCGCCAAGAGCAACAACGAACAGGCCTACCTGTTCCGCAAGTTCGCGGCCTACTGGGGCACCAACAACGTCGACCATCAGGCGCGTATCTGTCACTCGACCACGGTCGCAGGTGTTGCCAACACCTGGGGCTACGGCGCGATGACCAACTCGTACAACGACATCCACAATTCGCGTGCCATCTTCCTGATCGGCGGCAATCCTGCAGAAGCACACCCCGTGTCGCTGCTGCACATGCTGAAGGCCAAGGAAGAGAACAACGCGGCGTTCATCGTGTGCGACCCGCGCTTCACCCGCACGGCTGCCCATTCCACCGAGTATGTCCGGTTCCGTTCCGGCACCGACGTGGCGCTGATCTGGGGCATCCTGTACCACATCTTCGAGAACGGCTGGGAAGACAAGGACTTCATCGCCCGCCGCGTCTGGGGCATGGAGTTCATCAGGGAAGAGGTTAACAAGTGGACTCCTGAAGAGGTTGAGCGCGTCACCGGCGTACCCGGCTCGCAGCTCAAGCGGGTTGCCCGCACCATGGTCCAGAACAAGCCCGGCACCGTGATCTGGTGCATGGGCGGCACCCAGCACACCAACGGCAACAACAACACTCGCGCCTACTGCGTGCTGCAGCTCGCACTCGGCAACATGGGCGTTGCCGGCGGCGGCACCAACATCTTCCGCGGCCACGACAACGTGCAGGGCGCCACCGACCTCGGCGTTCTGATGGACACGCTGCCGGGTTACTACGGCCTGGCCGCCGGTTCGTGGGCGCACTGGGCCCGCGTCTGGGAGGAAGACCTGGGCTGGCTGAAGACCCGTTTCTCGGCCATCAAGGACAAGGACGGCAAGGACAAGCCGATGATGAACGAGTCGGGCATCCCCGTCTCGCGCTGGATCGACGGTGTCCTTGAAGCGAAGGAGAACATCGACCAGCCTGACAACCTCAAGGCAATGGTGTTCTGGGGCCACGCGCCCAACTCGCAGACCCGTCTGCCCGACATGCAGAAGGCAATGGCCAAGCTCGACATGCTGGTCGTGGTTGACCCGTTCCCGACCATGTCGGCGGTCATGCACACCCGCAAGGACGGCGTCTACCTGCTGCCGGCCTCGACGCAGTTCGAGACCTCCGGTTCCGTTACCGCGTCCAACCGCTCACTGCAGTGGCGCGAGAAGGTCATCGACCCGCTGTTCGAGTCGCTGCCGGATCACGTCATCCTGCAGATGTTCTCCGAGAAGTTCGGATTTGCTGACCGCATCTTCCGCAACATCAAGGTGGAAGAGGTCAAGATGGGCTCGCTCACCGTCAAGGAGCCGCTCATCGAGGACCTGACGCGGGAGTTCAACCGCGGCATGTGGACCATCGGCTACACCGGCCAGTCGCCGGAGCGCCTCAAGCTGCACATGGCCAACCAGCACACGTTCGACAAGACGACGCTGCAGGCACGTGGCGGCCCGGCCGATGGCGACTACTACGGCCTGCCTTGGCCAACCTGGGGCACGCCGGAGATGAACCATCCCGGCACGCCGAACCTGTACGACACTTCCAAGCCGGTGGCGGAAGGTGGTCTGACCTTCCGTGCCCGCTTCGGCGTCAAGGCGCCGGACGAGTGGGGCGGCGCCAACCTGCTGGCCGAGGGCTCGTACTCCGCAGGCTCGGAAATTCAGGACGGTTACCCTGAATTCACCTACGGCATGCTGCGCAAGCTGGGCTGGGAAGGTGACCTGACGGCCGAGGAAATGGCGGCTATCAAGAAGGTGGCCGGTACCGAGGACGACCTGGAAAAGCTGGACAACGTCAACTGGAAGACCGACCTGTCGGGCGGCATTCAGCGCGTTGCCATCAAGCATGGCTGCGCCCCGTTCGGCAACGCCAAGGCCCGTACCGTGGTGTGGACGTTCCCGGATCCGGTGCCCCTGCACCGCGAGCCGCTGTACACCCCGCGTCGCGACCTGCTTGACAAGTACGCCACCTACAAGGACCGGAAGATGCATCGTCTTCCCACCATGTACGAGTCGATCCAGAAGACCGACTTCTCCAAGGACTACCCGATCATCCTGACGTCGGGCCGTCTGGTGGAGTACGAGGGCGGCGGCGACGAAACCCGGTCCAACCCGTGGCTTGCTGAACTGCAGCAGGACATGTTCGTCGAGATCAACCCGATCAATGCCAACAATCTCGGCATCCGGGACGGCGACATGGTCTGGGTGGAAGGCCCCGAGAAGGGCAAGGTCAAGGTCAAGGCCATGGTGACCGAACGTGTCGGCCAGGACGTGGCCTTCATGCCGTTCCACTTCGGCGGTCACATGCAGGGCGAAGACCTGCGTGGCCTGTATCCTGAGGGAGCCGATCCGTTCGTCCTGGGTGAAGCGACCAACACGGCGCAGACCTATGGCTACGACTCGGTCACCCAGATGCAGGAGACCAAGGCCACCCTCTGCAACATAACCAAGGCATAGAAAGGAGACACAGCAAATGGCTCGCATGAAGTTTCTTTGTGATGCTGAGCGCTGCATCGAATGCAACGCCTGTGTCACCGCGTGCAAGAACGAGCACGAAGTGCCGTGGGGCGTGAACCGCCGTCGCGTCGTCACCATCAATGACGGCAAACCCGGTGAGCGCTCCATCTCGGTGGCGTGCATGCACTGCTCCGACGCACCCTGCATGGCCGTGTGCCCGGTTGACTGCTTCTACCAGTCAGCCGAGGGTGTAGTGCTGCACAACAAGGACCTGTGCATCGGTTGCGGTTACTGCTTCTACGCGTGCCCGTTCGGCGCGCCGCAGTTCCCGCAGGTCGGCAACTTCGGTTCGCGCGGCAAGATGGACAAGTGCACCTTCTGCGCCGGCGGCCCCGAAGAGGCCCACTCCGACATCGAGTTCAAGAAGTACGGCCGCAATCGCCTTGCCGAGGGCAAGCTTCCGCTTTGTGCGGAAATGTGCTCGACCAAGGCGCTGCTTGCCGGTGATGGCGACCAGGTGTCGAACATCTACCGCGAGCGCGTGGTGGCCCGTGGCTTCGGTTCCGGTGCCTGGGGTTGGGGCAAGGCCTACCCCGGTTCCGGTTCCTGATACCGGCAGCGACAGCCCGGATCTGGCATATGCCAGGTCCGGGAATTTTCACGCGATGGCATTCATAGAGGGGCGGCAAGCGATTGCCGCCTCCGTTCGGCGCATGCTTTGCCACGCCTCATGGCGGGTGTCGCACAGATCAGCTGAATTCCGAGGGAACTGGAAAACCGCATGAAAACCAAACTGACCGGACTTGTGGCCCTTGTCGCGGCTGCCGGCCTGCTGGCCGGCTGCAACGAGGCCGAATCCGGCCGGCCCCTGACCTATGAGAAGGGTGTCTACAAGGGCAAGCAGGATGAACCCCTGACTGACGAGGCGCGCGAGCAACTGCGCCAGCGCATGTCGATACAAGGTGGCGGCGGCCTTTGACAGGCGGCCTGATAATCATCAACGATCAAGCGCCTGCCGGCAAAGGCCGGACCGGCGAACTGGCACAACGAGGGAAAGCGTTATGACAACCACAAGCAAGGTATTTGGCGCCGCACGCGCCATGTTTGTCGCCATCGCCGCGATGGTCATGCTCGCCGTCGCCCAGCCGGCAGGCCCGGCATTGGCCCAGACCGCCAACCCGGATGTCCAGACCGAGGCGCAGGGCGATGCCTCTGACAGCCAGATGTGGCAGGCCATCCGCAAGGGGGCAACGGGCAATGTCTCGATCCCCGACCAGAACGCCGCCACGTTGATCCAGTCGGAAGGCGACAACTGGCGCGCCATCCGCAACGGACCCTTGAGCCTGTACTCGGCTTACGCGCTGTTCGGCATGGTGTTCCTGCTGGCGCTGTTCTTCGTGTTGCGTGGCCGCATCAAGATCGAGCACGGCAAGGCCGGTTACACGGTGCCGCGGTTTTCCGGCATCGAGCGTTTCGCCCACTGGCTGATGGCTGGATCCTTCATCGTACTGGCCATCTCGGGCCTCAACATGCTGTTTGGCAAATTCGTGCTCATGCCGGTCATCGGCAAGGAAGCCTTTGCCTTCATCACGCTGTGGGGCAAGTACCTGCACAATTACCTCGCCTTCGCCTTCATGGCCGGCGTGGCGCTGGCCTTCGTGCTGTGGGTCGTGCACAACATTCCCAACCGTTATGACCTCATCTGGCTGATGAAGGGCGGCGGGCTTTTCACCAAGGGCTCGCACCCGCCGTCGAAGAAGTTCAATGCCGGTCAGAAGCTGATTTTCTGGTCGGTGACGGTGCTCACCATCTCGGTGTCGCTGTCCGGCATTGCGCTGATGTTCCCGTACGAGACGGCTTTCATGGCCAAGACCTTCGCCTTCCTGAACAACTTCGGCTTCTCGCTGCCGACGGACATCGCGCCGATCCAGGAGCAGCAGCTCAACCAGATCTGGCACGCCATTGTCGGCGTGGCGTTCATCGTCATCATCCTTGCCCACATCTATATCGGCTCTGTCGGCATGGAAGGCGCCTTCGACGCCATGGGCTCGGGCGACGTGGATGCCAACTGGGCCCGCGAGCACCACAACCTTTGGGTCGAGGAAATGGAAAGGTCAGGCAAGATCAAGGGCGCCCGCCAGCCCGCGGAGTAGCGGATGAGCGGCAGTCAAGCTCGATGGGGCGGCCATGACCGGAAATCTGGCTGAAGCCAGCACCAGCAAGCACCGCCGGATAATCGTCCGGCGGCGCCTTGCCTATCCGTGCCTGCTGCTGCTGACGTGGATGTTGCAGGCCGCCACCCTGCCGGCAATGGCCGAGGGCGCCGGCACTAGCGGCCTCAAGGGTCACGGCGGACCGGTCAAGGCCGTTGCCGTGTCGCCCTCGGGCGGCACAGCCCTGTCAGGTTCCTTCGACTATTCAATGATGGAATGGAACGTCGAGGATTTCGCCGCGCCTTCGCTGGTGCACCGGCTCACCGATCATGACGGCGCGGTCAACGCGGTGGCTTTTCTGCCCGGAGGCGAAATGGCGCTGTCGGGCAGCGATGATGGCCGCGTACGGTTGTGGGACCTCGCGGCGGGCAAGCTGCTCCATGCTTTCGATGCCCATGCGCTGAAAGTCGTGGGGCTTGCCGTTTCACCGGATGGCAAGCTGGCCGCGTCGGCGTCGTGGGACCGCACGGTCAGGATCTATGATCTGGAGGCGCGCAGCCTGAAATTCAAGCTGACCGGTCACCAGAACACCATCAATGCCGTGGCCTTCTCCCTTGATGGCAACCACGTGTTCACCACCGGTACCGACGGCACAATCCGCCAGTGGCGGCTGTCCGATGGCCAGGAGGAGCGCACGCTCTACCGGCATGGCTGGGGAATCAACGTGCTGGCCGCACTGCCTGATGGCAAGTCGCTGGCCTTCGGAGCACTCAACGGCACGGCGGCGATCCTCGACATTGAATCGGGCGAAGTCGCTCGTGAACTGGCCAGCCGCGAGCGTCCGATCCTCTCGCTGGCAATATCGCCAGCCCACAACGTGGTGGCCGTCGGCGGGGGTGACGGCATCGTCTCGGTGTATGACATGAGCGACTGGACGCCGGTCAAGCTGCTCGACAATCCCTACGGCCCGATCTGGGCGCTGGCGTTTTCGGGCGATGGCGATGCGCTCTACATGGGTGGCCTCGATGACGAGGTGCATTTCTGGCAGTTCCGACCTGGCCGCAACTTTGAAACCGCCCGCGGCACTTATCCGCGCCGTTTCCAGCGTGCTGAGGACATGAGCCTCGGCGAGCGCCAGTTTGCCCGCAAGTGCTCGGTTTGCCATACCCTGTCGCCCGATGACGCCAATCGGGCCGGCCCAACGCTTTATGGCGTGTTCGGGCGCAAGGCTGGCACGCTGCCGGGCTATGCCTACTCGGACGCGCTGCTCAACTCGGACATCGTCTGGAACGAACAGACCATCGGCGAACTGTTCGAGAAGGGCCCGCAGCACCTGGTGCCGGGCACCAAGATGCCGCTGCAGAAAATGTCGAACGACGATGAACGCGAAGCAATGGTGCAGTGGCTGAAGCAGGTTACGGTTCCAGCCGCCAACTGAGCTCCCGTTGTCCGGAAACAACAGCCCGGCGGGAATTGTACAAACTGGCGTTTGCCCTATATAGCGGGCAGCAACAAAAGACGGTCCGGGCCGTATGGCGGAAGACGGGCCGCATAACTGGAGAGGGTGAGACCATGAAGGCATTCGTTCTTGCAGTGGTGGCCACTGTCGGAATCGGCGTCGGTACGTGGGCCGTGCTGGACAGCCTCGGCATGTCCGCGGCCAACGTCTATTCGACCAGCAATGTGCGCCAGTAACTGATGGCAACGCGAAGCTGCCACCTGATCCTGCACAACTAGATGGAGTAACCAGCCATGGATGACGACAAGTTCAACATGTCGATGCGCAAGTTCCTGAAACAGGTCGGCGTGACCTCGCAGCAGAAGATCGAGGAAGCCGTGCGCGCTTCCGGCAAGACGTCGGGCAAGGTAGCGGTGACCGCCGTGATCAAGTCGGACGGCATTGGCCTCGATCACACTGTCACTGGCGAGATCGACCTCGGCTGAGGCCTCAGGGCCCGGGCAAGACCATGACGATGTTCGCCGCAGAGGATGGCCCGCTGGCCGACCCGACATTTCCGCCGCTGCTCAAGGGCAACGCGGTTGCGCCGGGCGTGGTGGCGCACGCGGCGGCGGTGGCGCATGCCGCTGCCGGCCGCGCCGGCGCTGGTGACCTGTTCTGGTCGCGCTCCGAGGACCGGCTGTCGATGGCGGTGGTGCTGGAGCCGGACGTGCCGCTGGCCCGCGCCGCCCAGATGCACCATGCGTTGCTGGTGGCGTTTGGCGATGCTTTTGGCGCCATCGCCCCACCCGAGATCGCTGTCCATTACCGCTGGCCGGGCGACATCCTGGTCAATGGAGCAAAGGCCGGGGAAGTGACCTGTCTCGTTCCCGCTGGCTGCGGCGATGCTGATGAACCGGCCTGGTTGGTGGTCGGGCTGGACGTCGCCATCACCCTGGACCTGTCGATCCCCGATCCCGGCGAGCGCCTCGACGCCACCACGCTGCACGAGGAAGGCGCCGGAGAGATCGACCGCACCATGCTGGTCGAGTCCATCTCCCGCCATTTCCTCACCTGGATCGACACCTGGAGCCATGACGGCTTCAAACCGGTGCATGAAAACTGGGTCGGCCGCATGCCTGACGATGGCAAGGATGTGCAGGTGCGCGACGGCGGGCGGCTGCTCACCGGCCGCATGACCGGCATGGACGAGGACGGCAACCTGCTGTTCACCGCCGGCGAGGGCCAGGTCATGTCGCTGCCGCTGCTCGGCGCGCTCCACCGGGTGGCCCCATGAAGGTTCTGCGCACCATTCGCTTCGATGCTTCCGATGATCATGTGTTCGTGAATCCGGCCAAGCCTGATGAGATCGCTGTCTCCGGCGCCTTCGCCTTTGCCGGCATCGGTCCGGAAGAAATCCGTGGCAAGACCCGCCAGGCCTTCGCCAAT
>JAZBOA010000433.1:0-2581 GCA_036350935.1 Anderseniella sp. | reverse complement strand
CGATCACCTGGACTCCAAGAACATCATCGTGCTGCATTCGGCCGGCTCGGCCGAGATGGCGCCTGTGCTGTAGTGGCAGCCCCAAGGCGGCTCCCGAACAACAGCCGAATCGACAACCGTTAGAAGGACTCAGCAGTCGCTCCGCAGGGTATGAGACTCCCGCATGTCACGTTGAATTTCCGATCTTTTTGCGCTGGCTCAGTGACGGGCGAAATAAAAAGTCGGCGCTGGCGATACAGCAAACCATCCGTATTTTTTGACGGCGACAACTTTTTGAATATCATGGTTGGGCAAAGCAATTTCTGCCTGCAACGCGCAACACAGCGCATAAGCGTGATACTTTGAAGCGTCAATTTTTTTCGGTCGCTGAACCATGAGCGAGTCAGACAACCCCAGTCAGATGGAATTTTCCGCGCCCGTGTCCGTGCGTGTGCGCAATCGGATTCAGGCAGCCAATCAGCGCTTTCACGCCAATGACAATATTTCGGCCTTCCTGCAGCCCGGCGAACTCGACCTGTTGCTGGACGAAGTGGCGGGCAAAATGAAAGGCGTGCTGGAAAGTCTGGTGATCGATATCGAGAGCGATCACAACACCAACGACACGGCCCGCCGCGTCGCCAAGATGTACCTCACCGAGGTGTTTCGCGGACGTTATATCCCGGCACCGCCAGTGACCGAATTTCCCAATGCCGAACATCTCAACGAGTTGATGATTGTCGGCCCGGTGACCGTGCGCAGCGCGTGCAGCCATCACTTCTGTCCAATCATGGGGCGCTTGTGGATCGGTCTCATGCCCAACGAACATTCGAACCTGATCGGTCTGTCAAAGTACGCGCGGCTGGCCGAATGGATCATGTCCCGGCCGCAGATCCAGGAAGAGGCCATCACCCAACTGGCCGACCTACTGATGAACAAGGTTAGCCCGGACGGACTGGCGGTGGTGATGGAAGCCGACCACTTCTGCATGCACTGGCGCGGAGTAAAGGATTCCGACACTAAAATGATCAACAGTGTCATGCGCGGCTCGTTTCTCAAGGACTCGGCGCTGCGCCGAGAGTTTCTGTCGCTCATCAGGCTGAAGAACTGAGGAAATCATGCTCGTCCGTCTCTTATACGCCAGCCGTGCCGTCGCCCGTCTGAACAGCGAGGTATTGGATTCAATCATGGAGCAGTCACGCTCGCACAATATCCCATCCGGAATCACCGGCATCCTCTGCTTCAGCGACGACCAGTTCATCCAGGTGCTGGAGGGTGGTCGTGACCAGGTTTGCGAGCTTTACAACACCATCGTCCGCGACGGGCGCCATCGCGAAGTACGCATCCTGCACTTTGAAGAAATTTCCGAACGCCGCTTTGGCGGCTGGACCATGGGGCAGGTCAACCTGGCCAAGATCAATCCTTCGCTGTTGCTGAAGTATTCGGAAAAACCTGTGCTCGACCCCCTCGGTTGTTCCGGCCGCGCCTCTATGGCCTTGCTCGATGAGTTGATTGCCACCGGTTCCGTAGTTAATCGCACCGGATAAAGGATAGAAATCCGATTGTGTTTCCGGGGATATCGCTGACGCCGGGTGTCGCAGCCAATCGCCGATTCCGGGCCGGCATGCGTCATGACTTCCGGAAGATTGCTCGGAATGGCGTCCCAGACACTGTCCGGGACCCGGCGCATGGCCGAAACAGCGGCGCATCAGGTCGATCATGTTTTTCCGCCTGCCGGTGCGGCTGTGGGTGCAGGCAGTGCCCAAGCCGCTGCGCTACTTCCTGCAGCGTACAAGGCGAAGTTAGTGACCGTTGTACCTCGGTAAGGCGACGCACGTCATCGAAGCCTCGCGACATCGCACTGGCACAGTATCGATCGATGGACCAACATGCTGAGTGACTGTTGACAATCTGAACCGGGCATAGCCTTCTGCAATTCCACCGGCAGATAGTGGCCGATTGTGTGAATTCGCCATGGTGCCCGTAAGCCGACAGGGGGAAATCTCGCTGGATGGCTCAACGGCAGCTTTGGAGCAACTACCCCAAAAGGCACCGCGGCCGGAAGCGGTCATTGGCCGACGATTGCCACATATTCGTAGGCTTGCAGTTGCAGTGAGAGATCGCGCAGGACACTGCGGCTGTTGAACTGGCGCGCACGAGCAATTTCGAGCATGTGCAGTACTCAACCTCAGCTTTCAATGCGCCATTCGATCACGTCCTGAAACTGCCGCACGATCACATAAGAAGTGACCTGGATGCGAATGAAGGCGCAGCTAGGCGATCCGGCGAATGCCTGCAAGGCGGGATGCCGCGCCAGACAGAATGCGCGCGCTGCATCCCGCCCCTCGGCGCTGATTTCTTCAGCCCGGCCCTGGGCGGTCACCGCGATCGTTTCATCCAGATCGCTGCCCAAGTTTTCCCGGTTGTCAATCATGATCGCGACCCGCGGGTTGGACATCAGATTCTCGTATTTCAGACGACCGCGTTCAGTCATCAGGATAAAGGCGCGCAAATCACCGGTAATCGAATAAGCCATCAGGCTGGTGTAGGGCTGACCGTGGTTGTCGGTGGCCAGAACCGCATATTTCTGCGTCTCAAGCAGATG
>JAZBOA010000432.1:0-2337 GCA_036350935.1 Anderseniella sp. | reverse complement strand
CTCGTTGGGGGGCGGCGCAAAGTGAAGCACACCATCGACACGCGGCAGCCGTTTCAGCGTGGCGGGCACGTCGAGATCACCAACGTAGGGCGTCACCCCCAGCGCACGCAGTTCAGCGGCGCGCTCGGGACGGCGGATCATCCCAATGAACCCGGCCTGTCTGGCATATCGCTTAACCAGCCGCTCGGCGACATCGCCAAACCCTACGATCAAGATTTTCTTCATCACGCCTGCTCATCCACCCCGGTTGTCTGTAACCCTACGCGCGCAGGGGTGAAAACCCCTGCCGCTCGGGCGATAATCCATCTGTTTTTCAAAGCATTTTAAGCCCACATCATGCCGCACCAAGTCACCATCCAGCCCAGCGGGCACCATTTCACCGTCCAGGATGACGAAACCATCCTCGAAGCCGCGCTGCGCGAAGGCTTTTCGCTGCCCTACGGCTGCCGCAACGGCGCCTGCGGTGCCTGCAAGGGCAAAGTGCTGTCCGGCCAACTCGACTACGGCGTGCATTCGGCTACGGCGCTGAAGGACGAAGAAAAGATGCAGGGTCGCGCGCTGTTCTGCCGCGCCAAACCCCTCTCCGACATGGTCATCGAAGCCAAGGAAATCGGTGCCGCCAAGGACATCGTGGTGAAGACGCTGCCATGCCGGGTGGAAAAGCTGGAGAAACGCGCCGACGACGTGATGCGGGTGCTGATCAAGCTGCCTGCCAACGAACGCCTGCAATACCTCGCCGGGCAATACATCGATTTCCAGTTGAAGGACGGCAAGTCTCGCAGCTACTCGCTTGCCAACCCGCCGCACGACGACGCCCTGCTGGAGCTGCATATCCGCCACGTGCCGGGCGGTCTGTTTTCCGACCAGGTGTTTTCCACCCTGAAGGAACGCGACATCCTGCGCCTGAAAGGCCCGCTCGGCAGCTTCTTCATCCGCGAGGATTCCGACAAGCCGATGATCTTCGTCGCCGGCGGTACCGGCTTTGCGCCGATCAAGGGCATGCTGCAACACGCCTTCGCCGAACACACGGATCGCGAACTGGTGCTTTACTGGGGGGTGCGTTCGCTGAAGGATCTGTACATGGCGGAACTGCCGCAGCAATGGCAGGCCGAGCATCCCAACTTCAGCTTCATCCCGGTGCTGTCGAACCCGGAACCGGGCGATCACTGGCACGGCCGAACCGGCTTCGTGCACGAGGCGGTGCTGGCTGATTTTGCCGACCTGTCTGGCTACCAGGTGTATGCCTGCGGCGCGCCTGCCATGGTCGACAGCGCGCGCGATGCGTTCACTCAAACCCGCGGGCTCCCGGATGAGGAATTCTTCGCCGATGCCTTCGTTTACGCGGCCGAGGCCGAAGCCGCCGCCTGAAGTGCGCCGGCCATCAATGAAAAAGCCCGGGCAGTTGCCCGGGCTTTTTCATTTTCATGCGGCCTTACAAATCGCCGCGGGCGCTCGCCCCCATGATGTCGATCAGCGCGTTGCGCACTTTCTCGATGCGCGCCTTCAATTCCGGCGGCAGGCGCTTTTCCTGCGCCACGTCGTCGACGCTGACATCCATCATCACGAGCCACCCCCGGCCCTGGGCGTCCTCGATCAGGGCGATGCGGCACGGCATGTAGATGGCGAATTCCATGTTGACGTCGATCAGGTCACGGGCCAGGACCGCGTCGCAGAACTGGTAGATGATGATGGTCCGTTGCGGCTTGCCCGTCACCGCCTCCACCTGTTTCGACATCGGCAGTTCGGCCACCAACTGCAGGTTCAGCGTGTTGGCGCGCAGTTTCAGCGACTCGGCCGCATCGTTCATGCTGATGCCAGGGTCGATCGCCACCTTGTACACCCCGCCCGGTGCGGCCTGCTCCACCTTGGGAGCCTCCGCCCAACTCGGGGGCGTGGCCAGCAACAACGCGCTCAGCGCGAGACCGAACAGGGAAAATGAAGCAGTGCGCATGGAAACACTCCTTTTAAGATACTGGAAAAATCTAACAATACATGCGCCCGTAAGGCGCACTCCGCACGCACACGCGTGCCGGCTGCGGACAATGCGTTACTCGGCTTCCCGCGTACGGCACAGCGCCAGCGCCTTCTGGTAATGCTTGCAGGCTTCACCCGGTTGTCCGCTTTGGGTTTTCAGTTCTGCCATGCGAATATGGCCTTCAGCACTGGGCGCGATGGCGAGGCTGGCTTCCAGATAACTCTGCGCCTTGCCCCACAGTTGCTGCACGCTGCAAAGCTGCGCCAGCGTCAGCAGCAGTTGGGCATCGCGCGCATGGGTGTGCAGCCATTTTTCCGCCTGCTCGATCTGGCGCGCCGGATTGCTGCCGCGCACCTCACCGT
>JAZBOA010000431.1:0-5610 GCA_036350935.1 Anderseniella sp. | reverse complement strand
GGTGATGATCTCTATGACCAGGCAGTTGCGGTAGTGCTGCGGGACAAGAAGGTTTCAACCAGTTATATCCAGCGCCGCCTGTCGATCGGCTACAACAAGGCTGCCAGTCTGATCGAGCGCATGGAACAGGAAGGCCTGATCTCTGCCGCCAACCACGCCGGCAAGCGGGAGATCCTCGCGGGTTCGGATGCAGGTTGATCAGGACGCCGCAATATCGCCGCGTTGACGGCAGACAAGATGTACGCAAAACATGGGCCAGACAGCTGGTCCAGCAGGAGTGAACCGATGATCAGACGCACCGCCACCCTCGCCGCCCTTGCAGCAGCTATTCTGATCGCACCGGCGATGAATGTGCTACTAGGCACGACAGGTGGGAGTGCGTTTGCCAACACCCAGCTGACGGATAACGACAAGGCTGCCCTCACTCAACTGAATGCCTATCTTAACGAGATCCGCAACCTGAGCGGCGAGTTCACCCAGACCAGTCCGCGCGGCCAGGTTGCCAGTGGCATTTTCTACATCGCCAAACCTGGCAAGATGCGGTTCGAGTACGCGCCACCAAGCCCGCTTCTGGTGGTTTCGGACGGAAACTGGGTTACCGTGAAGAACACCCAACGCAAGAGCGATGACCAGTATCCATTGTCAACGACACCGCTGAAGCTGGTGCTGGCTGACCAGGTCAACCTGTTCGAACAGGCCGTTATCCTGAACGTTGAACACACCGAGACACTGTCCGCGATTACCATGCAGGAGAAAGGCCAGCTCGTGGCAGGTCAGTTGACCATGGTCTTCGATCGCGCCAACAACGAACTGGTGCAGTGGATCATCGTAGACGGCAAGGGCCAGCGCACCAGCGTGGAGCTGTCCAACATAGACAAGACCGCAGAGCCGAATCCCAAGCTGTTTGTGGTCCAGCGCTCGAGGGCAGGAAGTGCCGGTTCCGACCGCTAGGTCATCAGGTGCGGATTGCTACGTGGAACATAAACTCGGTGCGATTGCGCATCGGGTTGGTCACGAGGTTTCTCGAAAGCTGGCGACCCGATATTCTGTGCCTGCAGGAAACCAAGTGTCCACCCGGACAATTTCCAACATCCGCGTTCCGGCAAGCTGGTTACGGCCACATTGCCGAGAACGGCTACACCGGCCATCACGGGGTGGCGATCGTGTCGCGCCACGCAATAACAGAGCGTCAGGTCAATTCGTTCTGTGGCCGTAATGATGGCCGGCACGTCAGCGTCCGGCTCGCCCAGTCAGGGCTCGTCATCCATAGCTTGTACGTGCCGGCTGGTGGCGACGAGCCGGACCCGTCGATAAACATGAAGTTTGCCCACAAGCTGCAATTTGTTGACGAGATGAAGCCATGGGCGAATGCCTTGATGGCTTCTGGCAAAGAGCAGCACATACTCGCCGGTGACCTCAACATTGCGCCACTTGAAACCGACGTCTGGTCCCACAAGCAACTGCTCAAGGTCGTATCCCACACCCCCGTCGAAACGGAGAAGCTGACCGGCTTGATGACATCATGCCGGTTCCATGATCCGGTGCGGGCGCAGCATCCAGAACCTGAGAGACTCTATTCGTGGTGGAGTTACCGTTCGCGAGATTGGGACACGGCGGACAAGGGCCGAAGGCTCGATCACATCTGGGTACCCGAGGAGATGGCCCATCTTTGCAGGCATACAGAGATTGTTCGCGAAGCACGAGGATGGGACCGCCCGTCGGACCACGTACCAGTACTTCTCGACATGGCCGGGCCCGGCGCCTGATCAGGTTTCGGTTTTCGACTTCAGCAACTCTTCGACAGGCTGGACTTGGAAAAGTTCCTGCACATCTGCAAGGGCATCCGAACTTTCGCCCAGCTGCCGGCTGAGCACGTCCAGTACCTGCATGCCAACCTCTGGAAACTCGGAACACAAGCGCATGAAGACGGCCTGCTCGATGACGATTGCCTCCACTTCGGTCTTGGCGTTCACAGTTACCTGCCGCGGCAAACCGGCAATCATTGACTGTTCGCCAAACATGGAGCCAGGACCTGACAGGGCCAGCACGCTACCGGTCTGGCCGTCATGAACGACGGCCTCCCCACTGGTGATCACGATGGCGCTGGTAGCCGGATCTCCGGCTTCGAACATGGTGCGTCCCTGTGGCACGACCAGTTCGTCGGAAGAAAAGATCAGCGTCTGCAGGTGAGCCTCATCGACGCCGGCAAACAGCGGGATCTGCTTGAGCAGGTCGACTGCGGCACGGATGTTCATGTCAAACCTGCATCGATTCTGCAGCCAATCACGGTACCAGCTTGTATCCGCCAGCTTCTGTAACCAGCAGCTGGGTGTGCGAAGGGTCAACCTCGATCTTCTGTCGAAGGCGATAGATATGCGTTTCAAGCGTGTGAGTTGTTACGCCTGCGTTATAACCCCAAACCTCATGCAGCAACACATCGCGTCCAACGACCTTGTCGCCGGCGCGGTAGAGGAACTTGAGTATGGCCGTTTCCTTCTCGGTCAGTCTGATCTTGCGGTTGTCTTCCTGCAGCAGCAGCTTCGCGCTTGGCTTGAATGTATAGGGTCCGATCTTGAAGACGGCGTCTTCGCTTTGCTCATGCTGGCGCAGCTGCGCCCGGATACGCGCCAGCAACACGGCGAACTTGAACGGTTTGGTGACGTAGTCGTTGGCGCCTGCATCAAGCCCCAGGATCGTATCGGCGTCCGACGTCTCTGCCGTCAACATGATGACTGGACCACGGTAGCCGTTCTTTCGCATGATCTTGCACGCTTCGCGCCCATCAAGATCTGGCATGTTCACATCGAGAATTACCAGATCAACGAGTTCAGTCTTGAGGTGGTTGACCGCTGCAAGTCCACCTGAAAGCGCGGTCACGGCAAAATCGTCATGCAGCGCGAACTGCTCGGCGATTGTTTCGCGAAGTGCATCGTCATCATCGACGATCAGTATTTTCTTTTTCTTGCTCATGTCAGCATATTCACATCAATTTCCGGTGCGCTGAGTCTAGATGTCCGCCAGCGCTTTGCAAGGCCCAAGCCAGTTCACGGAAAAACACAATGATTCATGAGGTGGTGATCCGTCATTTGCCCGTCAATGGTTACAAGGCCGTCGCGCAATACGGCCACGCAGTTTATCCATGCTGCCTTGGTCCGTCCGGTGTTAGGCTGAACAAGCGTGAAGGCGACGGATCCACACCTGCCGGAGTCTGGTCGTTGCGCTATCTTCTGTACCGTGCGGACCGCATGGCAAGGCCGCGCACCCGGTTGCCGGTTTTCGCAATCGAACCCGACGATGGCTGGTGTGACGATGCCGGTTCACGCCATTACAACAAACCGGTGCGCCTGCCCTTTGCGGGTAGTCACGAGCGGCTCTGGCGGGATGATTCGGTCTACGACATTTTGGTCGTTCTGGATCATAATCAGGACCCGGCAGTGGCAGGGCGCGGCAGCGCCGTTTTCATTCACCTGCAACGGCCGGATGGCCGGGCGACTGAAGGGTGCATCGCCTTCCGCCGTAATCATCTGATGTATCTGCTGCAAAGCTGGGACAGTCGCACGCAGTTGGTTGTTCCCTGGTAGAACCCGATCGCTAAGTCCTGGACCCGAATATGGCGCTGCCCACACGAATGTGGGTTGCGCCCAGTTCGATTGCTGTTTCGAAGTCTCCGCTCATGCCCATGCTGAGCTTTGCGAGGCCGTTGCGCTTTGCCAGCTTGGCCAGCAGTGCAAAATGCAGTGACGGTTCCTCGTCTGCCGGGGGAATGCACATCAGGCCTGAGACAGGTAGCCCGTAGGTGCTACGGCATGTCTTCACGAACTGGTCGACATCTTGCGGCGGGATGCCGGCCTTCTGTGGTTCCAGTCCGGTATTGACCTGGATGAACAGTTCAGGCGACTTGCCGGCTGCATCGATTTCCCTGGCGAGTGTGCGGGCCAGCTTTTCGCGATCGAGTGTCTCTATGCAGTCGAAAAGCTCGACAGCCTCTCGGGTCTTGTTGGTCTGCAGCGGCCCGATGAGGTGAAGCACCGTATCCGGATACCGTTCCTTTAACTGTGGCCACTTGCCGTAGGATTCCTGCACCCTGTTCTCGCCAAACACCCGGTGCGGAATGTCGAGAACCGGCACGATCTCATCCGAATCGAACGTCTTCGATACGGCAACAAGGGTAATGTCTGCCGGATTGCGGCCCGCGCGCTTGGCGGCTGCTGCTATTCTCGTGGTCACTTCCAGGTAACGTTGCTTGCTCGAGTGGTCTGCGGTCATCATTCCTCGGTGGTCCGGCTTGCCCGTGCGAGTGCTTCCTGATACTGCATCGCGTCTGAAATTGGGAATATCAGCAGGCATATCACACTAATGTCCAGTGAGCGCTACAATCCGAAAGTCTCCGAGTCCAAATGGCAGAAAGCCTGGGACAGTGCGGGCAGCTTCATTGCCAGCAACGAGTCTAGCAAGCCGAAGTACTATGTCTTGGAGATGTTTCCGTATCCCTCCGGGCGCATCCACATGGGTCACGTTCGCAACTATACGATGGGGGATGTGATCGCCCGTTACCGCAAGGCCTGCGGATACAATGTTTTGCACCCCATGGGTTGGGATGCCTTCGGGATGCCGGCCGAAAACGCGGCCATGGAGCGCAAGGTTCACCCCGGCAAGTGGACCTATGACAATATTGCCACCATGCGTGCCCAGTTGAAGTCCATGGGCCTCGCCATCGACTGGTCTCGCGAATTTGCCACCTGCGACCCCTCCTACTATGGCCATGAACAGCGCATGTTCATTGAGTTCTACAGGGCCGGTCTGGTTGAACGGAAGGTGTCTGTCGTCAACTGGGACCCCGTTGATCAAACAGTGTTGGCCAACGAGCAGGTGATCGATGGTAAGGGCTGGCGGTCCGGTGCGCCGGTTGAGAAGCGTGAACTCGCACAATGGTTCCTCAAGATCTCCGGCTTCTCCGAGGAACTGCTGTCCGCATTGGACACATTGACCGACTGGCCAGAGAAAGTCCGCCTCATGCAGAGGAACTGGATCGGCAAGTCGGAAGGCCTTCGGTTCTCTTTTGCGCTGGAGGATGCGCAAGGCAATCTGCTCGATGAGCGGCTGACCGTGTATACGACCCGGCATGACACCATTTTCGGCGCCAGCTTCTGTGCCATCTCCGCTGATCACGAGCTGACCCGCAAGGCAGCAGAGAAGTCCGATGGGGTTGCTGCCTTCCGCAAGGAGTGTGCTTCGCTGGGAACCAGCGAGGAGGCAATAGAACGGGCCGAGAAGAAGGGCGTACCACTTGGGCTGTTTGCTCGTCACCCGTTTGACCCTTCGCGGCGTTTGCCGGTCTATGCCGCCAATTTTGTGTTGATGGGTTATGGCGAAGGTGCCGTGTTCGGCTGTCCCGCTCATGACCAGCGCGACCTGGATTTTGCACGCAAGTACGGGCTCGATGTCATTCCGGTCGTTGCTCGCAAGGGCGCAGAGAATGTCGAGATTGACGAAGAGGCCTTGCTCGACAAGGACCAGGCAGCGGTTCACCTGATCAATTCGGCTTTTCTGGATGGCATGTCGGTGGAACAGGCCAAGGAAGAAGTGGCTTCACGTCTCGAGGCCATGGGT
>JAZBOA010000430.1:0-3791 GCA_036350935.1 Anderseniella sp. | reverse complement strand
GCCAGCGTGATCTGCGACGGGTGAATGGCCCACTTGCCCTCGATGCCAAGGGCTGCGGCGCGGCGGGCGCCGGCCCTGTAGCCGTCGGGGTCGGAGAAGTCGCCGAACGGGCCGTCGATGGCGCGAAGGCCATAGGCGCGGCAGGCAATGGTCATGCGGCTCAAGGCAGCGTGCCACTGGTCGCCGGGATAGTCGGGGTTGAGCCCGCCGATGTTGACAGTGCGGGCACGCAAGCTGGCGGCATAGTCCGCCACGCCGAAATGCAAGGCTTCAAGACGGCCGCCGAACTGGGCGATGGCCTCGACATTGGCCATGCCCAGCGCGGTCTCGATCAACGCTTCGAGCTGCACGCGGGGTGCGCGCTGGGCTGCCTGCTCGATCTGGTTGACCATCGCCTCGACCATGTAGAGGTCCGCCGGAACGCCAACCTTGGGGACCAGGATGGTATCGAGCTTGTGGCCGGCCTGCTCCATCACGTCGACGACGTCGCGATACATGTAGTGGGTGTCGAGGCCGTTGATGCGCACCGACATGGTCTTGCCCCTGGCGGCCCAGTCGATGTCGTTCAGAGCCTGGATTATGTTCTTCCGGGCCTTTTCCTTTTCGGGTGGTGCGACGGCGTCCTCGAGATCGAGGAAGATGACGTCGGCAGCGCTGTCGGCGGCCTTTTCGATCATCGACGGGTTGGAGCCGGGCACGGCCAGCGTGGATCGTTGCAGCCGCTGGCGGCGCAGCGGATGAAGAGTATGGCTCATGGGGCCCTCGGTCTGAAACTGGGTGGTTTGAACCGCGGCCTCAGGCTGCGTTGGCCATGGCGCTGTCGACGATCAGGGTGGCGTCGTGCCAGGCCAGGCCGAGAACTTCGCGAGCGCATTCGGCGGCGGCGCTGGAGACGAATACGGCGCGCACGCGGCCATGCCGGTCGGCATACAGGGTATCCTGAAGTTTTGCGAGGCTGATGTAACCATCCTGCCGGGGCTCGATCAGCGTGACCTTGAGCTGGAGGGCGGCGCAGATCTGGTGGCAGGACCGGAACATATCGACGTCCTCGCACACGATAACCCGGTCGCCCGGCTTGAGGTTGACAAGGGGATTACGGGTCCCGATCATCTGGGGCTGCATGTTCATGGCGTGTCTCCTTTATCTGCTTGCGCCGTTTGCCGGGCTTGCTAGAGACACATTAGGAAAGACCACTGGCAGCGTATTCACTCCGGGGGAGACATTCAGTGCGCACGCGGGTAGTGAACACCTACCCGTCCGGGTAGGCCGCCGATGCGGCGGAAAGTGGAATTGCCGGATCTCGGCGCATTTGCCGGCGTGGCTGGCGACTTGTTGATCAAAGGGCAACTTCGTGCGCGCAGTGCATGGCCTGGGTTACGGGTTTCCACGAAAGCGCAGGGTGCATGACCGAGCCCCCTTGACCGGCCTGCGCTGCGCCCTAGGCTTTCGCCGGGGTCTGCACGGAGCGGCCCTCGAGCGGCGGGAAATCAGATGATCAGGTCTTTGTTGTCACGACTGGGCACGAAGAGGCCGCCTGCACCGCAGCGGGAAAGGCTACCGGCCGGCGTGCGGATCTATGCCATCGGTGACGTGCATGGCCGGGCCGATCTACTGGAGCGACTCTATGGTCTCATCCAGGCTGACCTGAAGGACAGCCCGGCGCAACGGGTGGTGGAGATTTTCCTGGGCGATTATGTCGATCGCGGGCCGAATTCCAACGAGGTGATCGACTGGTTGCTTGAAGGACCCAGGCTTGCCCACAAGCGCATCTGCCTTCGCGGCAATCATGAACTGATGATGCAGGCTTTCCTTGACGATGCCTCGGTGATCGGCTCGTGGGGGCAGTATGGCGGCTTCGAGACGCTTTATTCCTACGGCATCAGGGTCAAGCTGCCGATCGCGGAGGATATGCACGAAGAGGTGCAGCGGGCGTTCCGGGGGGCACTGCCACCCGCCCATGGCGAATTTCTGCGCGGCTTGCGGGCGATGGCCAGTGCCGGGGGGTATTACTTTGCCCACGCGGGGGTAAACCCCGCCAGGCCGCTGGCCGACCAGGTGGAGGATGACCTGTACTGGATACGCGAGCCGTTTCTCAGCCATGGCCGGGCGCTGGAGAAGATCGTGGTGCACGGGCATACGCCAAGCGAACAGCCGGAGATTGAGGTGCACCGGATCGGCATCGATACCGGCGCCTACGTGACAGGGCGGTTGACCTGTGCGGTTCTCGAAGGCGCCGAGGTGCGGTTCCTGTCCACCTGAACCGGGATCTCTTTGGCCGACATCGCCGGTTGAACTCGGACAAGTTGATTACAATTTGCACTTTCTTTGCAAAATGAAATTTAACTTCTGGCTTCTATGCTTCCGGCCATGAAGAAGCAGGCCAGAATTCTCGCAGTATTTATATCGTGGCTGGGAGCCATGATAGCTGGTGTCGTCATGCCGGCTGTTGCACAGGCGTCGGACTGGCTGGTTACCCGGGCGTCCCAGCCGGCAGTCTATGCCGTCGACAGCAAGACGTGGCGGCCGTTGCAGGCAGGCATGTCCATTCCCGCCAAGAGCTGGATCAACACCGGGCGCAGCGGCCGTGTGCTGCTGCAGCGCAATGGCGATACGGTGGTCATCCAGCCCAATTCGATGACCGGGGTTGCCAGTGCAAGCGATGCGTCGAACCGGATATCCATCCAGCACCGCGCCGGCCAGATCCTGCTTGACATTAACAAGGGCCAGACACACCGCGTCAAGGTACGCACGCATCACCTCACGGCGGTGGTGAAGGGGACTCAGTTCTCGGTGTCCGCTTCGCGCAGCAGCTCGGAAGTCTCCGTGACAGAGGGAGTGGTTGGTGTCTCGGATAACGCAACCGGCCAGTCTGCAGATGTCGGGGCCGGCCAGTCGGCGTCGTCGTCGGGTGGCGGGCTGAGCGGTTCGGCGGCGGCCTCCTCGTCGGCGTCGTCGGCTTCCAGAAGTGCAGCCCGGTCTGATCGCGGTCGCGGCGATCGCGGCGATGGTCGCGCCAATGGCCGTGGTCGTGCGTCGAACAAGGGCAATAATGGCAATGGCGTTGGTAACGGTGGTGGCAACGGGACCGGCAATGAGGGTAACGGCGATGGCAACAACGGCAATGGTGTTGGCAACGGTGGCGGTAACGGAACCGGTAATGAAGGCAATGGTGATGGTCATGGTGACGGTCACGGCGGCGACGATGATTGATGACCGATAGGCCGTCCGGCTGAGCGTGCAGCAGCGTTGCCGGCCGGTCCGGGTGGGGATGAGACTTGGCTATCTTTGCAGAACAGAAATCCCAGGTGGGCAGCAGGCTGGTCGGTCTGCTTGCAGGAGCGCTTGCGCTGCTGCTGTGCCTGGACTTCGGCCAGTCGAGTGGCCTGATCTCGGGCTTGCAGAACGAGGTCACCGAAGCCCGGGCGGCTGCCTCGGCAAGGCCACCTACAGGCGAGACGGTGCTGGTTGCCATTGACAAGCAATCCATCGACTATGTGGGGCAATGGCCGTGGCCGCGGCGGATCCATGCCCGTGTCATCGATGACCTGGTCAAGGCCGGTGCAGCCGAAATTGCGCTCGACATCGATTTCAGTTCACCCTCCAACCCGGACGACGACAGGCTGCTGGGCCAGGCGCTTAAAAGGGCTGGCGGGGCTGTCATCCTGGCAGCATTCCGGCAGCCGCAGTCGGTCGAGTCAAGTAACCGGCTGGACGGTTTCAACTTGCCGATCAACGGCTTGCTGAAGCATGCTTGGCCTGGCTCCGTCAACGTGCTGGCAGATGCTGACGGG
>JAZBOA010000429.1:0-2514 GCA_036350935.1 Anderseniella sp. | reverse complement strand
TTCGGGTGGTCGGCGGCAAAGGCGGCGAGGTCCTCGATGGCGTGCATTGCCAAATCCTTCGGGTGCGGGGCCATTATCTGCTGCGGCGGATGAAGTGGTGATCGCCGGCCACGTTCCACGCCGAGGGCGGCGGGACATAATCCACTGGCTTGATCGGGCTTATCGGGGCGGCGGTGTCGGGCTCGGGGGCGGGACGCAAGCCGCGCTGGTCGGGGTGGGTGATCGGGATCGCCGAGAGGAGTCGCTGGGTGTAGCTGTGGCCGGGACGGCCGATCACATCCTCGCGGGCTCCGATCTCGACCAACTCGCCCAGATACATCACGGCGATGCGGTCGCAGATGCGTTCCACCGCAGCCATGTCGTGGCTGATGAACAGATAGGAAACGTCGAACTCTTTCTGCAGGTCAATCATCAGCTCGATGATCTGACCCTTGATAGTCACGTCGAGCGCTGACACCGCCTCGTCGGCGATAATCAACTTTGGTTCCATCGCTAGCGCGCGAGCAATGCAGATGCGCTGGCGTTGCCCGCCGGAAAATTCATGCGGCAGGCTGCTTGCTCGGGCGGGGTCGAGGCCGACGCGTTCGAGCAGCCATTCCATCTTCTCGATCGCCGCTCGGCCCCGCGCCAAGCCATGCACCTGCATCGGCTCGATGATGGCCGAGCCGACGGTCTGACGCGCATCGAGCGAACCGAACGGGTCCTGGAAGATCATCTGTACGTCGCGGCGCAACAGCGCGAGGCTGCGCGGGTCATGATAGTCGACCGTGCGACCCGAGACCGTGATCGAGCCTTCGTGCACCGGGGCGAGGTTGATGATCGCCTTGCCGATGGTGGATTTGCCCGAGCCGGATTCGCCCACCAGCCCAAGCGTCTCGCCCTTTCCGATGGCAAACGACACATCCTCCACCGCGTGCACCACCCCCGTCAGTCGCCCGAGGAAGCCGCCGCGCATGGCAAACTGCACCGACAATCCCGCGACCTCGATCACCGGCGCGTCGCCGGCAAAGGTGACGGGGACGCCGTCGGTCGGCTCAGCCGGAAGGGTGTGGGTTGCTGCCTTGCCGGCCATGCTGGGCGCGGCCGCGATCAGGCTGCGGGTGTAGGGGTCGCGGGGGTTGGAAAAGACCTCATGCACACTGCCGCTTTCAATCGCGCGCCCGTGGCGCATCACCAGCACATTGTCGGCGACCTCAGCCACCACGCCCATGTCGTGGGTGATGAAAAGCACAGCCGTTCCAGTCTCGTTCTGGAGGTCCTTCAGGAGGGCCAGCGTCTGCGCCTGTACAGTGACGTCCAGCGCAGTGGTGGGCTCATCGGCGATGATCAGCACCGGGTCGCAAGCCAGCGCCATGGCGATCATGACCCGCTGGCGCATACCGCCCGAGAAAGTGTGCGGATACTGCCGCATCCGGGCTTCTGGGTCGGGAATGCGGACCTTCTTCATCATCTCCAGCACTGCGGCCTTCAGCG
The DNA here is from genome assembly GCA_036350935.1 of Anderseniella sp. Taxonomy (GTDB): domain Bacteria; phylum Pseudomonadota; class Alphaproteobacteria; order Rhizobiales; family Aestuariivirgaceae; genus Anderseniella. Next base: position 1,041 of record JAZBOA010000429.1, on the reverse strand, counting down.
CGGCGCCGCGCAGGCCCTGGTGGATGCGGATGACCTCGGCCAGCTGGTCGCCGATGCGCTGCACCGGGTTGAGCGAGGTCATCGGCTCCTGAAAGATCATGCTGACGCGGCCGCCGCGGATCTTGCGCATCTCGGTCTCGGAAAGGGTGAGAAGGGATTTTCCCTCCAACTCGATCTCGCCCGTCGCGTGCCCGATCCCTTCGGGCAGCAACCCCATGATCGCCAGCGAGGTGACGGATTTTCCCGACCCGGATTCGCCGACGACGGCAAGAGTCGCGCCGGCCTTGATATCGAAGCTGAGGTGATGCACCACGGTGGTGTTGCCGAACGCGATGCTCAGATCGCGCACAGAGAGGACAACGGAAGACGCCATCAGCCGGTATCCTTCAGCCGCGGGTCGATGGCGTCACGCAGGCCGTCCCCGATCAGGTTGAATGCCAGCACTAGTACAAGGATTGCCATGCTGGGGATCAGCGCAAGATGCGCAGCGCTCAGAATGTTATCGAAGCCGTCCCGCACCATGCCGCCCCATGTCGGGGTTGGCGGTGCTAGCCCCAGACCGATGAATGCCAGCGACGCCTCAGTCCGCACGGCGGTCGCCATCCAGAGCGAGGCCATCACCATCACCTCTGGCATGATCGCCGGCGTGATGTGGCGAAACAGGATGCGCGGACCGGAAAACCCCATCGCCTGACAGGCCTGCACATATTCGCGGTCGCGCTGCGCGATGACCCCGGCGCGGGCGATCCGGGCGAATGCAGGCGTGGCGGTGAAGGCGATGGCGATGATGATGTTGGTGAGCGTAGCGCCCAGCATCGCCACCAGTGCAAGCCCGAGGATCAGCGCGGGAAAAGCCAGCACCACATCCATCACCTGCATGAAGATAATGTCGATGCGGCCGCCCAGATAGCCCGCGATCATGCCGATCAGCGTGCCCACCACCATCGCCAGCAGGATCGCCAGGAACCCGATCGTCAGCGAATACCGCGCCCCGAACACCAGCCGCGACCAGATGTCCCGCCCGAACTGGTCGGTGCCCAG
>JAZBOA010000428.1:0-2213 GCA_036350935.1 Anderseniella sp. | reverse complement strand
CGGGGTGGCCTACCATCTGGCCCACGAGGGCTGGACCGACATCGTGCTGCTGGAAAAGGCCGAACTCACCTCCGGCTCCACCTGGCATGCCGCAGGGCAGATCACCCACTCCACCTCGTCCTATGGGCTAGGCAAATGCGTCGACTACAACATCGGGCTGTATTCCGGGAAGCTTGAAGCAGAAACCGGCCAGTCCTGTACCTGGCACGGCTGCGGCTCGTTCCGCCTCGCCTACACCGAGGACGAAATGGACTGGTTGCGTCAGACCCTGTCGGTCGGCACCGCGCTTGGCTTCAATATCGAACTGGTCGGGCCGGACCGTATCCGCCAGCTGCATCCGTTCTACAATCTGGATGGCGTGATCGGCGCGCTTCACACGCCCGATGATGGCCACGTGGATCCGTCAGGTCCGGCGCATGCTTTGGCTATAGGTGCGCGGCAGTTGGGGGCGAAGATCATCCGCCGCTGCCGTGCGACAGATATCAAGCAGCTGCCCTCGGGCGAGTGGAAGGTGTCAACCGAGCAGGGCGACATCGTGTGCGAGCACGTGGTCAATGCCGGCGGCACCTATGCGCGCCAGATGGGCGAGTGGTCCGGCCTGCAGTTGCCGATGACCTCAATGACCCACCACTATCTCGTCACCGACAGGGTGCCGGAATTCCTCGAACTGGAACGGGAACTGCCGGTCATCCGCGACGACAAGCTGGTGTCCGGGTACATCCGCATGGAGCAGAAGTCGGGCCTGATCGGCATTTACGAAAAGACCAATCCCAACACCGTTTGGGAAGATCACTGCCCCTGGGAAGCGGAGAACGAGCTGTTCGAGGCCGACTATGACCGCATCATGCCGTGGCTGGAGAACGCCATGGGCCGCATGCCGATCTTTGCCGAGCTCGGCATCAAGCGCGAGGTGCATGGCGCCATCTCTCATCCGCCCGACGGCAACCCGCTGATCGGTCCGGCGCCGGGCGTGAAGAATTACTGGTGCGCCTGCGGCACCCAGATCGGCATTGGCTGGGGCCCCGGCCTGACCCGTGAGCTCGCCCGCTGGATGGTGCATGGTGCGGCTGACATTTCGATGCGCGAGTTCGACCCGCGCCGCTTCGGCGAGCACGCCAAGCCCGCATGGCAGGTGATCAAGGCGAAGGAAGACTATTGCCTGCGCCACGAAATTCCGTTCCCGCACTTCAACCGGCTGGCCGGTCGTCCGATCAAGCCGTCGCCGCTGTACGAGCGTCTCAAGGCCAAGGGTGCGGTGTACGAGGAAGTGTACGGTCACGAGCGGCCGCGATGGTTCGCGCGCAAAGCAATGCCAGGAAAAGTGGAGGCCGGTTTTCCGTCCGGCATTGCGCAAGAACATGAACAAATCGAGCAGAGAGACTACTACTCCTTCGCGCGGCCCAAGTGGTTCGACATGGTGGCCATCGAGACTAAGGCGGTTCGCGAGGCCGCCGGCATCATGGACATCTCCGCCTTCTCGAAGGTCGAGGTGGCAGGCCCCGATGCATATGCGTTCCTGGACCGGTTGACGCCCAACCGGCTGCCGCAGAAACCGGGCGGCGTCTGCCTGACGCACCTGCTGAACCGGCGCGGCCGCATCGAGGCGGAAGTCACCGTCGTGCGGCTGGCGCAGGACCGGTTCTACCTGGTGTGCGCCGCCTTCTTCGAGCAGCGGCTGATCGATCACCTCACCTTCGCCAAGGCTGGCGAGCAGGCGGAGATCATCAACCGATCAAATGAGTGGGCGGCCCTCACCATCAACGGCCCAAAGTCGCGCGACATTCTCGGCGCCTGCACCGATGCTAGCCTGGACAATGCGTCGTTCCGCTGGATGAGCGCGCAGCAGATCACCGTCGCCGGTCATCGCATGTGGGCGTTCCGGATGTCCTACGCGGGCGAGCTTGGCTGGGAGTTGCACGGCCCCCGCGAGCACTTGCTTGCCATCTATGACGCGCTGTGGGCCGCGGGCGAGAAGATGGGGCTCATCGACTATGGCTCCTTCACCATGAACGCCTTGCGCATGGAGAAGGGCTTCAAGGGCGCGAGCGAACTCACCAACGAGGTCACGCTGCCTGAAGCCGACGTGATGCGCTTTGTAAAGATGGACAAAGACTTCTTCGGCAAACCGCAGACGCAAGCCAGCCTGGACAGGCCGCTGCCCTGGGTATGCGCCTACCTTGAGATCGAACCGGACGGCATCTGGGACGGCAATG
>JAZBOA010000427.1:0-2464 GCA_036350935.1 Anderseniella sp. | reverse complement strand
TGGCCGACGCCATCGTCGAACAAGCCGTGGCGTGAAGGGCACCAGCATGGAAGCACAGCACAAAATCTGGTGCGACGAGGACGACCACCACCTCTACGAACACTTCGCTGACTTCAACGAATGGCTGGATGGCGAGGAAGGTCAGACGCTGCGCGAGCAATATGGCATCGATGGCCTGAACCAGCCGAGCAAGGCCTTCTTTGCCGGTGACAAGGAGGCCTATGACGAGGCCTTTCGTCAGTACCGGATCGAACGCCGGCACGAGGTGTTGAGCCAGACCTGGCTCGAAGAACAATACGGCGGCGATCACTGGGCACAACGTAATCACGACCGCTTCATGCAGCTGATCGACTGCATGGAGGCAGGGCAGGTCGTCCCGTTCATCGGTGCGGGCATCTCCGCCTCGGCCCGCTTCCCGAGCTGGAAAGACCATCTACGGGAGCAGGGTCGAACCGCCGGCTTGGGGTCGGATGATGTTGAGGCACTGCTGGCCGATGGTCGCTATGAGGCGATCATCGAGCAGATCGAGCAGGAAAAGGGTACGGACGTATTCGCGCAGGAGATCCGCGATGTGTTCTCCCGCACCCACGCAACCCCGGAGGTTGTCTGGCGCATCAGCGAGCTGTTCAGAGATACCGTCATCACCACCAACTACGACCGGCTGCTGGAACAGGCCTACGACACCGGCGAGGACGACGCCTTTCAGGTGATCAATGGCTTAACGGCGTCGGAGCAGCCAAACCCCAAGGCCGTCACCATCTACAAGCTGCACGGCGACGTGCAACACCCCGCCCGCTGCATCCTGGGCAAAAGGCAATACGACCAGGCCTACGGCGCGGATGGCCCAGATCTGACCCGCCCGATCCCCAAGCTGCTCGCCTACCACTACAAGACCAGCAACCTGCTGTTTCTCGGTTCCAGCTTGAATGAAGACCGCACCGTGCAGGTCTTCCGGGCCATCAAGCAGAACCTTGGGGACGCGGAGATCCCTCAGCACTTCTCGATCGAACAAGCCCCGGAGAATGAAGATGACCTTCGAACACGCAATGCCTATCTGGCATCCCTGGGAATCACTGCGGTCTGGTTCGAGAGGGGGTGTTTCGACAACGTGGAAGGCTTGCTCCGCCAGGCCAAGAATGAACTAAGCCACCGCGGCGTCTTCCCCGGTGTCGATACCTCTGGCGGCGACCAGGTAGTGCTCGTGCATGCCGCCGAGACGGGTTTCAGCGAATACCTGCGCGACTTCGTCGACTTGATGCCGCTGCTCTACTGGTTCCGGCGCCAGGTGCCGCAGAAAGAAACGAACAAATACTTGAGCGCGATGCAGCGCGTCTTCTACGCGCATTCCATCTTCACGGACGGCGTCGATGACGACCTGTTGCACGGCCTGGACAACCTGTTGAGGGCGATTTCCAATCAGCCCGCTTTGGATGGCTATTCCCACGGAAAACTGTCGGTAGCCTTCGCGCATTTTCAGCATTTCCTGAAATCGCATGGCCAGCGCAATTATGCGGGCGAGCCACTCGACTGGAATATGCACGAGATGCTGACGACCTCTGCAGGCCAATTCGAGGCGCTGCTTGAGAGCGGGGCAATGATGCCGGAGCCTGATCGGCATGCCGTTCGGCTGATCATTGCGCTGTTGCACCATGGCAGGACTCAAAGTCATTCACCCGCACGCTTTTGTGAATTGCCTGACACGGTTGGTGCTGAACTGAGCGATTTTCTGGCGTTGGCCCTGACCGCAAGACTGGGTGTGGTTGTCCCGGACCGGCTGGATCAGATGTTGAACGGCGACATCAGGCGGCTGTGCGAGATGGCATGGACCAGTTTCGACAAGCCGGAGCCGGTCGGTTTCGTTCAGGCCGTCGGTTCGACCCTGCGCCGTTTGCTATTCCCAAAGACAATGCTTAGCGGCGGTTGATCAGCGGGTAATTCATTCCGCGCTTGAAAATTCCCAAAAAGGGAACTAATATAAGCAACCCAAAAAGGGAACTTTGTGATGGGTTTTGTGGTCCTTGGGAAGGACAAGATTGACGCCTTTCTGAAGAAGCATCCGCAAGCCCGGCAACCTTTGCTGGCCTGGCTTGCGGAAGCGAAAAGTGCTGTCTGGCAGACGACGCAGGACATCAAGGCGCGTTATGCGCATGCGAGCTTTCTGTCCGACAACCGCGTGATCTTCAACATCAAGGGCAACGACTACCGTCTGGCAGTCAGGGTGTTCTTCGCGCGCGGGCACGTCGTCGTCGAGTGGGTGGGTACCCACGCCGAGTACGACAAGCGGAAATTCTAGGAGGGAGCCATGGGTCACCTGAAGATCATCAAAGACGAGCAAGCGCACCAGGCCGCGCTCGATGCCTTGGTGCGTCTGTTGGAAGCCGACCCGGCCGAAGGCACAGCGGAGGCCGACGAGATCGATGTGCTTTCCCTGCTGATCCAGAAGTATGAGGACGAGCATTTTCCG
>JAZBOA010000426.1:0-36536 GCA_036350935.1 Anderseniella sp. | reverse complement strand
CCGCCGATGAAGTCCTGCGGCGCCGCTTTCTCGCCTGCAGCAAGATAACTCCACAGCGGGTTGAGCACGGTGTCGAGCAGCACGATCAGGCTGGCGATTACAGCCGGAACGGAGCGCGCCGAGCGGGCAAACCAAATGATCGGTATGGCCAGTTGTACAACGCCCATGACGGCCAGGATTATCATCTCGCGGCCGGTGACGCTGAAGCCGCCGCCCCAGAAGCCCGCCACCAGGAACACCCCAATGCCGCCCAGCACCATGGCCGGCACCATGTCGACATTGCGATACCGCCTGAGCGTGTTGACCTGCAGTGCCCAGCACACGGCGCAGGCCAAAGCCACAAGGTTGCCGGCAAGGTTGCCCGCCTGCATGCCGTCACGCACGATGAATGCGACGCCGCCAAGCGCCATGAACGAGGCAATCCACGTCGCCTTCGACGGGTTCTCGCCATTTAAGGCGCGGCTCAGCATGGCGGTGAAGATTGGCGCCGTTGCGGTAAGGCAGGCAACGTTTGCGGTGGAAGCCATGGTCAGCGCCGTCACGTACAGGGTGGACCCAAGCGCGAAGAACGTTGCGGCTGCGACCATCGCCACCCTGGGCACTTCAGCCACCCTTGCCGGCAGGCTGGACCGGTACCGGAAGACCAGCCAGACGCCAAGCGCCAGCGCCATGAACAGCCCGCGCCAGCAGTTGATCTGCCAGCCGGTCAGACCGGGCAGGTGACGCACGAAAGCACCGGACAGGCTCCAGCCGACCGTGGCCATGGCCGCAAGCATGACGCCGGTCGAGTAAGACTGCTGCTGGGCCAAGCGCTACCTGCCACCGATGATATGTCAATGCTCGGACTATGCGCGCATTACGCAAAAGGCCGGAATGCAAATTCTGCACTCCGGCCCCGCATTTTAGCTGGTGTCACACGGCTGCCGCTCACGCCCTCAGCCGCTCGTTGTCCGCATCGAACGGGCTTTCCGGAATGATGGTGGCGTCGAACAGTTCGCCAAGGATCTTCACCTTGAGCTTGCTCCCCTCTGCCGCCTGGTCCGGCTTGACCATGGCCAGCGCCAGCGACTTGCCGACGCGCCACCCATAGGAACCGGTGGTCACCCGGCCCACCAGGGTCTTGCCGTCTGCGGCGTAGATGGCCTCTGATCCGCGCGCATCGCAGTCCTTGATGCCGTGCACCTCCATCGTCACGAAGGTCCAGTTGTCGCCTGCTGCATGGCGCTTGACCAGTTCGTCACGACCGATGAAGTCCCCCTTGTTCGGATGCACGAACCGGTCGAGGCCGGATTCGTAGGCAGAGTATTCCACCGAAAGTTCGCGCCCGATCAGCCGGTAGGATTTCTCCACCGCCATGGTGCCCATGGCGCGGATGCCGAACGGCTTGATGCCGTGCTCGCGCCCTGCCTCCATCAGCATGTCGAAGATGACGTTCTGCATTTCCATCGGGTGATGCAGCTCCCAGCCAAGTTCGCCCACAAAGTTGACGCGCAATGCATGCGCCTGCGCGATGCCGACATTGATGAACTTGCCTGTCAGCCACTTGAAGTTATCGTTGGACAGGTCGGTGTCGGTGAGCTTCTGCAGCACGTCGCGCGACTTCGGTCCCGCCAGCACCAGCACGCCCATCTGCGTGGTGATCTTGTTGAGGGTCACGCCGCTGTCAGGCGCAAGCTTGGTAAGGTAATCCCAGTCATGCCGCTCCCACGCGCCGGGGCCGACCAGGTAGAAGTCGTTCTCGGCCCGCTTGTAGACGGTGAACTCCGAGCGCACCCCGCCGTTCTTGGTCAGCAGGTGGCACAGGCCGACGCGGCCGATGCCCTTTGGCACCCGGTTGGCAAGGATCGAGTCGAGCCATTCAGCAGCCTTTGGGCCGGTTACCTCGTACTTGGCGAATGCCGACATATCCAGCACGCCGCAGTTCTCGGTGACGTTCTTCACCTCGTTGCCGACATGCTCGAAATAGTTCGACCGGCGGAACGACCACAGTTCCTTCACCTTCTCGCCCGGTGCGGGCGGGGCGAAGTTTTCCCTGGTGATGACGTCAGGCCGCTCGATCTCTTCCGGATCCCAGCCATAGTCGGCAGACGGGGCAAACCAGTTCGGCCGCTCCCAGCCATAGACCGAGCCGAAAACCGCGCCCAGCGCCTTCATGCGATCATAGCAGGGCGTCTGCTTCAGTGGCCTGGCGTCCCAGCGTTCCTCGTCCGGATAGTGCGGCGTGAACACGTTGCGATAGGCTTCCTCGTTCTTGGTCTTCAGGTAACCGCGCGAAGCGTACGGGCCGAAGCGGCGCGGGTCGACGCCCAGCATGTCGATGGAGCTTTCGCCCTCGACGATCCACTCTGCAAGCTGCCAGCCGGCACCGCCTGCCGCGGTCACGCCGAACGAATGGCCTTCATTGAGCCACAGGTTGCGCTTTCCCCAGGCCGGGCCGATGATCGGCGAACCGTCCGGCGTATAGCAAATGGCGCCATTGTAGACCTTCTTGATCCCCACTTCACCGAACGCCGGCACCCGGTAGAAGGCGCTTTCGATGTGCGGGGCGATGCGCTCAAGATCTTCCTGGAACAGCTCGTACTCGGCATCTTCCGCTGGGCCATCCACATAACAAACCGGTGCGCCCGGTTCGTAGGGGCCAAGGATCAGCCCGCCAGCTTCCTCGCGCATGTACCAGGCCGAATCCGCATCGCGCAGCACGCCCATTTCCGGCAGGCCGTCCTTGTGGCGTTGCTGGATTTCCGGGTGCGCCTCGGTGACGATGTACTGGTGCTCCACCGGAATGACGGGAATGTCGAGGCCCAGCATCTCGCCGGTCTGGCGCACGAAGTTGCCGGTCGCGGTAACCAGGTGCTCGCAGGTGATGTCACCCTTGTCGGTCTTCACCAGCCACTCGTCGTTGGCCTTCTGCTCGATGGCGATGACGCGGGTCTGCCGGTAGATCTGTGCGCCCTTGTCGCGTGCGCCCTTGGCCATGGCCTGGGTCAGGTCAGCCGGCTGCACGTAGCCGTCATTGGGGTGCTGGATGGCGCCGATCAGCCCGTCGGTGTTGCAAAGCGGCCAGATCTCCTTGACCTGCTTCGGCGTCAGCAGGTTGACGTGTACGCCGATGGTCTCGGCAATGCCGGCATAGTACATGAACTCGTCCCAGCGATCCTTGGTCTGGGCAAGGCGGATGTTCGATACCTGCCGCAAGCCGACATGCTGGCCGGTTTCTTCCTCGAGCTTCGAGTACATATCCAGCGAGTACTGGTGCACCTTGCCGACCGAGTAGGACATGTTGAACAGCGGCAGCAGGCCAGCCGCATGCCAGGTCGAACCGGATGTCAGCTCGTTGCGCTCCAGCAGGACAACGTCCGTCCAGCCCTTCCTGGTCAGCGCGTACAGCGTCCCGACCCCGACAACACCGCCACCAATGACGACAACACGCGCATGCGATTTCATGACCCAATCCTCCGGGCTCGACAGGATACTTCTGTGCAGCACCATAGTGAATTGGGCTCAACGGTCGTGAAGTCAAACGACCGGGCGCACTAGAATTGCGACATGTCAGTTAGGCGCGATGCCGAACTCGCTGAACGGGATGAAGCCGAGCAGGTCACCCTCAGCTACAGCGGCTGCCTCTTCCGGCACCTCGATGAGGCCGGTTGCCTGCCTGAGTCCCGAGATCAGCCCCGACCCGTCGCGGTCGAACTTGCGAAGCACCGGACCGGATGCCGTGTTGTCGATCCAGCCGCGCCAGAACTCACGCCGGTCGGTCTTCTTCTTGGGGATGGCAAACCCGGCTGGCAGCGGATAGCGCTGCGGCTGCTGCCAGTTCGCACCCTGCAGCCGGGCGAACATCGGCTGCGCATAGAGAAGGAACGTCACGAACGCCGCCACCGGGTTGCCCGGCAGGCCGAAGAACACGCAGTCGCCCACCTGCCCCATGGCCAGCGGCCGGCCCGGTTTGACCGCCAGCTGCCAGGCATGCAGCGAACCCAGCGCCTGGATGGTCTCGACGATGAAGTCAGCCTCGCCCCGGCTGGCGCCGCCGGTGGTCAGGATCACGTTGCACTCTGCCGCTGCCTTGGCGACAGCCGCTTCTACATCGCTGCGCCGGTCGGCGACGACGCCATAATCCACCGCCTGCGCACCCACCGTTTGCAGGAGGCCGCGAAGCAGGTGGTGGTTGCTGTCATAGACCTGCCCATCGCCCAGCGGGTTGCCCGGCCGCACGATCTCGTCTCCGGTAGAAATCAGCGCCACCTTGAGCGGCTCAAAAACCTGGACCCTATCGCAGCCCGTCGAGGCGATGGCGGCAATGTCCTGCGGCCGCAGCCGCTCACCGGGCTTCAGCATAACCTCGCCGGCTTTCACGTCCTCGCCCGCCTTGCGGGTGTTGGCGCCGGGCTTGAGGCCCTTCGGGATGATGACCGCGTTGCCGTCCAGCGTGGTGTCTTCCTGCATCACGCAGGTATCGGCGCCACCGGGCATCACCGCACCGGTGAAAATGCGCGCCGCCTCACCTGGCTTGAGCCCGCCCTGCGGCGCATACCCGGCAGCCACCCGCATCACGACGTCAAGTCTTGTATCGGCGCCCGCCACAAGATCGCTGCCGGCAAGCGCATACCCGTCAACGGCGGCATTGTTGAACGCCGGTATGTTGCGCGGCGAGGCGATGCCCTGCGCCAGCACCCGCGCGTGCGCCTGCGCCAATGACACGCTTTCGACCGCTGCGACCGGCGACAACCGCTCCAGGATCAGCGCCACCGCATCGTCGTGGCGTAGCCGGTCCTTGTCGTGCAGAAAGCAGTCATCGAGCAGCTTGCGGGTCATATCAGGCTCGGCACCTCCACCAGGCCGGTGCGACCGCAGATGAAGTCCGCCAGCGCGTGGATGTCATCGCGGCTGTAGACCGGCACCGGGCTATCCTCCACCGGGCCATTTGCAGCCACCGCCACGATGGTGTGGTCTTCATCATAGAGTCGCGGCTTGTTGTCGGCCTCGTTGCGCACCTCGATCTTGTCATGGCCATCGCGCTTGTAGCCCTCGATGATGACGAGATCACAAGGCTCCAGCCTGGCGAGAATGTCGGCAAGCGATGGCTCCGGATCGCCACGCAGTTCGCTGACGATGGCCCAGCGTGCACCTGACACTACCGCCACCTGCGACGCACCTGCCTTGCGATGCCGGAAACTGTCGCGACCTTCGTGGTCGATGTCGAACGAGTGGTGCGCATGCTTGACCGTCGACACCCGGTAACCGCGTCCGGTCAGTTCGGTGACCAGCCGCTCCACCAGCGTCGTCTTGCCGGCGTTCTTGAACCCGGCCACCCCGATCACCCGCTGCTTTGTCATGCCGCAATCTCCGCTGCGATGCGCTCGGCTTCCTCGACATCTTCCGGCCGGTTGACGTTGAAGAACGGATCATGCGGCTGGCTGGCAAACTCGACTGCCACCAGCCTGTGCCGCGCCGTCCACACATCCACCTTGCGGATATCTTCATCAACAAGCGCATGCCGCAGGTCGTCCGCCAGCCGAACCGGCCACAGTCCGAACACCGGATGATTCCGGCCTTCTGAACAAGCACACGCCATGCCGGCATCATTCGCCTCGATGGCCGCCAGCATCCTCGTCACGAAATCAGTGGGGAAAAACGGTGTATCGGTTGCCGCTGTCGCCACCCACCGGGCAGCCGTATTGTCCCGCGCCCACTCGAGGCCTGCCAGCACGCCAGCCAGCGGCCCGGCAAATCCTTCGACGCTGTCCGGCACAACCGGCAACCCATAAGCTTCAAAGCGCGCCGGGTCACCATTGGCGTTCAGGATGACCTGGCTGACCTGCGGCTTCAGCCGGTCCAGCACATGGTCCAGCACCAGCCGTCCGCCAAGCCGGATCAATCCCTTGTCGCCGCCGCCCATGCGCCGGGCAAGGCCGCCAGCGAGAACGCACCCGACAACCTCAGTCATCGCGGTCCGCTCCCTTGCGCCGGTGCTTGCGGTCTTCCTCTTCCACCTGCGAAAGATCGGCGTCGAACACGATGCGCTCCGCCCCCGACAGCGCCAGGAACCGCTTGCCGCGCGCCCGGCCGATCACCGTCATGCCCACCTGCCGGGCCAGGTCCACGCCCCAGGCGGTAAAGCCGGAGCGCGACACCAGAATGGGAATGCGCATGGCCGCGCACTTCAGGATCATCTCCGATGTCAGCCGGCCGGTGGTGTAGAAGATCTTGTCATCCGGCTGCACCTTGTTGAGGAACATCCAGCCTGCAATCTTGTCGACCGCGTTGTGCCGGCCCACGTCTTCCAGGTACACCAGCGGCCGGTCGCCCTGGCACAGCACACAGCCATGAATGGCGCCTGCCTTCAGATAGAGCGACGGCGCCATGTTGATCTTTCTGGTGAGCGTACACAGCCAGCTGGTCCTGATCTGCGCTTCCTTCGACAGCTCGATGGTCTCGAAATTCTCCATCATGTCGCCGAACACGGTACCCTGAGCGCAGCCCGAGGTACGCGTCTTCTTCTTCATCTTTTCCTCGAAGTCCGTCTCGCGCACCGTGCGCACCACGATCACCTCGAGCTCCTCGTCGTAGTCGATGCCGATGATCTCGTCGTCGGGCTTCAGCATGCCCTGGTTGAGGAGGTAGCCGACGGCCAGCCAGTCAGGATGATCGCCAATGGTCATCGACGTGACAATCTCCTGGGCGTTCAGGTAAATCGTCAGCGGGCGCTCGTGCACCACGTGCGCTTCCACCTCCGCACCGGTCTGGTCGATGCCGGTGACGGCGCGTGACAGCCGGTCGTCGTCCGGGTCGGGCACGATGGCGAACTCGGATATGTCGCGAAGCCGGGTCATGCGTACGAGTATATCCGCTGCGGCGGAATGTGCAGCACGATCTCGTCGCCGACCGCAATCGCCCCTTCCTTTTCCACCCAGGCGACCAGCCCGCGCTTGTGGCGCGCCAGCTTCGGAAACGGATCGCCCTTGCCCGGGTGATGCTTGTTGATCACGTCAGACACGTAGCGGCATGGCGCGTTTTCGCCGTCAACGATCAGCGTCGCTCCGGAGGAAAACATCATGCGCGTCGACGGCGGCAGGAAGGTGAGGTCGGGAATGCCTGAGGTGACGAGGTTGGCGCCCACCCACTCGGGTTCCAGCCGGGGAATGTCCAGCAGTGACGCAATCTCGGCCAGTTGCTCTTCGGACAGGACCGACAGCTGGCGGGTGTTGGCGATCGGCACGCCGCGCTTGTACTGCTTCAGAAGCCGCGAGTCCGAGGCGTAGGTCCGTCCCGAATGGCAATCGCCTACTATGCCGTCGAAAATGATATCGACCTTGTCCCGGCTGGCTTTCTCCAGACCGGTCTTGCGGTCCGGGTTGCTCAAAAGCGCAACAACGGTTCCGGTCAGCTTCGATTTTTCCAGGATGGCCATGCTTTGTCCTTTGCGAATTGCGCTTCGTGTATAACATCGCGACAGCCTCGCCAAACCGCATTCCTGCTGACGGGACGATGTCAGCTGATCAACCGCAACATCCCGGATGACCATAGCTTCACCTGACGATACCGATGCCAGAAACGCAATGCTCGGCACCATGCTGGTGGCGCTGTCGGCAGTGCTGTGGAGTGCGGCTGGCTTGTTCACCAAGGGCGCCGAAGCAGATGCCTGGACGGTGATTTTCTGGCGCTCGGTGTTCTCCATTGTGCCGATCCTGCTTTATGTGCGCTGGAAGGACGGCCCCGGCCAGTGGCGCCAGTTGCTCGCCATGGGGCGGCCCGGCTGGGCAGTGGTGCTGGTGGGCGCGGCCGCGACCTACTGCTTCATCACCGCATTCAAGCATACCTCCATTGCCAACGTTGCGACCTTCTATGCCTGCACCCCCTTCCTCGCCGCGGCGATTGGCTGGCTGCTGTTTCGCGAGGCCACCTCGCGGCTGACCCTTGCTGCCGCGCTGGTTGCGCTGGCTGGCGTGCTGATCATGGTGTGGGGGTCGCTCGGCACGCCGAATATCGTGGGCGATGGTCTGGGCATTGCCATGGCCATTGGCATGGCAACGCTGATGGTATTGATCCGCCGGTATCCCGGCGAACCGATGGTTCTGGCCGCCGTCATCTCGGGCATTCTCACCGGGGCGCTGTCCGCCCTGATGACCGAGCCCCTCGCCGTATCCACCCGGGATCTCTGGATACTGGCCGGTTTCGGCATCACTTTCGCCGCCGCCCACATCATGATGACCGAAGGCGCTCGCCTTATCCCGGCCGCCCGCACCGGCCTGGTCGGCACGCTGGAAACGCCGCTGGCCCCTGTCTGGGCGTGGATGATTCTCAGCGAACTGCCGCCACTGACCACCTGGATCGGCGGCGCCGTCGTGCTGGCTGCAGTCGTCTGGAACCTGCTGCGGGAGCGTTGAATTGCGACGCGGCCAGGGTCGCTTGCTGCAAAGACAGGGACTGCCTTTCCTCTTAGAGCATCATCCGATCAGATTGAATTATCTGACCGGATAGAAATGCTCGATTCCAAAGTGCTAGAGCAACTTTAGCCGTTCAAGGTGAACGGCTGTTGCTCTAGCTGAGGGACATCATGTTCGTGCACGTCATCAAGTCGCTGCTTTCCGAAGCCGAGGCCGCCAGCATCGTAAGCCTCGCGCACGATGCCGGCCTGTCCCAGGCGTCGCTGGTCGGCGGCGCCACGCACCATGACATCCGCCGCGCACAGATTGCCTGGCTGGACGACGAAGGCTCTGCCGATTGGGTGATGCAAAGGGTCATGGCAGCCGTCGCCGAAGCCAACCGGGAGACGTTTCACTTCCAGCTTGAAGGCTTCGAGGAGCGGCTTCAGGTTGCCGCCTATGATGCCAACGAGGAAGGGCACTTCGACTGGCATTCGGACATGGGCGGCGGACCGCTGGCGGCACGGCGCAAGCTGACCATCGTGGCGCAGCTGACCAGGCCGGAACAGTATGAAGGCGGCGAACTCCAGCTCAACCCTGCCGGACGTCCCTTTGCGGCAAGCGCCGGCATCGGCGATGCCATCCTGTTCGCCAGCTTCGTCCTGCACCGTGTCACGCCGGTGACGGCAGGCCTGCGGCATTCGCTGACCTGCTGGGTTCACGGGCCGGAATTCACCTGATTCGGCCCGCTTTCACCTTCAGGACTATTCGGCCGCTTCCATGCGGCCGCCAGCTGCGGGCTCGACCTTCACCGCGCAGAACTTGAACTCCGGAATCTTGCCGAACGGATCAAGCTTCGGATTGGTCAGCTCGTTGGCGGCTGCCTCGACGAAGGCGAACGGAATGAACACCGCGCCCGCAGGCACCTGGTTGTCTTGGCGCACCATGATCTCGATTTCGCCGCGCCGGCTGGCAATGCGCACCATGTCACCGGGCTTGATGCCGAGCTTGAGGATGTCTCGCGAGTTCATCTGCACCACCGGTTCCGGATTCACTGCATCCAGCACGTAGGACCGCCGTGTCATCGAGCCGGTATGCCAGTGTTCAAGCTGACGGCCGGTGGACAGGATGTAGGGATATTCTGCGTCTGGCAGCTCGTCGGGTGGCAGCACTTCTGCCGGCACCATCTTGCCCAGGCCGGTGGCGGTCGGGAACCGGTCGGCGAACACGATGTCCATGCCCGGATGATCCGGCGCCGGGCACGGATAGGCCACCACGTCTTCGGTGATCAAGCGGTCCCAGGTGATGTTGTCGAGCGACGGCATGGCGAGCTTCATCTCGGCAAACACGTCAGCCGGGCCGCTGTACTTCCAGTTGAGCCCCATGCCACGGGCGATTTCCTGGGTGATCCACCAGTCGTCACGCGCTTCGCCAGGCGGGTTGATCGCCTTGCGGCCCATCTGCACCTGCCGGTTGGTGTTGGACACGGTGCCATCCTTCTCCGCCCAGGCCGTTGCCGGCAGGATGACGTCGGCGAACATGGCCGTTTCGGTCAGGAAAATGTCCTGCACCACCAGGTGTTCCAGCTTGGCCAGCGCATCGCGGGCGTGATTGGCGTCCGGGTCGGACATCGCCGGGTTCTCACCCATGATGTACATGCCCTTGATCTTGTCATTGTGAACCGCGTCCATGATCTCGACCACGGTCAGTCCGGGGTTCGGATCAAGCTTGGCGTCCCACAGCTTTTCGAACTTCTCGAGGTTTTTCGGATCGCCCACCTTGGAGTAGTCCGGGAACACCATCGGGATCAGGCCGGCGTCGGATGCGCCCTGAACATTGTTCTGGCCGCGCAGCGGGTGAAGGCCGGTACCGGCACGGCCGGTCTGGCCGCACATCAGCGCCAGCGAGATGAGGCAGCGGGCATTGTCGGTGCCGTGGGTGTGCTGCGACACGCCCATCCCCCAGAAGATGATGGCCGCGTTTGCCGTGGCGTACTTGCGGGCCACTGTGCGGATCTCTTCCGCCGAGATGCCGCACAGCTTCTCCATGTCCTCGGGCTTGAACTTCTTCAGGTGCTCCTTGAGCTTGTCGAAGCCTTCCGAGTGAGCCTGGATGTACTGCTGATCGTAGAGCTTCTCTTCCACGATGACGTTCATCATCGCGTTGAGCAGCGACACGTCGGCGCCGTTCTTGAACTGCAGCATGTGGCTGGCATAGCGCTTCATGGCCGTGCCGCGCGGATCCATGATGATCAGCTCCGCGCCGCGCTTGGCCGCCTGCTTGAAGTAGGTCGCCGCCACGGGGTGGTTTTCGGTCGGGTTGGCGCCGATCACCACGATCACATCCGAGTCCTTCACCGCCGTGAACGGGGCCGTCACCGCGCCAGAACCGATGGTTTCCATCAGCGCCGCCACCGAAGAGGCATGGCACAACCGCGTGCAGTGGTCGACATTGTTGGTGCCGAATCCGGTGCGCACCAGCTTCTGGAAGATGTAGGCTTCCTCGTTGGAGCACTTGGCCGAGCCGAACCCCGCCAGCGCGTTGCCGCCATGGGCGTCGCGGATGTCGCGCAAGCCCTTCGAGGCAAATTCCAGAGCCTCTTCCCACGTTGCTTCCCGGAAGTGGGTGTGCGGGTTGAGCGGGTCCATGTTGATGCCCTTTTCAAGCCCCGGCTTGCGGATCAGCGGCTTGGTCAGGCGTTCCGGCGAGGCCACGTAGTCGAAGCCGAAGCGGCCCTTGACGCACAGCCGGTTCTCGTTGGCCGGCCCACCCTTGCCCTCGACATAGGCGATGTACTCGTTGCCGGTCTTTTCATCGGTGCGGATGTTGTAGGTGATCTGGCAGCCCACCCCGCAATACGGGCATACGCTGTCCACTTCGCGTTCGGCGCCGCGGGTGCCGCGTCCATCCTCATCGACGATCGACTTCGGCATCAGCGCGCCGGTCGGGCAGGCCTGCACGCATTCGCCGCACGCGACGCAGGTGGAGGCCCCCATCGGGTCGTCGAAGTCGAACACGATCTTCTCGTGGGGCCCGCGGAAGGCCATGCCGATCACGTCGTTCACCTGCACTTCGCGGCAGGCGCGCACACACAGGTTGCAGTGAATGCAGGCATCAAGGTTCACCGCCATGGCCGGGTGTGAAACGTCCGCCTTGGGCGAATCGTCTCGCGGGAACCGTGATACGTCCACTTCCATGGCGTCGGCCCACTTGAAGAACGACGACTGCTGGTCGTGCGCATCCTCGCGCGCTGGCTGGTCGGCCATCAGCAGTTCGATGACCATCTTGCGGGCCGTGCTGGCGCGTTCGTTCTGGGAGTTGACCACCATGCCATCGGCAGGCTTTCGCACGCACGAGGCAGCCAGCACGCGCTCGCCTTCGATCTCCACCATGCAGGCGCGGCAGTTGCCGTCCGCCCGGTAGCCAGGCTCGTCGCGCCAGCACAGGTGCGGGATCGATGTCCCCTCGCGCTTGGCCACCTGCCAGATGGTCTCGCCGTCCCGGGCCTCGACTTCGCGGCCGTCGAGCGTGAACTTGATGGTCTTGCCGGACATGTCCGTTCCTCCAGAAACCGTTAGTGCGCGCGGCCGGCGTTCTCGCCGTGTCCTGACGCAATGTCATGTACTGTCTTGCCGTTGATCGCCTCCGTCACGACACATCCTCCTTGAAGTGCGTCATGACGGTGCGGATGGGGTTGGGTGCTGCCTGGCCGAGACCGCAAATCGAGGCATCTGCCATGGTGCGGGTCAGCTCGGTCAGCAGCGCCTCGTCCCAGGGTCCGTCCTGCATCAGCTTGACCGCTTTCTCGCAGCCGACCCGGCACGGGGTGCACTGGCCGCAGGATTCATCCTCGAAGAACTTCAGCAGGTTGACCGCCGCATCGCGCATCGAGTCCTTGTCAGACAATACCACAACCGCATGCGAACCGACAAAACAGCCAAGCTTTGCCAGTTCGCCGCCGAAGTCGAGCGGGATATCGCCCTTCGATGCCGGCAGGATGCCGCCCGAGGCGCCACCCGGCAGGTAACCCTTGAAACGGTGGCCGTCGGCCATGCCGCCGCACATCTCGATCAGCTCGTTGACCGTCGATCCGGCAGGCGCCAGCACCACGCCCGGCTTCTTCAACCGGCCGGAGACGGAATAGGATCGTGGTCCCTTGTGGGCATCGCCCTTGCCCTGGGACGCGAACCATTCCGGCCCCTCGGCAAGGATCTTCGGCATCCAGTAGACGGTCTCTATATTGTGAACCAGCGTCGGACGGTCGAACAGGCCCACCTGCGCCACGTAAGGCGGACGGTGGCGCGGCAGTCCGCGCTTGCCTTCCAGCGACTCGATCATCGCGCTTTCCTCGCCGCAGATATAGGCGCCCGCGCCACGGCGAAGGTGGATGAAGCCCTTTGGCGCAATCCCCTCGGCCTCGAGCCGGGCAATCTCGTCGAGCAGCACCTGCCGCGCCGCCGGATACTCGTCACGAAGGTAGATGTAGGCTGCAGACGCATCAACGCCCCACGCGGCAATCAGCATGCCTTCGAGGAACTGGTGCGGACGCGCATGCAGATAATAACGATCCTTGAAAGTGCCCGGTTCGCCCTCGTCACCGTTGATGCAGAGGTAGCGCGGTCCCTGACCAGCGCGCACGAACTTCCACTTCTGCCCCGACGGGAAGCCGGCGCCACCCAGCCCCTTGAGGCCGGCATCGAGAAGCGTCTGGATAACGTCATCCGGCGACTTCGACCCGCCGCGCAGCGCCTCGAGCTGCTTGTAGCCGCCCTCCGCCCTGTAGGCGTCCAGCGGCTGATAGTCCGGCATCTGCGGCTTCGTTTCCGCTTTGCGGGCCATGATCTGCAGTTTCTCGACAGACACATTGCCCACATAGTTGTGCCCCACGGCGGCGGCCGGCGCCACGTCGCACAGACCCATGCAGGGCCCGTGCACGACGCGCACATTGTCCGGCTTGTTCGCGCCAAGCGCCTTGATGATCTCCTGGGCGCCCGCCATCTCGCACGACAGCGAGTCGCACACCCGGATGGTGATTTCAGCAGGCATCTCCTCGCCTTCCTTCACCACGTCGAAATGGTGATAGAAGGTAGCGACCTCGAAGACCTCTGCCTGGGGCAGCCGCATTTCTTCCGCCAGCCCGTGCAGGTGTCCGGCCGCCAGGCAGCCCCACTTGTCCTGGATCAGGTGCAGGTACTCGATGAGCATGTCGCGCTGCAAAGGCTGATGCGGCGCCAGCAATGCGATAATGTCGTCATGGGCGGCGACATCGAGCACGCGCCCCTTCGGGAACGCCCTGCCCTTGCCCTTGCCGCCGCGTCCCGGCCGGATCGGCTTGAAGCCGTCGCTGCTCGCATGTTTGTTCATGGCTCTTTCCTGCCCTGGCGCAGATCGGCTAAACGGCCTGGAACCGCCTGCCCTGCGCAAATGTTTTTGAACTGATACAATAATGGCTGTTGACGGGACTTGAAGCAACACCCCTAATTCTCATCCGTCAGAATAAAAAGTTATACCAAACGGAGCCCGCAATGATGCCTCAAAGCGACCATGAACTCGACGTTCGCGGCCTCCAGTGCCCGCTGCCGGTGCTCAAGGCACGCAAGCGTCTTCAGTCAGTCAAGCATGGAGAAACATTGAAGATTTTGGCAACTGATCCAGCTGCGGCAATCGATTTTCCACACTACTGCACGGAAAGCGGAAATGAACTCGCCTGGTCCGGCGAAGAGCATGGAATATTAATCTTTGTAATCAGGAAAACTCATGACAAGTGAGCTTTCAGAATATCCCTCTAGCTACCTTGCCTTGGCGAGACGGTCCTGAACGCCGGCATCGAACCCCACCAGCACATCACCATCCAGCACCAACACCGGCCGCTTCATCAGCGCCGGATGTGCCGCCATCAGCCTTACTGCACGAGCCTCGTCCACGCCTTCACGCTCTGCCTCCGGCAGGCCACGCCAGGTGGTGCCGCGCCGGTTCAGCAAGGTCTCCCAGCCTGCAAGGGCTACCCAGTCCGCAATGACTTTTTCGCTCAGACCGGCCTGCCGGATGTCATGAAAGCGGTAGCCAATACCCTTGCCGTCGAGCCATTTCAGCGCCTTGCGGCAGGTATCGCAGTTCTTCAGGCCGTAGACTTCCATCACCTTACCTTCCACGGCGCAGTGAAAGCGTGTCGTCGGTATAGGCCTCGGGCCCGCCGGTCACCGGATCGGTAAATGCCTTGAGCAGGTTTTCAAGCTCGGCCCGCTCGATATCGCGGGTGATGAACACCAGACGTGTGCGATGATCCTCGTCCGGCCAGCGCTCCAGCCGCACTGGCGGATGCAGGACGTGCTGGACGCCGTGCAGCACCATCGGCCGGTCCGGATCGTCCTGCATCTTCACGATCCCCTTCATGCGCAGCAGGTTTGGCCCGTGATAGCTTTGCAGCAGCTCCAGGAAAAGCTCCAGTTGCATCCTGCCGATGGCATGATCAGTGGCCACTGAAAACGAGCTGATGTGATCGTCGTGCCTGTTCACATCATGCGCATGATCATGGTCATGGCCGTGTTGATGGTGATCGTCATGGCCGGGATCAGTCTCATGCGCTCCCGCCTTGCCCTCGCCACCGGCAGCCCCGGCGCGCCGCGAACGCCGCCGGCCCGCCCGCAGCGGCGCATCGAAGGCATCCGCCGCCAGCCAGCGCTTCACCCGGTCCGGACGATCTTCCGCACCATTGATATCGAACAGCCGCTCTGCCGTGGCCTCGCCGCGGTGCGTGCTCAGAATGCGGGCCGCCGGCGCCAGCTTGCGCACCCGCGCAATGATGGCGTGCAGCATGTCCTCGCCCTCGATGCCGTGCAAAAGGTCGGTCTTAGTCAGCACCACCCGGTCGGCCACTGCGACCTGGTTGACGGCCTCCCGGTGGGCATCCAGCGTCGACAGCCCGTTGACGCTGTCCACCACGGTGACCACGTTCTCCAGCCGGTAGCGCGCCAGCAGGCCCGGATGGCCCAGCAGCGTTTGCAGCACCGGAGCCGGGTCCGCCAGGCCGGTGGTCTCGATGATCACCCGGTCAAACGCCTTGATGCTGCCGGCCTCGCGCCGCGCCGCCAGGTCTTCCAGCGTATCCACCAGGTCGCCCCGGATCGTGCAGCACAGGCAGCCTGACGACATTTCGAACACGTTGCCGTCCGCTGTTTCCACCAGCAGGTGATCGAGGCCGATCTCGCCGAACTCGTTGATGATCACCGCCGCATTGGCGAGCGCCGGGTCTTTCAGCAACGCATTGAGCAGCGTGGTCTTGCCGGCCCCGAGGAAGCCGGTGAGCACTGAAACGGGAAGGGGTTGGGACATGGTCACTCGCTGGTCTGTTCTAGCGTGGGCGGCAAGTTTTGCCCGGGCCGGGGGGTGCGGGCAAGCCCGGCGGCAATCAGCGCTGCCAGCACCAGCGCACCACCGGCCATTTCACGCGCAGTGGGTGGCTCGGCAAGAATCAGCGCTGCCACGGCCACCGAGGTCAACGGCTCGATGTTGAAATACGGAGCCACCACCGATGCCGGCGCCGAGCGCAGCGCCAGCATCTGGAAGGAGAAGCCGGCGCAATAGGACAAGGCAACAATGGAAAGTGCGGCCGCGCCGGTCAGGGCGATGGCGGATGGATCCAGCAGGGTACGGAATTCACCGCCGGCCAGCATGATCACTGCCGCGATGATTGGCATGACGGCCAGATGGGTCAACAGGCCGAGGTGCAGCATGTTCATCTGCGAGGTCAACGAACGGGCAACGAACGTTTGCATAACGGCGCCGGCCGCTGCCATCCCTGCAAGCCCGAGCCCGCGCCAGTCCGCTCCACCGCCGCCCGGCCCGATGGCGATCAGCAGCCCGGCAAACGCCACGACACCTATCAACAGTTGCGAAATCGCAAGCCGGTGACCTTCGATAACGGGCGCCGTGAGCAGGATCAGGATCGGGAAGGTATAGAATATGATGACTGTAAGCGGCACCGGGATGAATTGCACCGCGCCCAGGTAGCCTGCCGATATGGCGGCTGTGGACACGATCATCAGAAAGAGCGGCAACCTCGCCCGTTGCGGAACCGATATCCGCCTGCCCATGATGACGGCAATGATCCCGGCAAGCAGTACCAGCGCGCAGATTCTCCAGAACGCTGTTTCCATTGCCGGTACGCCGTTGACGAAGGCGAGCCGCGTGAATGGCGGCGCCAGCCCGTAGACCAGCCCGGCGGCAAGCGCAAACAGGATACCCCTGGCCAAGTCCGTCATGTGCACGCCATCCCCCCGGCAGCCAGGCTTGAAGCTGGCGCGCTACTTCTTGTCGGCGTTGGTTCTTCGTTGCTGGTGCGCAGGCGTTGCAGGCTGCGGCTGCTGTTGCGCCGGCGCGGCGCCTTTTGACTTCTCCCGTCCTGCCAGGTTGGCGAACGAAGCGAACGTCGCTGGCGATATGACATCACAAGAACCACCTGCCGACTGCACCTGCTGACACAGCGATACACTTGCCGACTGGGACATGTTGAACGAAACCGGCACGAAGTCCTTGGTGAACGGTACCCTGACCACACCGGACGAAGCGTTCTGCATTGTCTGGCTCCGTACCGCCTCGATGCCGCTGATGACCGCTTCGGCTTCCGCCGCGCTCTCGAACTTGCCGAAAGTGGCGCCCCAGCCATTGAACTGGCCGGCCTCCACCATGCGCAAGCCCTTTCCGCCGCAAACCTGCTGGCGCAGGTTCGGCGGCTTGCCGCCTTCGTTGTTGATCGCTGAAACGGTCATCGATCCGCCAAAACCGGCTGAGTTCTCCATGACCACCTTGGCCTTGTGCGCCCGGGCCTTGCCGCTGCGCGTCCCCATCAGCACCGATACCAGCCGCCGTCCGTTCACGTTGGCCGTGGCCACAAGGTTGAACCCTGACGGACAGATGAAACCGGTCTTCAGGCCATCAGCCTTGTCCCAGATCCTGAGCAGGTAGTTGCGATTGCGCAGTTGCTTCTTCCCGACCCGCACAAACGGCGCCGAATAGTATTTGCGCGCCTGCGGAAATTTTTTCAGCAAGGCATAGGTGACCAGGCCCATGTCGCGCGCAGTGGTGACTTGCTGCGGGTCATGAAGACCGTGCGGATTGACGAAATGCGAACCGGTCATGCCCAGCTTCCGTGCTGTCGCGTTCATCAGCCGGGCAAAATTCTCCTGCGAGCCGCCCACGCCTTCGGCCAGCAGCGCCGCCATGTCATTGGCCGAATAGGCCAGTAACGCCTCCAGTGCGAAATCGACGCTGACCTGTGTGCCGGGATTGAACCCTATCTTGCTGGGCGGCGGCGCAGAGGATGTCTTGCTGACGGTCAGCTTGCTGTTGAGCGAAAGCTTGCCCTGTTCGATGGCTTCGAACACCACGTAGGCGGTGACGATCTTGGTGAGCGACGCCGGATACCAGGGTTTGCCGGCATCGCGCGCCACGATCACCTTGCCGTCGGCAGCATCGAAAACGAGAACGGGATTGTCTGCCCGCGCCGCGGCGCCAAGCGGCAGCATCAACACCAGCATCGCCAGCATCAGAGCAAGTCTGGAAGGGGCCTTGAGCAGGTTATCGCGTTGCAAGATCAACTCCCGTCTTCTGCCTTTTGCCCCCGGACAGAACGTCCATGCCTAACATTGCGGACACCTCCCGATCAATGGCAGCCTGCCGCGGCAACTGGCCCCGCTGCACATTCCCTGGTTCACAGCAGGGAGCAAGCCACGGCAAGGCGCCGGAATCAGGCCGGTCTGTCACAGGAAAACTGGTGCCCCTGGCCGGAATCGAACCAGCACGCCCTCGCGGGCAACAGATTTTGAGTCTGCCGCGTCTACCAGTTCCGCCACAGGGGCACTCAAACGCGCCGGATCATAGGCCCCGCATCGCACCCGTCAACTGCAAACAGGCCGCACCTTGGGCCATCTTGCCGTGATGGACAAATCGACTGCACGCGCGTATTGGCTTTGCCCATGCTGAGGTCCGTCTATGACTGGGTGATGAAACTTGCCAGCCACCGCCATGCGCAGTGGTACCTGGCATTCGTGTCTTTCATCGAAAGTTCAATCTTCCCGATCCCGCCGGATGCCATGCTGGTGCCGATGACGCTGGCCAAGCCGCAACGCGCCTGGCGCTACGCAACCATATGCACGATTGCCTCTGTGCTGGGCGGCGTCGCCGGATACGCCATAGGCATGTTCCTGTTCGACACGGTCGGCCAGTGGATTCTCGACGTCTACAATCTGGGCGGGAAGTTCGTCGACTTCCAGGACAAGTTCAACGAGTGGGGTCTTCCCATCGTGTTCTTTGCCGGCCTGACGCCGTTTCCCTACAAGGTGATAACTCTGATGAGCGGCGTGACCGAGATGTCGCTGGCCATCTTCATCGCCGCCTCTGTGGTGTCGCGCGGGATGCGGTTCTACATGGTTTGCGGCCTGTTGTGGTGGCTGGGAGACCCGATGAGGCTCTTCATCGAGAAGTATCTGGGCTGGCTCACGCTGGCTGCCGGCCTTGCGCTGGTGGGCGGATTCGCCGCCGTGAAATACCTGTTCTGAGTGTTAACGTGACAGCATGGTATCTCGAGCATCCATAACCCGCATTGCCGCGTTCACCTTTGCGCTGGCCGCAGCCACCATAATCGGCGCCTGGGGCTTTGAGTTGATCGGCGGCTATGATCCCTGCCCGCTTTGCCTGCAGCAGCGCTGGGCATATTATTTCTCGCTGCCGGTCCTCGCCCTGATCTTTCTGCGCGTGTGGAGCGGCATCGCCGACATTGACGTGGTGCGGTGGGGCTTTCTGGCAGTGATGGCGGCGATGCTGCTCAATGCGGGCCTCGGCGTCTACCACTCAGGCATCGAATGGCAATGGTGGGTCGGCCCTGATGCCTGCTCTGCCGGGGCCGGCCTGTCCGGCGGCCTGCCGGATCTCAGCAAGGCCCGCGTCATCAACTGTTCCGACGCGCAGTGGCGCTTCCTCGGCCTGTCGTTTGCCGGCTGGAACGTGGTGATTTCGCTGTTGCTGGCCGGTCTTGCCCTGTCCGGCGCCCGCCGCACCTATGTTTACGGATCGAGCTCGGTATCCCAGTAGAGATAGTCCTGCCAGCTTTCGTGCAGGTAGTTCGGCGGAAAATGCCGCCCGTTTGCATGCAACTGGTGCACGGTCGGCCGTTCGGGCAGGTGTGCCGGATGCATGCCGCAGTCCCTTGGCAGCTTGTTGGCCTTGCGCAGGTTGCACGGGCTGCAGGCGGTGACAACGTTCTCCCAGGTGGTCTGACCACCCTTCGAGCGCGGGATCAGGTGATCGAAGGTCAATTCCTCGCCATGCCCGCAATACTGGCAGGTGAAGCGGTCGCGCAAAAACACGTTGAAGCGGGTAAAGGCCGGGTGCCGCGCCGGCTTGACGTAGGTCTTGAGGCTGACCACCGACGGCAGCCGGAACTCGAAGCTCGGCGACCGCACCATCGTGTCGTATTCCGACACGATATCCACCCGGTCGAGAAACACTGCCTTCACCACGTCCTGCCAGCACCACAGGGACAGCGGGTAATAGCTGAGCGGCCGGTAGTCGGCATTCAGGACGAGGGCCGGACAACTCTCCGGCGCGACGTTTGCGTGCAGCACGTTCCTTCCTCTGATTCGGTTGCAGCGACCTCGAACAGCAGTCGAGGTGTACTATAACTTGTGCAACGACCGTGTGAAGGCCTGAATTCTTGAGGCAGATTCACCTTGATTCAGCCAGCTTCAACCCTGCCTTTAAGCCGTGTTTCAACATAGTGATCCCACAGGAACCGGGCCGCCACGGCGCGCCATGGCCTCCAGCCTGAAGCCAGCCCGTCCATCGCGGCGATGGCTGGCAACGACGGCATCCCCAGGAACGCCTGCACGCCTGCGCGTACCGCCAGATCACCCGCCGGCCACGCATCGGGACGGCCAAGACAGGTCATCAGGTAGATGTCCGCACTCCACCGCCCGATACCGCGAAGATTGGTCAGCGCGCGCGCCGCCTGCGCATCATCCATTGCTTCAAGCGCGGCGAAGCTGAACGCGCCGTCGCGCACCGCCCCGGCCGCGTCAATGATGGTCTGCGCCTTCGCCCGCGTCAGGCCAAGGCCAGCCACCTCATCAATGTCAAGTCCTGCAATCTGCCGGGCCTCAAACGGCGCCAGCGCCGCGCTGACCCGCTGCCAGATCGCCTCCGCAGCACGGGCGGAGATGAGCTGTCCGGTGACGATCCAGGCAAGCCCTTCGAGCCCGCCCTGCCGGGTGCGCAGCCGGGGCAGCCCGTTGCGCTCGTGCAGCACGGCAAATCGCCCGTCGAGCCTGATCAGCGAGACTGCTGCCTGCTCAAGCTCATCCAGCGTGTTGATTGCAAATCCGTTTGCCTGCATGAAGGCCGACTATAGCGGGCCATCCGGGCCCGGCAACCCGCACACCGAATACGCACCATGACAGCACGCAAGTTCAGGTTTGCCCCCAGCCCCAACGGCAGACTCCACCTTGGTCATGCCTACTCTGCCCTGTTCACCTGGCGCGAGGCACGCCGCCACGACGGCCTGTTCCTGCTCCGCATCGAGGACATCGACACCTTCCGCTGCAAGCAGGAATTTGTCGACGGCATCTTCGAGGACCTCTCCTGGCTGGGGTTGTCCTGGCCCGAACCGGCAAGGCGGCAATCGAAGCACCTGCACGAATATATCACCTTCATAGACCGGCTGGAGCGGTTGCGCCTGCTCTATCCCTGTTTCTGCACCCGGGCAAAACTGAACGCGGTCGAAGGTCAGCGCGACCCCGATGGCGCCCCCGTCTATCCAGGCTTCTGCCGGCTGATGACCTTATGGGAGCGGCAGCGCCGCATGACTGCGGGCGAACCTTATGCGCTGCGATTGGACATGGCCAAGGCCATCGTCGCCGCTGGCAACAACCTGACCTTCCGGGAGGAGGGCCAGGGCCCTGCCGGCGAGACCGGCCTGGTTGCCTGCAACCCGCAAGCCTGGGGTGACGTGGTGCTTGCCCGCAAGGACATCGGCACCAGCTACCATGTCGCCGTCGTGCATGACGACGCGCTGCAAGGCATCACCCATGTGACGCGTGGGCAGGACCTGTTTCACGCCACCTCGGTGCACCGGGTGCTGCAGTCAATCCTCGAACTGCCGCAGCCAGTTTACATCCACCATGGGCTGATCCCGGATGAGACCGGGCGCAAGCTGTCAAAAAGCGCTGGCGACCGCTCGCTCGCCTCGCTGCGCGATGCCGGGGTGACGGCTGAAGAAGTTCGCCGCGAACTTGGCTTCTGAACGCCGCCTAGTCCAGCAGCGCCAGCACCACTGACAGGCTGACCAGGGACAGCGCCGTTCCTGCGGCGATGGCGCCTGACACGGCTGCCTCGCCCGCACCCTGGCGTTCGGCGAAGATGAACGCATTGGCGCCGGTCGGAAGGGCAGCAAAAAGGATGACAATACCGGCCTCGACCGGGGGCAGCGCAAACACCTTGAGCGCCAGCACCGCGGCCACCGCCGGCATTGCCGCAAGCTTGAGCACCAGCAGTACCGCCACCGCCTGCCGGTTGCCCTTGATGCCGAACCTCGAAACCGACAACCCCAGCGCAAACAGCGCCGCCGGCACCGCTGCATCACCAAGGAGCGAGATCACCTTTGACGGCACCGGCGCAAGCCCCAGTCCGGTGAAGTTCCATGCCGTACCTGCCACCAGCGCCAGCACGATCGGGTTTGCGGCGATGTCGCGAACCAGCGCCTTCGCCAGTTGCGCCGCACCACCTGCCTTCCCAGCACCCGCCGCCTGCGCCAGCACTGTTGCCGCAAGCCATTGCAGCGGCAGGTGGATCGACAGGATCAGCGCCATCGGCAAAAGGGCGGCCTCGCCGAAATGGGCCACGCCCAGTGGCAGCCCGAGCATGACCGTATTGCCGAACCCTGCGCCAAGTGCGGCTGACGCACCGCCCGCGCCCGCAAGCCCGGGCACCTGGCGCGACAGACCGATTGCCAGGACCCAGACGAAGATGACGGCACCAAAGAATGCCGCCCACAGTTTCCATGGCGGTGAAGGCGTCAACCCGAACGACACCATCGCCTTGAACAGAAGCGCTGGCACGGCAAACGAGAACACGAACATCGACAGCCCCCGCGCCGAGCCCTCGACGAACCAGCCGGCCTTGCCCGCCGCGAACCCCAGCAGGATCAGCACGAAAACCGGCGCAACGGTGTTGAAGACCTCGACCATTCCCGAACGCTTGCACCTCGTGCTGCCATTGCCAACGCCTGAGGCTGCGATACACTGCTGCCATGTCCGGTTCCAGCAGAATACCACCCAGCGTCGACGGCAAGGCTGCCGAACTCCTTGAGCGCGCCTATTCGCTGAAGACGCATGAAGACACCCATACACTCTATCGCGACTGGGCGGAAACCTACGATAACACCATGCTGGACGGGCTTGGCTATGTGTCGCCAGCGCTGGTGGCGCAACTGCTGGCGGACCATGCCCCCGGCCGCGACGCCGCTGTCCTGGACATCGGTTGCGGCACCGGGCTGGCCGGCATGGAGCTTGCCCGGCTAGGCTTCACCACCATCGATGGCCTCGACTATTCGGCGGACATGCTCAAGGTCGCCAGCAAGCGCGGCATCTACCGCAACCTCATCGAGGCCGACCTGACCAGGCCTCTCGATCTGGACACCGCCAGCTATGACGCGGCGATCTGCACCGGCACATTCACCCATGGCCACGTTGGCCCGGGCTGCCTGCGCGAACTGTTCAGGTTGCTGAAACCCGGCGCCCTGTTTGCCTTCTCGGTCAATGCCGGTGTCTGGGAGGAGATGGGCTTTGCGGGTGCGCTGACGCATATCGAACAAGACGGCATTGCAACGCAGGTGAGCCGAACTGCCGGTGTCAACTACCGGACGTCTGACAAGCCGGACAGCTGGCTCAATCTCTATGAACGGCGATAGGGACGAAGCCCTTGCCCGCATCAGGCGCGCCCGCGCCATTGCCGGTACAGACGAGGCGCGACAGCTGTATGCCGATTGGGCGGAGCATTACGATAGCGATGTCTTCGGCACCCTTCAGGTCACCGGTTCGGCCCACATTGCCGGGCTGCTCGCCACACATCTGGCGCCACAGGACAACCCTTCCATTCTCGATGCCGGTTGCG
The DNA here is from genome assembly GCA_036350935.1 of Anderseniella sp. Lineage (GTDB taxonomy): Bacteria > Pseudomonadota > Alphaproteobacteria > Rhizobiales > Aestuariivirgaceae > Anderseniella. Next base: position 13,005 of record JAZBOA010000426.1, on the reverse strand, counting down.
GCACCGGCGCGGTTGGCGTGTTGTTGCATGACAGGGGCTTCCGTCACATCGATGGTCTTGACATCTCCCCGCAGATGCTGGCCGTGGCAGCGCGCAAGCAGGTCTACCGTGCCATGGCCGAGGCCGATCTCAATTTGCCGTTCGAGGCTCCACTAAGGCGCTACGATGCCGTGGTCAGCGCCGGCACCTTTGTGCACGGCCACATGGGCGGGGAGGGGTTTTGCTCGCTTGTCCGGTTGCTCGCACCCGGCGGCATCATCGCATGCGCCGTCGCGGACAACGTCTGGACGCTGGGTAGTTTCGACCGGCTGATCGCCGGCGCGGGATTGACGGTACTGCATCATGCCCAGGAGGCCGTGCTGCCGGATGGACCGGCTGACGTTCATATGCTGGTCGCGAAGCGGGTCGAGAGCAACAGCCGTTCAGATGATTCGATCTGATCGGATGATGGTCTAGAGAGCCAGCTTGAAGCCATCGTGACTGGCAACAAAACCGAGCCTTCCATAGAATCGATGCGCCTCGGCGCGGGTCTTGTCGCTGGTCAGTTGCACAAGGTGACAGCCTCTTGCCCGGCACAAGCCGATGGCCTCCTCAAGCAGTCTGCCGCCAATCCCCTTGCCCCGCAGCCGGGAAGCCACCCGGACAGACTCGATCTGCCCCCTCCACGCACCCTTGCGGCTCAAGCCCGGAATGAAGGTCACCTGCAGATAGGCCACAACCTCTCCGTCAAGCTCGCCCACCAGCATGGCCTGGTTGCCATCCGCTCCCATGGCGTCAAAAGCGCTCACATAGGCAGCGTCGAGCGGTAGCGATGCATCATCCCTGCCGCTCCCCAAACCGTCATCGGCAATCAGGCCCACGATGGCCGGAAGGTCTTCCTTTGTGGCCAGCCGGAACCGGATCATATCCGCACCTTGCTCAGGCGGCCGCATCATCAAGCCGCCGCTCGACCAGCGAGACGATCTCGCCCATCATGCCGGTCATCCGGAAGTCCTTCGGCGTGTAGACCCGCGACACGCCCATCTGCTTCAGCACCCGCGCATCGTCATCCGGAATGATGCCGCCGACCACCACGGGAACCTTGTCGAGACCAGCCTCGCGCATCCGGCTCATCACCTCGCGCACCAGCGGCACGTGGCTGCCCGACAGGATCGACAGCCCGACGATGTGCGCCTGCTGCTCGATGGCGGCGGAGACGATCTCTTCCGGCGTCAACCGGATGCCTTCATAGATCACCTCCATGCCCACTTCGCCGGCGCGCACGGCAATCTGTTCCGCCCCGTTGGAATGACCGTCAAGTCCCGGCTTGCCAACCAGAAACTTCACCGGCATGCCCAGCCGCTTCGACAAGGCCTCGACCTGTTCGCGCACGGCCTGGGTATCTTCCCCCGACAACGTGACAACGGTGCCGACGCCGGTAGGGGCCCGGTACTGGCCGAATACATCGCGCAGGGTCTGTCCCCACTCGCCGGTGGTGACGCCGGCCTTCGCACAGGCAATGGACGGTTCCATGACGTTGCGCCCTTCCAGCGCAGCGGCCTTGAGCTCCGCCAGCGCCGTCTCGACCGCGGCATTGTCGCGTTGCTTGCGCCATTCCTTCAGCCGTCCGATCTGCTCCTGCTCGACATGTTCAGGCACGGTCAGGATCGACGGCCCGTCACCGCCAGAAAGCGGCGACGGCTCGGTGGTTTCGTAGGCGTTGACCCCGATCACCGTTTCCCGGCCCTCCTCGATGGCCTTGATGCGGGCGGCATTGGACTTGACCAGTTCGCCCTTCATGTAACCGCTTTCCACTGCGGCCACGGCGCCGCCCATCTGCTCGATCACGGCAAGTTCGGACCGTGCGGCCTGCTTCAGCGCCTCCACCTTGGCAGCAATCACGGCGGATCCGTCGAAGATGTCATCGTTTTCCAGCAAGTCGGTTTCGAAGGCCATGATCTGCTGCATGCGCAGCGACCATTGCTGATCCCACGCCCTGGGCAGGCCAAGCGCCTCGTTCCAGGCGGGAAGCTGCACGGCGCGGGCCCGGGCGTTCTTCGACAACACCACCGCCAGCATCTCGATCAGGATACGGTAGACGTTGTTCTCGGGTTGCTGTTCGGTCAGCCCCAGCGAGTTCACCTGCACGCCGTAGCGGAACCGCCTGAGCTTCTCATCCTCGACGCCATAGCGGTCGCGGCAGATCTCATCCCACAAATCGGTGAACGCCCGCATCTTGGACAGTTCGGTAATGAACTTGATGCCAGCATTGACGAAGAAGCTGATCCGACCGACCACCTGCGGAAAATCGGCATCGGACACCTGCCCGGACGCTTTCACCCCGTCCAGCACGGCGATTGCCGTCGCCAGCGCATAGGCCAGTTCCTGCGCCGGCGTCGCACCGGCTTCCTGCAGGTGATAGGAACACACGTTCATCGGGTTCCATTTCGGGCAATGGTCCCACGACCAGGTGATGGTGTCGGTAATCAGCCGCATCGACGGCGCGGGCGGAAAGACATAGGTGCCGCGCGACAGGTATTCCTTGATGATGTCGTTCTGCGTCGTGCCGGTCAGAAGCCGCCGGTCGGCACCCTGTTCTTCCGCCACTGCAACATAGAGCGCCAGCAGCCAGGCCGCCGTCGCGTTGATGGTCATCGAGGTGTTCATCCGCTCCAGCGGAATGTCCCTGAACAGCGTACGCATGTCGCCGATGTGGCTCACCGGCACACCGACCTTGCCTACCTCGCCACGCGCCAGCTCATGATCGCTGTCATAGCCGGTCTGGGTCGGCAGGTCGAACGCCACCGACAGGCCCGTTTGCCCCTTGTCGAGGTTCTTGCGGTACAGTTCGTTGCTGGCGGCCGCCGTCGAGTGCCCGGCATAGGTCCTGAAGATCCAGGGGCGGTCGCGCCTGGTTTGGTCGCTCATCTGTCTCACTCCGGCAGTGACTTCGCATGCATCCAAGCATGCAGCATGCTGCAGTGCAACCAAACCTTGGGCGTAGGGAAAGGAGTAGGCAAATTCCCCGGCGGACCTGCGTCAGTTGACGGACGTCCGGTAATAAATCATCAGGCCGATGGCCGCGACCGCCATGCCGGCATTCGCCGTGATGGCCACCATGACTGTGCTGTCGATGCCCGGCAACTGATAGGAATGAGCCAGAACGTTGGCGAAATAGGCGCCCGCGAACAGCGCGCAGAAGTTCACCATCGTGTTGAACAGCGAGTCGAACTTCAGCACGCCATTGATGATGGTGGTGCCAATGAGACACATCGCAAGCAGGATGAGGAGGCCTGATCCGCCGTCACCTGTGCCCGTGAACGGCAGATACGAACTCCAGTGAATGTTGATCCCGATCAGCTGCAGGAAGCTGTTCATTTGCTCAACCCTCGAACAGTTGCATTCCGTTAAGAATGCCACGGAGTATCGAAGTATCGTTCATCAATCTTGATTTTTGGTAAATCCGGGTGTCCCGCAGTGAATCGCTGCCGTTCAACCAATTGGCATGTTGCATTGCAGCATCAGATGCGCAAATCTTGTGCAGGATGAACAGGAGGAATGCCCATGGCCCAATCTGCCGCAAGCCTGGACCAGGCTGGCCCACCCGCCAACTCGAATGCGCCGCGCAAGGATCTCTACGAAATCGGCGAGATTCCGCCGCTCGGCCACGTACCCGAAAAGATGTATGCATGGGCGATTCGCCGTGAACGCCATGGCGAACCCGACACCGCGATGCAGGTTGAAGTCGTTCCGACCTGGGAGATCGACAGCGACGAGGTGCTGGTTCTGGTTATGGCCGCTGGTGTGAACTACAACGGCGTCTGGGCATCGCTGGGGATCCCGATCTCGCCCTTCGATGGGCACAAGAGCGACTTTCATATCGCCGGCTCAGATGCCTCGGGCATTGTCTGGGCGGTGGGCCGCAAGGTGACCCGCTGGAAGGTTGGCGACGAGGTCGTCATCCACTGCAACCAGGACGATGGCGACGACGAGGAGTGCAATGGCGGAGACCCGATGTTCTCCACCTCCCAGCGCATCTGGGGCTACGAGACGCCGGATGGTTCCTTTGCCCAGTTCTGCCGGGTGCAGGCCCGCCAGCTCATGGCCCGGCCCAAGCACCTGACCTGGGAGGAGGCTGCCTGCTACACCCTCACCCTCGCCACGGCCTATCGCATGCTGTTCGGCCACCGGCCTCACACGCTCAAGCCCGGCCAGAACGTGCTGGTGTGGGGTGCCTCCGGCGGCCTCGGCTCCATGGCGGTACAGCTCATCGCCACCGCCGGCGGCAACGCCATCGGCGTGATCTCCGAGGATGACAAGGCCGATTTCGTGTTGGGCCTTGGCGCCAAGGGCGTCATCAACCGCAAGAAGTTCGACTGCTGGGGCGAGATGCCCAAGGTCGGTACGCCCGAGTACAATACATGGCTCAAGTCAGCCCGCGAGTTCGGCAAGGCCATCTGGAACTTCACCGGCAAGGGCAACAATGTCGACATGGTGTTCGAACACCCCGGCGAAGCGACCTTCCCGGTCTCCGCGCTGGTGTGCAAGCGCGGCGGCATGGTGGTGTTCTGCGCCGGCACCACCGGCTTCAACCTCACCATGGACGCCCGCTATGTATGGATGCACCAGAAGCGCATCCAGGGCTCGCACTTCGCCCACCTCATGCAGGCCAGCCAGGCCAACCAGCTGGTCGTCAACCGGCGCATCGACCCATGCATGTCGGAAGTCTATGCGTGGAACGACATCCCCAAGGGCCACATGCAGATGCGCCACAACAAGCACCTGCCCGGCAACATGGCGGTGCTGGTGTGCGCACCGCGCACCGGGTTGCGTACCTTCGAGGACGTGCTGGAAGCCTGCGGAGGCTGACCTGCAGCAATGAGGCCGGCGGTCAGGCGCTGACCGCCGTCACCTCCCGTTCGATACCGGCCTTCAGCTCGGGCGCCAGCTTCAACCGCGCCGCCAGCATCGACAGGTAGGCCTGTTCCGCCGGATCATCCGGGTCGATCGCCAGGCAGGAAGCGGCATAGATTTCCACCGCTTCTTCCGTGTTGCCGGCAAGACTTACAATGGCGTCGATGTCGAGCGGCTTGCGCAGCTCATCCATCAGAAAGCCCTTCTCCTCCGCATCGAGGCCCGCCTCGTCCAGCTTGGCGAAAATGCGCTTCTGTTCCTCGCCATCGATGTGACCGTCTGCCTTGGCGGCGGCAATCATTGCCTGCAGCAGCTTGATGCCCAGTGCATTGCGCTGCGCCTGCGGCGCTGGCAGGAAAGGCGTGCCTTCGGCCTTCGGCGTGATGTTCTTGAGGTTTGCGGCTGCATCAGCTGCCTCGCCCTGGCTGACCGTCGAATTGCCGCCCTTGGTCGCCTGCCAGTCGTTGTAGGCCTTGTAGGCGAGCCCGCCGAGCACGGCGAGGCCGCCGAGCTTCACTGCACTCTTGGCCATTTTCCGGCCGCCCTTGGTGCCCAGCAGCACCGCTGCCAGTCCGCCCGTGGCAACACCGCCCCCGAATCCCTTGAGGCTGCCCGGAATGGCATCGAGCGGGCTGGCACCCTTCTCCCGTACCTGGCCTGCCTGCCCGCCGGAACCGGAGGCACCGCCGCCGAGGAATTGCTCGATGAGTTTTTGCGGATCGATCATGCTGCTGTTTCCTGTTTTCTGAAGCCGATCCGCTCATAAAGGAACTCCGCTGCGCCGTTGCAAGTGCATGACATCACATCGAAGTCATTTTCCTCGCATTCGGCCTTTTGCCCCGCTACAAATGCAGTCCGTTCTTTGATTGATCTCCTGCGGCCCTGCCCGATGACACCCCCTTCACAACCGGCTACCGGTCACCCGGGCCCACCAGCATGGCTCGGCATCGCGCCGGTCATTTTCGTGCTGTTGTGGTCGACCGGCTTCATCGGCGCCCGGCTGACCGGACCTTATGCCGAGCCGCTGTCGTTCCTGTCCATCCGGTTCGCCATCGTTGCAGTCCTGCTTGCCGCGGCTGGTCTCGTGATGGGCGCCCGCTGGCCGGGCCGCCGCCTGGCCCTTCACTGCATGATCACCGGCGCACTGATGCACGGCGGCTACCTTGGCTTCGTGTTCTGGTCGATCTGGAAAGGCATGCCGGCAGGCGTATCCGCCCTGATCGTCGGTCTGCAGCCGCTGGTCACCGCCCTGCTGGCCGGCATGTTCCTCGGCGAGCGCATCAGCCCCCGCCACTGGCTCGGCCTCGCCATCGGCGTTGTTGGCATCGCCATGGTGGTGTGGCCGAAGTTCACCCTGACGGATGTCGGCATCACGCCGGTCACGGTGGGCGCCAACATACTGGCCATGCTGTCCATCACCCTTGGCTCGCTCTACCAGAAATCGTTCATGTCGTCAGTTGACCTGCGCACCGGCAACGCCTGGCAATTCGCCGGCGCCACGCTGGTTACCGGACTGGCCGCGCTGGCAATGGAAAGCTTCGACATCACCTGGAACGGCCCCGTGATTTTCGGCATGACATGGCTCGTCTTCGTGCTGTCCATCGGCGCCATCAGCCTGTTGTACCTGATGATCCGGCACGGCGAGATTTCCCGGGTCACCACGCTGTTCTATCTCGTGCCCGGCGTCACGGCGCTGATAGCCTGGGCAATGTTCGGTGAAGCCCTGGTGCCGCTGCAGATCGCCGGCATGGCCGTATGCGCAGGGGCCGTGATGCTGGCCACCCGGAAATCCTGACTCGCGCTGCGACTTTGTTATTGTTGCAGCGCAACAATCGCGCCTTATACTCCCGGCCAGTGCAATCAAGGTGCAGCAGGAGAACATCGGAAATGAGCTTAGCGGAGAACATTCGCCCGGACACCTGCCTGCTGCCCGGCCTGGGCAGCCTGATGCAGGAGGCCATTGCCACTGTCGACAGCCTGTTCGTCATTGCACGCGCCAAGGTCAGTGAACAGGTCAGTGAAGGGGGCAAGCTGTCGTCGGCCGCCATCGAGCGCGAGCAACATGCCGTGCACGGCCTCGCCTGGTTCGCCACCTATGCCGAGACGCTGCGCTCGCTGCACGGCTGGTGTGCTGCACTTGAGGCGGAGGGGCGGCTTGGCGAGCTCGAGCAGCTCATTGCCCAGATTGGCTTCGGCGAATACCTCAACCACATCGCCGGCGGCATTCCGATGTATGCCCAGGAACATATCCGATTGCACGAAATGGGCGTGCCGCAGAAAAACTCCGCCGCGCTTCATGAAGGTGCGTGCGGCGAGCTCATCGAAACCGGCTCCACACCTGCCGCCCGCGCCCGGCTGGTCGAACTGATGGTGGAGACCCGCGCCAACCTTACCGTCGGCGACTGCGGCCTGGATCCGATGCTTGAGGAAATGCGCGCACAGATGAACCGCTTCACCCAGGAGCACGTCGCGCCCTACGCCCATGACTGGCACTGCAACAACGAGTACGTCCCGCTCGACATCATCCACAAGCTGGCCGAGCTTGGCGTGTTCGCCCTGACGCTGCCGGAACAGTATGGCGGCATGGAGCTGGGCAAGGAGTCCATGTGCCTGGTGTCGGAAGAGCTGTCGCGCGGCTGGATCGCCATCGGCTCGCTGGGTACCCGGCCTGAAATCGCCGCGGAGCTCATTCTCGCTGGCGGCACACAAGAACAGAAGGACAAGTGGCTGCCGAAGATCGCTTCAGGCGAAGTGCTGCCCACCGCGGTGTTCACCGAGCCCAATACCGGATCCGACCTTGCCTCCTTGCGCACCCGCGCGGTCAGGGATGGGGATGTCTACAAGGTCACCGGCAACAAGACCTGGATCACCCACCCCGTCCGCGCCGACGTGATGACTTTGCTGGCCCGCACCAATCCGGACGAACCCGGCTACAAGGGCCTCAGCATGTTCCTCGCCGAAAAGCCGCGCGGCACCGACCAAGACCCGTTCCCGGCCGAGGGCATGTCCGGCGGCGAGATAGAGGTTCTCGGCTATCGCGGCATGAAGGAGTACGAGATCCGCTTCGAGGACTTCGAGGTGAAGGCGGAAAACCTGCTCGGAGGCGAGGAAGGCCAGGGCTTCAAGCAGCTCATGCAGACCTTCGAATCAGCCCGTATCCAGACCGCCGCCCGCGCCATCGGCGTGGCCCAGAACGCCCTCGACCTCGGACTTTCCTACGCCCTTGACCGCATCCAGTTTGGCAAGCCGATCATCTCGTTCCCGCGCATTGCCGACAAGCTTGCACTGATGGCGGTGGAACTCATGGCGGCGCGCCAGCTCACCTATTTCTCCGCCCGCGAGAAGGACGCCGGCCGCCGCTGCGACCTGGAGGCCGGCATGGCCAAGCTGCTGGGCGCACGCGTCGCCTGGAACAATGCCGACAGCGCCCTGCAGATTCACGGCGGCAACGGTTTTGCGCTGGAGTACCAGGTGTCCCGCGTCCTGTGCGATGCCCGCATCCTCAACATCTTCGAGGGCGCCGGCGAAATCCAGGCGCAGGTCATCGCCCGCCGCCTGCTGGAACAGGCGAACTAGCCCCCACATGCAACCCCGCTCCATCCTCATTACCGGGTGCTCGTCCGGCATCGGCTACACCTGCGCCATCGGCATGAAGCAGCGCGGTTGGCGCGTCATCGCCACCGCCCGCAAGCCAGAAGCCCTGGAGATGTTGCACAGGCACGGGCTTGAGACGGTTCACCTCGATTATGCGGATCCGGCCTCGGTGGCGGCTTGCGCAGAAGGCGTTCTAAAGCTGACAGGCGGCCGCTTGACCGCGCTGTTCAACAATGGCGCCTATGGCCAGCCCGGGCTGGTGGAAGACCTGCCGGTCGCCGCCTTGCGCGCCCAGTTCGAGGCAAACGTCTTCGGCTGGCACGACCTGACCACGCGCTTGCTGCCCGCCATGCATGACCAGGGCTCAGGCCGCATCATCCAGTGCTCGTCGGTGCTGGGCATCGTGGCCGCCCCCTATCGTGGCGCCTACAATGCCTCAAAGTTCGCGCTGGAAGGTCTTACCGACACGCTGCGGCTGGAGCTTGCCGGCACCGGCATCCATGTCAGCTCGATCCAGCCTGGACCCATCCGCTCGCGTTTCACCGAGCATGCGCTGGCCGCGCTTCTGGCCAATATCGACCACCGCAACTCGCGCAACCGGGCACTCTATGAACGGCGCATCGCGGAACTGAAGGCGCTTGCAGGCAATGCGCCTGCCCCGCTTGAAAGCCCGGCAGAGTCGGCCCGCATCACCGGCAAGGGATGGAAGCCGGTCTACCGGCTTGGGCCCGATGCGGTATTGTCCTGTCTCGTCCATGCGACGGAAAGCGACAGGCCCCGGCCATACTATCGTGTTACCTACACCACCAAGCTTGCCGCTCTGGCGCGCCGCCTGCTGCCAAGCCGGTTGCATGTCGCGCTGATGCAGCGGCAAACCTGACCCATCATGTCCGGACGCTCCCCCGCCCGGGCAAGCCGAAGCGGAGCCATGCCATGACCACTCCCAACATCCTCGTCGCTGTCGCTGTGGGCGCCGTTGCCGTGGTGCTGGTGTTCGGCCTCGTAAACATGATGCGCGGCGGCAGTTCGAACACCTCTCAGAAGCTGATGCGCGCCCGGGTGCTGCTTCAGTTCCTCGCCATCATCGTCATCATGGGCGTGATCTGGTATACCGGCCGCTGACTGGTTCCCTTATCGCGGCGCCATCCTGAGCGCCCCATCCAGCCTGATGCACTCGCCGTTCAGCATGTCGTTGTCGATGATGTGGAGCGCCAGCTTTGCATACTCGGCAGGATCGCCCAAACGGGCCGGAAACGGCACGTTGGCGGCCAGCGCGGCACGCACCTCGTCCGGCAGGCCCGCCACCATCGGCGTATGAAACAGCCCCGGCATGATGGTGCAGCAGCGCACCCCGTCGCGCATCAGGTCACGCGCCACCGGCAGCGTCAGTCCGATCACCCCGCCCTTGGACGCCGCATAGGCAACCTGGCCGATCTGGCCTTCCACACCGGCGATGGAGGCGGTGTTGATGATCACCCCGCGCCCGCCATCCGCAGTTACCGGCTCGGCCCTGATCATGCCGGCGGCGCACTTGGAAATCATGTTGAAGGTGCCGATCAGATTGACGGCGATGGTTTTCTGGAAACTGGAGAGTGCATGAAACCGCGCCTCGCCGGTCTTCTTGTCGATGCTGGCCGTTTTCTCGCCGATGGCGATGCCTGCGCAGTTGACAACGATACGCTCTTGCCCGTGTGCCCCGCGCGCCCTGGCAAGACCGGCCAGCACGCTGTCCTCATCGGCCACGTCGACCCTGCAGAACACGCCGCCAAGCCCGCCGGCGACCTCTTCGCCACGGTCTGTGTTCATGTCGAACACCGCAACCCTGGCGCCTGCCGCCGCCAGCGCCCGCGCCGTCGCCTCACCCAGGCCGGACGCCCCGCCCGTCACGATTGCCGCCATGCCTTCGGTGATGTTCATGCCCTTGCACCCCTGTCTTGTTTTCGAAGCTGGCGATTTCCATATCAGCCAGCAGTGGCTTGTTTCAATCGGGGGAACCGCACCATGATAAGGCGCGAAAAGTATCCGGATTTCGACGCAGAAGAGATCATCACGCCGGACATCGTTGCCCGCAACGAGAAAACCGTCAAACGCGGTTTCTGGCAGAAGCTCAAGCGCAACCTTGCCCGCATACCCAAGGCGGACGAGGTGGTGGCCGCCTACTACGCAGCCTTCGACAGCAACACCCCGTTCCGCACCAAGGCCGTGCTGCTGGCCGCACTCGCCTACTTCGTGCTGCCGATCGACGTAATCCCGGACTTCATCCTCGGTTTCGGCTTCACCGACGACATGACCGTCCTGCTGACCGCATTCGGGCTGATCCGCGCCAACGTCACCGAAGCCCACCGCGAGCGCGCCCGCGCCACGGTCGACGCGCTGCGCCGTGGGGAGGAACCGCCGGAAACGGCAGCGACCTGAAGCGTCAGGGCGTCACGATCACCTTGCCGAGCACTTCGCGCCGCGCAATTGCCTGCAACGCCTGCGCCGTCTGCCCAAGCGGATAGACCTTGTGGACATGCGGCTTGACCTTGCCCTCCAGCACCCAGTCGAGCAGTTGCTTCATGTTGGCCTGATGCAGCTCAGGCTCGCGCTTCAGATGATCGCCCCAGAATACGCCGACAATGTCGGCTCCCTTGAGCAGTGCGAGGTTGAGCGGCATCTTCGGAATGGCGCCGCCGGCAAATCCGATCACCAGGAAACGCCCCTTCCAGCCGATGGCGCGGAACGCCGCCTCGGCCAGTTCTGCGCCGACCGGATCATAGATCACGTCAACGCCGCTGCCGCCTGTAAGGTCCTTCAGCCGGGTCTTCAGGTCCTCGCTGGAATAGTTGATCGTCTCGTCAGCACCCAGCGACCGGCAGAACTCCAGCTTGTCATCCGATGAGGCGCACGCGATGACCCGCGCGCCCATCGCCTTGCCGATTTCCACCGCAGCCTGACCGACACCGCCAGAGGCGCCCAGCACGGCAAGCGTTTCGCCAGGCTGCAGCCCGGCCCGGTCGCGCAGCGCATGCAGCGACGTGCCATAGGTGACGATCAGCCCTGCCGCAATCGTGAAGTCCAGACCATGCGGCATGGCGATGACGGAGGCTTCCGGTACTGCGACTTCCTCGCGCGCGCCGCCCCAGACGGTGTACGCCATCACCCTGTCGCCCGGCTTGAAGGCGGTCACGCCCTCACCGGCCCGCAGCACTTCACCGGCAACTTCCGCCCCGGGTGAAAATGGCAGTTCGGGTTTGAACTGATACTTGTTCTCGATGATCAGCGTGTCAAAGAAGTTCAAACCGGCCGCCTTAACGCCAATCACCACTTCGCCCGGCCCGGCCCGGGGGCTGTCGATGTCGGCGAGCTCGAGTTCATCCGGTCCGGCGTAATGGGTGCAAAGCACGGCTTTCATCGGGTGTCTTTCCTGTTGCGTGTGAAGGCAGCATCTGGCCTGCACGATCGCCGCCGTTCGATGCCTGCGCCAAATTGTTGTCTTAATTGCCAAGCACCTGTGATGGCAACATACTGCAAAGGTGGAAATGCCGTTCTTTTGCATATAGTTTGATCGCGGAATCAGGCTGGGCCTGGCGCCCGCCGTGACTGCGCACGGCACGGCCAGCCCGGCATCACACGAAGTACAAGGGTAGTCATGGTGCAGACACGATTTTTCTCGCGCGCTGGGGCATGGGCATTGGCGGCAGTTCTGATGGCGGCCGCTGCGGGTACGGCAAAAGCTGAAGACCCGAAGTTCGTCGAAGAGTTTAACGACTGGGCGGTCTATACCTACAAGGCGGGCGGCGGACAGGTCTGCTTCATCGTTTCCGAGCCGAAGGAGTCAGAGCCGAAGGGCGCCAAGCGGGACAAGATATTCTTTCTTGTCCAGCATCGGCCCAAGGACGGGGTCAAGTCCGAAGTGTCGACGATCATTGGCTACCCGTTCAAGCAGGGCAGCACCTCGACCATCAACATCGATGGCAACGAGTACCAGCTTTACACCAACGGTGATGGCGCGTGGGCTGAATCAGGCGACCTTGACCGCACCATTGTCGCTGCCATGAAGAACGGCAAGGCAATGAGCGTCAGCGGCACGTCCTGGCGCGGCACCAGCACCCGCGACCGCTACTCGCTGTCCGGCGTGACCGCTGCAATGGACAAGATTGACAGCATGTGCAAGTAGCACGGCCTGCCTTGCGCAAACGTCGCGCAGAAGGGCAATCGTCTACATTCTCTCGCCTTTGCGCGAGCGTGTGTGATATGGACCTGACGCCATGACAGTGACTCTCGACATAGACCGCCACCGGCCCGCAGCCTGCGGCGCCGGCGCCACCGCGCTCATCCGGCTGATCGGAATGACCAGGCCGCAGCTTCAGGCTGCGCTCGAGCGCATCGGCATACCCGGCCACCAGAGCCGCATGCGCGCCAGCCAGCTCTGGCACTGGCTGTACCATCGCGGCGCGGCGTCTTTCAGCGAGATGACCAATATCTCGAAGGACCTGCGCGCCCGCTTTGCGGACGCCTTCGACATTTCACGGCTGG
>JAZBOA010000425.1:0-2286 GCA_036350935.1 Anderseniella sp. | reverse complement strand
CTAGTCGAGGTAATGGTGGCTTTAAATCGACAAGTAGTTTGACGCGATTGGTTCGATGAATCCGACCAAGTCTCTGTTCCCCGTCAAAGCGTTCTCGGTCATGCTCAGGGAAAGGCAATGGGGTCAGATCTGAATGGCACTGAGTTTAGGCCCTTGCTTTTCGTGTGTTGTTTTTCCGGTAGCGGCTGCGATGGGGAGTGTCCTTGAACTGGCGCCTCGGTTTATTGAGTAACGGATATGGTTTGGGACGGCGCTTGACGGCGCGGGGTTCGCGACGCCTTGGCCGATCCGGAACCTGATCAAGGGCGATGACCCGGAGCAGGTCGGCCACCAGTTCCTGACGTTTCTTTTTGGATCGGGCTTGGGCGATGGCCAGACTGTACTGCCGGCTGGCGCCCACCGTGCCTTTGAAGCTGATGCGGTCCACCGGGACTTGATGTCCGGCGCTGGCGTGGGTCACCAAGGCGCGAATCAAATTGTAGGCGATCAGAAACATTTCCAACTCCTTGTGGACCATCTTGGGGGTCTGGCAGCGTAGTCGTTCCATGCCCATGCTGGTCTTGATGTCGCGAAACCATAGCTCGATCCGCCACCGGCGCGCATAGAGTTGAGCCAGCTCTTGGGCCGGATAGGTCTTGGGATCGATCAAGGTCGTGACCAGGATCACCGATGTGGGCCGATAGCCCGGCACTCGAAGTTGGAAGCGCAGCACGCGCACCGTCAGTTCACTCGGAATGCGCTTCCACAGGGTGTTGGGCAGATAGCGGGGTTTGAGCTGCGGCTTGCGCCAGGTCAAGAGCCGGTCGTTGGGTCCCAGGCGTTTGCCCTTGCGCAGATCCACGCGGCGTGCCTGATGGAGCCGAAACAGACTCTCGACCCAGCGCAACTGCAGCAACGCAATCAGAACGTAGTTGCTGAAGCCGCGGTCGGCGAGCACCAAGTCCCGAGGCTTGAAGTGGTCCAGCAGTCTGTGCAGCAAGGTCAGTTCATGCTGGTGTTTGTTGCCTTTGGCGTAGTCCATCAGCGCGCCGCTGGCCAGGCTGAAAATGCCGACCAACTTCAGCAAAGGGAACCCGCAGCCGGGCTTCTGGGAACGGGACTGAGGGTAGGCCCGCTGATTCGTGGGAGTGTCGGGCAGCGTGACGGTAGTGCCGTCGATGACTTTGGGGGTAAGGCCGTGCCAGAGCTGCTCGGCCACTGGCAAAGCCCTTTGGGCGTGCGCGGCGACGGCGTGGCGGAGGCGCTGGAGGATGTCGAGGGCAAAGCGCAGGCGGGCCGTACAGTAGCCGCCGGTGCCTTCATCGACGGTCCCCAGGTTGTGCAGGCGGAAGAAGGCCTGAACCTGGCGGACCACTTCCCGGCAAGGACAATGGGGGTTGAGGACTTGGTAGAGGAAGCCCCAGAAGACCCGCCGCACCGAATAGATGCGCTCACGACTGTTGGGCCCCTGGTCGGCTTGGGCCAGGAGCCCCGCTGGCAAGAAACGCCCGAAGATTTCTTCCAGATGGTGGAGGCTGTGTTGACGCAAGCGCTCGACGCGCCGGCCCAGGGCAGCCAGGCGGGGGCGCCAGGCGGGAAAGAACGGTGTATGCATGCAACACCAGTATATATACTTGTCTTAGCTTGACATCCAGCTTAAAATGCCGGACATGAAGCGTGCCCCTACCGAAGACGAGTTGGCCCGCCAGTACGAGGCGTTGCGCCAACGACTGGCCCAGATCGGTTACATCACCCAGGGTTCGGTGTTGGATCGTTCGCGACTACACCCCCCCCGCAGTGGCTATCAGTGGACCCGCAAAGTGGGACGCAAGACGGTTACTGTCTCCTTGAGTCGTGCCCAGTACGAGGCCTTGAACGAAGCGGTGAAGAACGAGCGTACCCTCTGGAAGATCGTGGGCGAAATGGAACGTCTGTCGCGCCGGATCCTCTTCCAGACCCTGCCCGACACCCGTCGACGCAAACGCCTCACCAAGAACGTTTTGGGCCTAAACTAAGTGCCATTCGGATCAGATCCTATGCATTCTTCGGACGGTCAATCGCCGGCGCAAGGTGGCTGGCTTGGAGCAGATCTCGCCTCGGGTCGTTTTCCGCGAACGCAAGCCCGTGAAACCATTCGTGTCGCTGGCAGCCTGACCGGCTAATAGAAATAGCCGGCCTCGCGCAAAGACAGGTAGTCTCTTGGCCGCTCGCTGGTCTGCCGGCCAATGATAACGTGATCCAGAACGTCGATCCGCATGAGTTGCCCGGCGCGGATCAGATCGCGGGTAATTCTGATATCCGTGCGAT
>JAZBOA010000424.1:0-9582 GCA_036350935.1 Anderseniella sp. | reverse complement strand
TTGCCAGGCAGATTGGCCATATCCCAAAGCGACGCGAAAACGGCTTCGACCTGCATCGTCAAAGCTCTTGGCCGCAGCACCACTGCGCCCTGCGAGCTTTCCCTTGCATCTCATTGCCGTTTTCAGCGCCATTGCCTTCACAATAATGAGTCCTGACCCTAGAACCAGCGTTCGCGGACGTACACCACGTCGCCAGGATGAAGTTGTGTCGTTACTGGCACCTTGAATGTTTTCGTGCCATCGAGTAGCCGCCTGGTGACGAGAACCTCGTTGTGATTGGCGCGGGGGCTGAAGCCACCGGCGATGGCGATGGCGTTCTGCGCGGTCATGCCCGGCCGGTAGGGGAAGCTGCCACCCTGTGCAACCTGGCCCATGATGTAGAACGGCCGCGGAATGGCAAGTTGCACCGAGACGCTCGGGTCGCGCAGGAAGCCACGCTGCAGGTGATCGGTAATGGACCTTTCGATCTCCGGCGTTGAGAGACCGGCAACCGCGAGGCTGCGCACCAGCGGCATCGAGATGTTTCCGGCGCCGTCGACAATGTAATCACCGGTGAGGTCTGGCTGACCCAGCACACGGATGGTCAACCGGTCGCCGGAGCCAATGCGGTAGCCTTGCGAGAACTCGTAGGAAGCGGCTTCACCGCTGGTTCCGAACGGCTGCACGGTGCCTTCCTTGTTGAAGGCAGGCTGTGCCTGTATCGAGGACGTGAACTCGGGATAGCCGCTGGCGGTGCCATCGGGCATGACGCCCACGCCGCCGGGCGGGGTGGATGGGCGGTTCTCTTCCCAGGTCTGCGAGCAGCCTGCCATGGCCAAACTCGCCAGCAGAACGGGAACAAATCTCATACGCGCTACCATGATGTACACCTGACCAACACTGTCGTGAAGCGCCGGAGCGCCACTGAACTTGACTGGCAAGGTAAACGAGCATGGTTAGCAAGCTCTTAAACCTGCAGACAGTCCGCCAGCTTGCCCGGCGCGTTAATCCATTGGTTACCAAGAATCTTCACATTGCGGGAACGGCCACCGGGAACGGGAATCGATTCCGGACCGGGTCAGGCACTTGAGTGACGTTTCATGGAATCTGCATCCTTCATTGACATCCGGGACGTACTGCGCGGCATTGCCCGGCGCTGGTTCAGCATCCTGCTGTTCACGGCAGGCTGTGCCGTGCTCAGCTACTGGTTCGTCAATAACGTCAAGCCGGTCTACACGGCCCAGGCGCAGGTTCTCATCTCCAACCAGGACTCGCCCTTTACGAGGGTGGTGCAGGACCGGGTAGAGCGTGGCAGCCTGACCGAGCGCGAGATCGCCTCCCAGGTCCAGGTTGTGCTGTCGCGCGACCTTGCCATGAAAGTGATCGAGGACCTCAAGCTCAATGAGGTCGCGGAGTTCGACCCTCTGAAGTCGGGAATCGGGCAGGTGGGCCGGCTGATGATCTCGTTTGGCCTGAAGCCGGACCCGGCCACCATGACCGAGGAGCAGCGGATCATCGATCATTACTTCGACAAGCTGTCGGCGTTCGAAGTGCCGGGTTCGTCGGTCATCACCGTCAAGTTTGAATCGCGTGATCCGCAACTGGCGACAAGAGTGGCCAACCGGATTGCTGAGTATTATATCCTGTTCTCCCGGCAGGCGATGAACGAGCCGACGGATGAGGCAAGGGACTGGCTTGCCACCCAGATTGACGATCTGCGCCGCAAGGTCGTCGAGTCGGAAGGCGCCGTAGAACGCTTTCGCGCCGAAGCCGGCATTTTCCGCGGCGCACAGGCAAAACTCGACAACGAGGAACTGTCCTCACTGAATTCCCAGATCATCCTGGCATCCGCAGCCCGGTCCGAGGCCGAAGCCAAGGCGGCCTCCATCCGCAACCTGCTGAAGACCACGGGAACGGTCGACACATCGGCTGACGTGTTGAGTTCGCCATTGATCCAGCGGCTGCGCGAACAGCAGGTCCAGCTCACCCGCTCGAGGGCCGAGTTGTCCACCATCTACCTCGACAATCATCCGCGCATCATTGCCGTCAACCGTGAGCTCGAAGACCTGAACCGCCAGCTTCGCAATGAGGCGTTCAAGGTTGTTGAACGGCTGGAGCAGGAAGCCAAGGTTGCCGCGGCGCGCGAGAATTCGCTGCGCCAGAACCTCGATACGCTGAAGCAGCAGGCCAACGTGTCGAGCGCCGACGACGTGAGGCTGCGCGAGCTCGAGCGTGAGGCCGCGGCCAATCGCAGCCTGCTCGAAAGCTTCCTCGTACGCTATACCGACGCCAATGCACGCAGGGATTCATCGGCACAACCCGGCCTCGGGCGGATCATCTCGGCGGCCGGGGTTCCCTCGACGCCGTCGTTCCCGAAAAAGGGGCCGATCATGCTGCTGGCCACGCTTGGCGGGTTCATGCTGGCGCTTGGTCTTGCCTTCGTTGTGGAAGTCCTCGGCGCGGCAGGGCAAGCGGCAGCAAGGCCTGCTAAAAGCATGGCGCCGACGCCCGTGCCCGCCGCACCACAGGTTCAAGCAACCCAGCCAACCGCACACAGCGCATACTTGCCTCCTGTGCCGGCGGCAACGGCCTCTGCGCCCAACGTCCAGATGCCGGCCAACGTGGTGCCGCCGTACGCCGGTGCGGCCATTTCACCTGTTCCTGCAACGCCGGTAGCCGCTGCCATGGCGCCTCCTGCAGCGCCTTCAGGTGTGCAGCTTCTGGCGGCGCTTCCTGCAATGCAGACTTCAATGGTTGCGATGCATGCCGCCAGCCAGGCGCTTTTCGACACTGGCAGTGTTTATCGCGCGGCAGTCGAGCCGGTCGCTGCAGGGTTGGCCCATCTCGTTCAGCAGGGCGGCCACCGGCGAATCTCCCTGATCAACCTGACCGGCCGGGACCTGGACAGCGCCACCCTGACCCTCGGCCTTGGCCGCCTGCTGGCTGCAAGAGGCTTCAACACGGTACTGGTTGACACCGCCAGTGGCGGGGCAGGCGTCAGCACTCTTTTGCCGGCAGTTTCGGCCAAGGGCATCTTTGATCTGGTTGCCGGTGCGGCCGGCTTCAGCGATGTGGTGCGCAAGGATGCGCAAACCCCGCTGCAGGTCATCAGCGCCGGTTCGGCACCTGCTGCGCCTCAGCTTGACAGCGCGGCGGTGGCGAAGCTTGAGCAGGCAATCAAGGCGCTGGAGCAGGTTTACCAGGTCTGCCTCGTGCACCTGGGCGAGGGCAATGCCGGCAATGTGGAACTGGCGGCCAATTCGCAGGTCGTGCTGGTGCTTGCCGAGGCAGGCAGGGTGGCGGAGGCCCGCGAGATCTGCGATGCCCTGAAGTCGGGCCGCGTCCGGCAGGCTGAAGTCATCAGCGTTCAGGCCGGCACTCAGCAGGCTTCAGGAAGCGCATTCCAGAACATCGCCGCTTCGCTTTAGGCTTTTCGCAACATAGCCCGGTTACCATGCTGCTCCGGCTGGCACGAAGCTTGCCTCCGGTTCTACCAATGCAATGGTCCTGAACGTAACCGCCTGAGCACATGAGCGCCTACGAGAAAACCGTTTTGAAGATGCTGCACTATTCAGGTGCCGCGCACCTGCTTTCGCCATGGTTGCGGGGCAGTGGCGTCGTGTTCATGCTTCACCACGTGCTGCCCGGTGGCGGCGTTGCGCCGGGCTTTGCGCCGAATGCAGGGCTGGAGGTCACTCCGGAGTTCCTCGACGAGGTGATTCAACTTGTGAAAGACAAGGGCTATCGTCTTGTTTCACTTGAAGAAGCGGCTGACTGCCTGGAGTCCGGACAGGAGCAGTCAACGCCCTTCGCCGTGTTTACCCTGGATGATGGCTACCGCGACAACTACCAGCATGCCTGGCCCGTCTTCCGGTCGCACGGCTGCCCGTTCACCATTTTCGTCGCCCCTGACATAGCCGATGGCGCCTGCGCCTTGTGGTGGCGGGGCCTGGAATTCCTGATCGCCTCCAGTGAATCAATCGACGTTGAACTGGGTGGAGAACGGTTTGCCGGCCCGGCGGGCACGCCCGAAGAAAAGTGTGCCATGTTCCAGCGCATGTACTGGCCGCTGCGAAACTGTCCGGAAACGGAACAACGCCGGTGGATCAGGGCAACCTGCACCGCGGCCGGGATCGACCTTGACGCCTATTGCCGCGACCAGGCGATGAACTGGGACGAGATCCGCACCATCAACCGTGACCCGCTGTGCACCATCGGCGCCCACACCATGGGCCACCATGCGCTGAAGAAGCTGGAGGCCAGTGAGGCGATGCGGGAGATCCTTGCTTCGCGCGACCGGATTGCTGCGGAACTGGGCCAGGTGCCGCGGACGTTTGCATACCCTTATGGTGACGAGACCTCTGCCGGTCCGGAAGAGTTCGAGATGGTCAGACAGGCCGGCTTCAAGGTGGCTGTAACGACCCGCAAGGGGATGGTGTTTGCCGAACACCGCGATCACCTGACGGCGCTGCCGCGGTTTTCGCTCAACGGCGACTATCAGCAGTGCGATCTGACCGATGTGCTGCTGACCGGCGCTCCGTTCGCCATGTACAACCGGTTGCAGCGGGTGGTCACGGCCTGAGCAGCCGTATCAGTCTTCCTTCTTGCGATAGGCCTTTGCCATCCAGGACACGATCAGCATCGCGCCCGGCACCCACGCGAGCCCGGCCACCAGGTAAAAGCCGAACTGGGCCGTACCATGTGCGCCGGACATGTAGCGCGCGCCAACTGCCATGGCGATCAGCGCATAAATCACCAGGTAGCTGACAAACAGGATCGTGCCGACAAAGCTGCGTAGTCCGGGCTGATGCATGTTTCTGGCTGCTCCGTTGCTTGTCAGGCCGGGACGGTCATGGTCTTGTCGCGCCGCTCGTACGGCTTGAAGCCGAGCTTCTGGTACAGCGCCAGCGCGTGCGGGGCATCGAGCGTGCAGGTCTCGACGTGCAGCGACTGCAGCTTGCCGGCCCAGGCCGTGCGCACCGCTTCCGAAAGCAGCCACTTGCCGATGCCCATGCCGTGGAATTCCGGCAACAGGCCGAAATAGGCAAGCCATGCCTTTTCCGGATCTCGTGCATCGATCTCGAAGTATCCGGCCGGGTTGCCGGCACAGTAGGCGACGTAGACGCTGACGCCGTCGGCATTGATCGCTTCGGCCAGCTGGTCATCGTTGAGCGCCTTGCGGTCCACCCAGTAATAGTCCTTGCCGACCTCGTGATAGAGGTAGCGGTAGAAGCTGACGGTCGGATCGACAACGTGCATCAGCGCCAGCTTCAGGTTGACCGGCGGCATGACACGCACCGTTGGCGGATTGTCCATCGCCAGGAAGGTCACGGTTGTGTCGATCTGACGGGTGGTTGCCTTGGCAGGCGTCTTCTTGCCCGAGCCAAAACCCGACGACGGAATCTTGCGTGTCATTGTGCCTCTTCAAACCCTTGCCGCATGCCTGTGGTGAGCGTTCCGGTATGGCAAGCTTTTGGCGTGCTGTCACCCGGTTTCGACCGGCGTCTCCGGGTCGCTGCCCCAGTCCACCCACGACCCGTCATACAGGCTGTTGTTGTTGTGCCCCAGCAGGGTCAGGCCAAGTGTGAGGATGGCTGCCGTGACGCCGGAACCGCAGGTGGTGATCACCGGTCTGGCAAGGTCGATGCCGGCATTCTGGAATACCTGGCGGATCTCGGCAGTGGGCTTCACCGTCCCGTCCGGGTTGAGCAGGGTCCGGTAGTGAACGTTGGCAGCGCCCGGCATGTGCCCGCCGCGCATGCCCGCGCGCGGTTCAGGCTCCTCGGCGCGGAAACGTCCGGGCGAACGGGCATCCGCCAGTTGCGCGCTGCCGGTTTCGATGGCGCGCCGCACGTCCGACTTGTCGCGCACGTTGGATGCGGCGAAGCGGGCGGTGAAGTGGCGCTGCGTGCGGACAGAAGGCGGCATCGTGTCCACCGGGCGGCCTTCGGCCAGCCACTTGGGAAAACCGCCATCAAGGATTGCCACGTCATTGTGTCCGAAGGTTCGGAACATCCACCACACCCGCGCCGCTGAAAACAGCCCTGCGCCGTCGTAAACCACCACCCGCATCCCGTCGCCGATGCCCATCTGGCGCATCCGCGAGGAGAACTTCTCGGCCGGCGGCATCATGTGCGGCAGCGGGCTCGACGTATCGGCGATCTCGTCGATGTCGAAGAACACCGCGCCCGGAATGCGTTGCTCGTCATATTCCGCGCGGCCATCGCGGCCTGCGTCCGGCAGATAATACGACGCATCGACGATGACGATGTCGGGCGCATCGAGCCGCTCTGCCAGCCAGGCGGTCGAAACCAGGTGTTCGCGTTCGTCAGAGAGGTTGGGCATGGGGCGAGTGCTCGATTGTTTCTGCTGCGGCCAAGGATGGGCGGATCAGTCCAGCAGCGCAAGCCGGAAGCGGCGGTTGTTGCGCCCCTTCTTCTCGACTCTGGTGATGGCGACGCCGCCGATCTCGGCAGTGGAGGCAACGTGCGTGCCGCCACACGGTTGCAAGTCTACGCTTCCATCCTCGCCAATGGCGACCAGCCGCACTTTGCCCGAGCCGCGAGGTGGCTGCACCGACATGGTGCGCACCAACCCGGGATTGGCGTCCAGCTCCGCATCGGTGATCCAGCGCTGCGACACCGGGTGAGAGGCCGCCACCAGTACCTGCAGCTTCTCCGTCAGTTCATCCTTGTCGATGGCGTCCGGGTTCTCGATATCGAAATCCAGCCGCCCGCCATCCTCGCCGATCTGCCCGCCGGTAACGGGGAAGGGCACCAGCGCACACATCAGGTGCAGCGCGGTATGAACCCGCATCAGCTTGTACCGCCGGTCCCAGTCGAGGTTCACGTTCACCTGGTCGCCCGGCTGCGGCAACGGGCTGCCTTCGGTGGGAACATGCACGATCTGCGCACGATGCTCGCCATAAACCGTGGTGGCGATGGTGATGCTGCGTCCGTCCGGAAGCGTCATCGCGCCCGTATCGCCTGGCTGGCCGCCCCCGGTCGCATAGAAGATGGTGCGGTCAAGCACAATGCCGCCGCGCTCGTTTACCTCCACGACCGTGGCCGCGCAGGTCTTGAGGTAGGCGTCTTGCTGGAACAGGGCCTCGCTCATGCCGCTTCCGGATCGACGAAGACGCTGGGCACGGAAACCGGCCGCTCCAGCCACTGCGGCACCGGCAGGCCCTTCGAACGCAGGAATTCCGGGTTGTACAGCTTCGACTGGTAGCGGTTGCCATAGTCGCACAGGATGGTGACGATGGTATGCCCGGGCCCGAGTTCGCGCGCCAGCGCCATGGCGCCGGCAATGTTCACGCCGCTGGAGCCGCCCATGCACAGCCCTTCTTCCTGCAGCAGGTCGAAGACGATCTGCACTGCTTCTTCATCGCCGATGCGGCAGGCGAAGTCGATCGGCGCGCCCTCCAGGTTGGCGGTAATGCGGCCCTGGCCGATGCCTTCGGTAATGGAGCTGCCCTCGGCCTTCAGTTCACCGGTGGTATAGAAGCTGTAGAGTGCTGCGCCATGCGGATCGGCCACGCCGATGCGGATGTCCTTGTTGCGCTCCTTCAGGGCCATGCCGACCCCGGCGACAGTGCCGCCCGAACCTGCCGCGCAGATGAAGCCGTCGACCTTGCCATCGGTCTGCGACCAGATTTCCGGGCCGGTGGTTTCGATGTGAGCCTGCCGGTTTGCCACGTTGTCGAACTGGTTGGCCCAGATGGCGCCGCCCTCGCGTTCCTCGTTCAACCGCGCCGCCAGCCTCCCCGAATACTTTACGTAATTGTTCGGGTTGCGGTAGGGCACTGCCGGCACTTCCACCAGCTCCGCCCCCAGCAGCCGCAGCGCGTCCTTCTTCTCCTGGCTCTGGGTTTCCGGAATGACGATGACCGTCTTGAAGCCAAGTGCGTCGGCGACCATGGCCAGGCCGATGCCGGTATTGCCCGCTGTGCCTTCCACGATGGTCCCGCCGGGCTTGATCTGCCCCTTGGCAAGTGCGTCGCGGATGATGAACAGCGCGGCACGGTCCTTCACCGACTGGCCGGGGTTCATGAACTCCGCCTTGCCCAGAATCGTGCAGCCCGTCAGCTCGGAGGCCTTGCGGAGCTTTATGAGCGGCGTGTTGCCGATGGCGGCGGTAACGTCTTTTGCGAAGTGCATTGGGATGACCCGTTTGGGCGCGCAGCCCAATGGCTGTCGCGCTGCTCAACTTGAAGTGAGCGATCTTTGGCCGCCCCCGCTTTTGCTGTCAAGTTATGGCGCCGTCAGCCGGGTGTGTGTGCGACGCCGTCAAGCGGGCCGGGTTGCCAGGTGCGGTAGTCGTAACCCGGGTCAAGGGTCGAGGCGATGCATTCGGACACCGGCAGGTAGCTGGAATTGGGCATGTGGAACCAGCGCAGGAAATCGCCGGTATTGATGGCGCCAGAGAGGTAATAGTCCAGGATATGCATGCTGAACCAGTGATAGTCGCCGCTCAGGCAACTGCTGATAAGGGTGATGTCCAAGCAGGATCACCTGTGCCTTTCATGACCGCGAGTGTGACACAGCCTGGCTGGATTGACCAGCTCGGGGATTGGGCAAATTTCAGCCATGCCGATCAGGCAACTGCAGCAGACCCGCGTAAATCTCTGATTTGGCTTGATTCTTCGAAACCAAGATAAGCGATGGCACCGGATCGGCCCCGCACTTCGGCGCGGTTGAGATCAAGTCCGTCGACGCTGATTCCCGCCGCCACCAGCGTGTCGCGGGACACCACGGCCTCAACGCCGAGGTCCTTGCTCAGACTCTCCAGCCGGCTGGCGGTGTTGACCGTGTCGCCGAGCGCCGTTACCCGGTCGCCGGCGCTGTGGGCGCGGCTTGTACCGACGCGTCCGAGGATGCACTCGCCGGTGTGTATGCCGATGCCGAACCGCATTGGCTGGGTCATGACCGAGGCCTGGGCGGCGTTGACCTCGCCCACGGCTGCGGCGATCTGGCTGGCCGTCCGCAGTGCCGCTCGCGCACCGTCGCCGGCGCTTCCTTCCATGCCGAACAGCGCCATGATGCCGTCACCCATGAACTTGTCGACATAGCCGCCGTTGGCGGCGATGACGTTGCTCATGCCGGCCAGGTACTGGTTGAGAATGAACACGACATCATAGGGCAGGCGGCCTTCGGAGAACCGGGTGAAGCCGCGAAGGTCGATGAACATCACCGTGACAACACGCTCCACGCCCGCCGAGTAGGCGTCCTGCCGCACGATGCGCATATCTCCCGCCGCCGGTACCAGGGTGATGACCGAGAGGTCGCCACGCGGCCGCACCTGGCAGGCAAGGCGGATGTCGGGCGAGGTGATGCCGGCACGCTTCAACGTCTGCAGTTCGTCGGTACCGGGCGGCGCCAGGTGTTCATGGCCGCTCAACACCTGCACCCGGCAGGTCGAGCACCTCGCACGCCCGCCGCAGACGCTGGCATGAGGAACCCGCGAAATCCGTGAAATCTCCAGCAGCGTCAGGCCCGCCGGCGCGGTGCGGGTCGCTTCATTGTTGTAGGTAATGCTGACCTTGCTCTTCATGTTGCCGAGCACCACCTGCACTATCTTGATGGCCGCCAGCAGCAGGATCGC
>JAZBOA010000423.1:0-4449 GCA_036350935.1 Anderseniella sp. | reverse complement strand
TCTATGGAGCAAATTATGACCCTGTCCTGATCAAGGGCGCAAAGGTTCCGACACTGGCGGAACTGGACGCGCTTGCACCCGACAATCCGTTTTTCCTGCTCGAAAGCAATGGCCACGTCGCCTATACCAACAGCCTTGGCTTTCAGCTGATCGGCATCACCCGCGACACGCCGGACCCGGCCACGGCGCGCTATGTCCGCGACGCCAATGGCGATCTGACCGGGCGGTTGGAAGAGCCCGCCGCCTATATGCCCTTCGTCGCCGCTTTGCCGCGGCTCTCGGTTCAGGAGAACGCGACCCAGATACGCGCCATTTTCGACAAGGCTTCGGCGCTTGGGGTGACGGCGATGCAGGATATGAGCATCGGTGCCCTCACGGGTGGAAGTGGCGATATCGACATCCTCAACATGGTCATGGCGGACGCGCCGCCCGTTCGGTTTCGCGGCGCGTTGCAATCGACCCAGATGGGTATCTGGAACGACCTGGAAATGTCTCCGAGCCAGGGCGACGACATGCTGCGGTTCAACAAGATGAAGGCCTGGTCCGACGGCTCAAACCAGGGGTTTTCCGGTTTTCAGCGCGAAAACTACCTCGGCAAGGATACCCGTGGCTCACTGAACTACACCCAGGAGGAACTGGCGGCGGTCGTCCGCGATGCCCATGGCGCGGGCTGGGATGTTGCAATTCACGCCAACGGTGACGCTGCCATAGACATGACGCTGGATGTCTACGAGAGCGTCCTGAAAGAGACGCCGCGCAGCGATCATCGCCACACGATCCAGCACGCCAGCGTCTTGCATCCCGAGCATATTGAAAGGATGGTTGCGCTTGGCGTGTCGCCCTCTTTTCTGATTGGGCATGTCCGCTGGTGGGGCAAGGCGTTCCGCGACGAGATCCTCGGATCAGAACGTGCGAAGTTCTACGATCCGGTCGCGTCGACCATGGCCGCCGGTCTGCCGGTGTCGTTCCATTCCGACTATAACGTTACACCTCTTGGTCCGCTGCGGATGGTGCAGGACGCGGTCACACGGATCATGGCAGACGGCGGGGACGTGTTCTTCGCCGACGAACGCGTTTCACCCGATTTGGCTCTGCGTGGGGTCACGATAGATGCTGCATACCAATGCCGGATGGACGATATCTGTGGCAGTCTGGAGGTCGGAAAATATGCCGATCTGACAATTCTCGAAGACGATCCGACCAAAGTAAACCCCATGAAGATTCAGGATATCGTTGTCAGCGAAACCTGGCTTGCTGGCGAGCAGAGATTTGGCGGATGATGCTGATATGAATGGGAATTGCGCGTTGGGTGGGTCGATACTGTTATGTTTGTAGTTCTCTATAGTTGTCATCCACGGGAATTGCTCGCAGCGCCTTTAATGTGGTCGCATTTTGATCTCATGGACAAAACGCGACCTGGCAAGAATGACGTGCAGGATTGCATCACATGACGGCCTTGCACGTCCAAAACCTCACATTCAGTTGGCCAGGTTCAGAAGAACCGACCCTGAGCATTGCGGACCTGTCGCTCGCTCCTGGCGAGCGGGTGTTTCTGTTCGGTCCAAGTGGCAGCGGGAAGTCAACACTGCTCTCGGCCATCGCAGGCGTGGTGGATGTTGCACCTGGGGCAATTAAGGTCGCGGAGCAAGATATTGGCGCCTTGCAGGGCGGTGCGCGGGATCGGTTCCGGGCCGACCACCTCGGCATAATCTTTCAGGTTTTCAACCTCATTCCTTGGTTGAATGCTCTTGAAAATATCCTGCTGCCCTGCACGTATTCTCCGCGTCGCCGCGAGCGTGCCGGTCGCGATCCAGCGAAAGCTGCACGACGGTTGCTGAACGAACTGGGCCTTTCCGATCCTTCTCAAGCTTCAAGGCAAGCCAATGAACTCAGCGTCGGTGAACAGCAACGTGTCGCGGCTGCCCGCGCCTTGATTGGCGGGCCAGACCTGATCCTTGCAGACGAGCCCACCTCTGCGCTTGACGAGGCAACGAAGGCGGCATTCGTGGGCTTGCTAACGCGGGAATGTGCGGCAGCAGGATCGGCGTTGCTGTTCGTCAGTCATGACCGCAGCCTCGAGACCCATTTTGACAGAAGCGTCGACTTCCTGAGCCTGAACCGGGGTGCGTCCTGATGGTTGGATTTAGCCTGCGCAGCCTTTGGAACCGGCGGTTCGTAGCCAGTCTAACAATACTTGCCCTTGGTCTCAGTGTTGCGCTGATCCTTGGCGTCGAACGGCTCAGGGACGGCGCGCGCGACAGCTTTGCCAACTCCGCCTCGGGGATCGACCTGATCGTGGCACCGCGTGGCAATTCGGTGCAGATACTGATGGCCACCGTGTTTGGGGTCGGAGGCACTGGAACAGGTATGGCATGGGAAAGCTTCGAATGGCTGAAGCAGAGGTCCGAAGTTGCATGGGCCGTGCCGATCCAGATGGGTGACAATCACCGGGGTTATCCAGTGATTGGCACGGATGCGTCATACTTCAAGCATTTCCAGCATTCCGGCGGACAACCACTTTCGCTGGCTGCAGGCAGTTTCTTCATGGGGGACAAGACAGATGCCGCTGTGGTGGGGGCCGAGGTCGCTGCGCGGTTGGGCTATGCCCCAGGGTCAATGATCGTCAATGCCCATGGCTCCGGCGAGGTCTCGTTCGACCTTCACGACGATGCGCCCTTTACCATCTCAGGCGTGCTTGCGCCTACCGGCACCGCCGTCGATCGGATGGTCTACGTCACGCTTGAGGGGTTTGACGCCCTTCATGCGCAAGAGGATGCGTCCTTGGCCGACCCTCTCGACCCGGCTGACATGCCTGCTGACGGGCATGAGGATCGGGATACGCACGACGTCCACGATGCGCAGGACAAGCATGATGGGCATAAAGATCAAGGCGATCACGAAGGCGCGGAGGCCGGGCATGGGCACGAGCCGACACGGATCAATGCCGTGTATGTGGGGCTTTCGGATCGCACCACGATCCTCGGTCTGCAGAGGGCCGTCAACGAACGAGCCGCAGACGCATTGAGCGCCGTTCTCCCCGCAGTTGCGCTAGCGGAGCTGTGGGGCATTACCGGGACGGCTGAACGCGTGATGCGGCTGATGGCCTGGGCTGTTGCTGTGGCCGGGATGATAGGGATGGTCGTCATGCTGTCGGCCACCCTTGACACTCGCCGCCGTGAATTCGCAATCCTGCGGTCTGTCGGTGCGACGCCGACCCGCATCTTTGGTCTGATTGTGACTGAGGCCACGCTACTCACAATGGCGGGTTTGGTCCTGGGTATCGTCTTGCTGACCGTCGCTACGGCGCTGGCCGACCCGATCCTGTCAGCCCGCTTCGGATTGCGACTGGGTTTGAATGTCTTCGGAGTACGCGAACTGGCCACCCTCGGGCTCATCTTCTGCGCCGGACTTCTTGCTTCACTCATCCCGGCATACCGGGTCTATCGGATGACGCTGGCCGACGGGCTGTCGGTTCGGCTATGACAAATCAAAGGGACATCTCTATGAACATGTTCGCCCGTCTCGTCTTGAAACTCTCGCTTGCCGTTTCTCCAGGGCTCGCAATGGCGGCTGACCCTCAGGACATCTCCTGGCATATGCTCGCCCCTCCAGCCGCAGTGATCGAGAACCCGTTCGAGAACCTCACCGACGATCAGATGAACGCCCTTCGCCAGATCCTGCGATTCGAGGCCCTGGCCGAGCAGAGCTATGAGGTCTCGTTCACCACCCAGGCGCAAGCGTTACGCGAACAACTGGCCAAGGACGGGCTGGACGTCGACGGATTGTTCGCCGCGCGCCTCGCGATCATGAAAAAGCGCGAAGCGGCGGCCTCCGGCGTAAACGAGGATATCCTCGACAAGAGCGTCCGCATGCCGGGATATGTGCTGCCACTGGAGTTCAAAGATCGAAAGGTAGTCGAATTCCTTCTTGTACCGACCGTTGGCGCTTGCATCCACACCCCGCCGCCGCCGCCCAACCAGATCGTCCACGTCTCATATCCCGAAGGTATTGAGGTTAATGGCCTCTTCACCCCGGTCTGGATCACGGGAACCATGATGGCCCAGAGTTCAGTTCAGAAGGTTGGTTATTCTGATGGTCAAACGGATGTTTCGGTCAGCTACACGATGCGACCCAATCGAGTGGAGAAATACGGGAAGTGAAGGGCAAGATCAAATACGGATGATGTACCTGGTGCGCAGGTCACCGTCACAGAACTGCTCAATGGCGAGATGTTCTATACCCTCAAGGAAGCCCGCATTGTCATCGAGCAGTGGCGCCGGCACTACAACACTGTCAGGCCACACAGTGCCCTCGGCTATCGACCCCCGGCATCGGAGAGCATCATCCCTATGGATCAACACCCCACCATGCACTAACATTTATTCTGGACCATTCAGTTGGGGCAGGCCACGACAAGGACACGGAGGGTGCGGCTGCTCGCACAGTTGC
>JAZBOA010000422.1:0-5106 GCA_036350935.1 Anderseniella sp. | reverse complement strand
GCTCGCCATGTTCTGGCGCAAGGGTGGCGACTTCATCGGGCTCAAGTACGCGCTCTACCCGACCAGCGAGCAGCTATCGATGACCTGGCAGATCAACAACAACTGCTGGCAGGCACCACGCTGAATCCGGCCCCGCCCGCGCCTCCCGCAGGTGAATCGGAAAAGCCGTAGGTATATCGATTCGACCCGTTGCGGTCCTTGACCTCGGAACCCCGCACAGCCGGCATTGTCGACAACCGCTTCCTCGGAAAACCCTGTCAGGACCACATGGCTCGGCTAGCACGCCTTGGCCGCGGTTGCAACGGCAAGGCAAAAACTGTTACGGTAAAAAACAGGATTGCTTCCGCAAGCATCCCGCCTCCCTCCTGAGTCACCTGGAACCCAGGAACCCCTTCGATGAAAGGCCCCCCTTCGATGAAGCACAAGACAACCGGAAACACCCTTCTCAGCATTGTTCTCACCTTTGGTCTGGCAACGCAGGCAATTGCCGCTGGCGGCGGCGGAGTCATGACGGCAGATCCGTCCAAGCACTTCGACCCCAAGGGCAAGGAACCCTCGAAGTTCACCATCGAGCTTCAGAATGGTCTGCGCGCCAGCCTGCCATTCGAGGACAAGCGCGACTTCGAAGAGGCCAAGAAAGGCTTCATCGCCGCGCCGTCGTACAAGCAGATCATGGCAGAGGCCGGCAACGTGGCCTGGGACATGGAAAGCTATGAATGGCTCCTGAAGGACAAGCAGTTCGACAGCATCCATCCCTCGCTGCAGCGCCAGGCCATTCTCAACATGGCCTACGGCCTGTATGAAGTGGTCCCCGGCAAGATTTACCAGGTACGCGGCTACGATTTGGCCAATATCAGCTTCATCAAGAGCGACACTGGCTGGATCGTCTTCGACCCGCTGACCGCCAAGGAAACCGCGAAAGCCGCCCTCGAGTTCATCAACGAGAAACTGGGCAAACGCCCGGTCGTGGCCGTGGTGTACTCCCACTCCCATGGCGACCACTTCGGCGGCGTGCGCGGCGTGGTGGATGAAGAGGATGTGAAGAGCGGCAAGGTCAAGGTCATCGCGCCGGTCGGCTTCATGGAGCATGCCGTTGCCGAGAACGTCTACGCCGGCAATGCCATGACCCGCCGCATGTTCTACCAGTATGGCGTGCTGCTGCCGCGCAGCCCCTACGGCCACGTCGACCAGGCCATCGGCAAGAACACCGCCGCCGGCAACCTGGGCCTGATCGCGCCCAATGTCATCATCAAAGACGACTTCGAGGAACTGACCGTCGACGGCGTGAAGATGGTGTTCCAGAACACTCCCGGAACCGAGGCGCCGGCCGAAATGAATACCTGGTTCCCTGACATGAAAGCGTTCTGGGCGGCGGAGAACATCGTCGGCTCCATCCACAACATCTACACCCTGCGCGGGGCAGCGGTACGCGATGCCCTCAAGTGGTCCAAGGGCATCAACGAAGCGCTGTATCGGTTCGGCGGCGAGGCCGAAGTGATGTTCGCCTCCCACAGCTGGCCGAGGTGGGGCAACGATCGCGTCCAGGAAGTCATGCGCACCCAGCGGGATGCCTACGCGCACCTGAACAACCACGTCCTGCACCTGGTGAACCAGGGCGTGACCATCAACGAGATGCACAACGTCTACAAGCTGCCCAAGTCCCTGGAGCAGAACTGGGCGGCCCACAGCTACCACGGCTCCGAGGCCCACAACAGCCGCGCCGTGGTCAACAAGTACATCGGTTACTGGGACGCCAACCCGGCCACCCTGATGCCGCTGTCGCCACGCGACTCCGCCCCGTTGTATGTCGAAATGATGGGCGGCGCCGACAAGATCATGGCCAAGGGCAAGGAACTCTACGACCAGGGCAAATACCTGCATGCCGTGGAGATTCTCAACAAGCTGGTGTTTGGCGAACCCGACAACCAGGCGGCCAAGGACCTGCTGGCCGACGTGTACGAGCAGATCGGCTACCAGAGGGAAAGCACCGGCACGCGCAACAGCTTCCTCGCCGGCGCCTATGAATTGCGCCATGGCATTCCCCAGGGCGCATCGCCCAAGGCATCCGGCCCGGACATGATCAGGGCCATGTCCACCGACCTTTGGCTCGACTTCCTGGGGATCCGCCTCGACGGAGACAAAACCGCGGGCAAGCACTTCGTGATCAACTTCGTCACCCCCGACAACGGCGAGAAGTACGTGGTGGAGTTGAGCAACAGCACGTTGACCAACATCAAGGGCCATCAGGCCGAGAAGGCGGACCTCACCATCACCATGAACCGCTCCGACCTGGAGACGGTCATGATGGGCAAAGCCACGTTCGACGATCAGATCAAGAATGGCAAGGCCAAGCTGGCAGGCAATCGCGAGCCGTACGACCTGCTCAAGAACTCGCTGGTCCAGTTCAACATGGGCTTCGAGATCCTGCCGGGCACCGGGGGAACCTCGCTGACCGCGCCGAAAAACCCGTTCGAGCAGCCGGCGCCCGCCATCAACACCATCACTGACTGAGGGTTGCAGCGCTCCCTGAGTCTGGAACGCCCGGCCATGGCCGGGCGATGTCTTGGCAAGGACTATCAAGTGACAATAAAGGCGACATACCGTAAAGACATCTATTTGTTCGTAAACACCCTATGCCAGCCATTGCGTCAGCCTTGACGATGTTGTGTCCGCGGGCGACAAATCCGGACTTTGCGACACCTTGGCGAACTTCTTCCTCTTGCCCAAGACTACTAACGCCGGCGGATATTTGGGGTGTGGGCCTCGTCGGCCTGCTGCCCACCGCCACGAAGGACGTCCTAGGCAGAGAGAAACGGGGTCTCGGCATACGCTGGTAGTCCACCCTGACATTGGATAGGAGGGCAATTGGCACTGTCATGTTACGTACCCTGGCACGCCTGACTGCAGTTTCCTGCTGTGT
Source organism: Anderseniella sp. (assembly GCA_036350935.1). GTDB lineage: Bacteria > Pseudomonadota > Alphaproteobacteria > Rhizobiales > Aestuariivirgaceae > Anderseniella. The sequence goes on along the minus strand of JAZBOA010000422.1, from coordinate 2,186 downwards.
GCTGGCAGCCTCTGCGCGGGCGGATGGTGAAGGATCTCTCGACGAGAACATCCTGGAGGCCCAGGCAGATGCCGCCTTGCAGGGGAAATCCGGCAGTTGGGTCCCGGTGCCCATCCCCATCTCCAACCCTACTGTCGGGACCGGCATGCAAGGTGTCCTGCTGTATCTGCACCCGAACAAGACCGAGGGGGGCAATGGCCCCAACGTCACCTCGGGGCTGGTCGGCATGTACACGAACAATCAGAGTTGGGCAGCGGGAGCATTCCATGACGGGAACTGGGATGCCGGAACCTACCGTTACCGTCTGCTCATGGGAGTTGGCAAATTCAACCTGAAGTTCTACGGCATCGGCGACGACCCGATATTCGCCTACAGTCCCGTCAAGTACGGCATGCGGGCCTGGGGACTAGGGGGGGAGTTGCAGCGCCGCGTGCCGGGGACTGAAAACTGGTATGCCGGGTTCAGCTACCGTTACCTGGATTCCGAGGTCGATTTCGAATTATCCAGCCTCTTGCCCAATTTACCTGATGTGTCGAAGCCTTTCAGGAATGCGGGCCTGGGCCTGCTCACAACCTACGACAGCCGGGATGACAACTATTTTCCCCATCAGGGACGGATGTTCAGACTCTCCCTGACGGACCATGGCGATGCCTGGGGTGGCGACTACGAATATGCAAAGCTGAAGGCCTTCTACAACCATTATCTGCCCTTGCGAGCGAGCACCACCCTGGCCCTGCGTGCCCACCTGCAGTCCAGTAACGGCAATACGCCGTTCTTCGATTTGCCCTATCTGAACATGCGCGGCTTTTCCCGCGACCGCTACCGGGATCAGAACAGTCTATCCCTGCATGCCGAGGCACGTCACAAGTTCAAGCCCCGCTGGGGTGCGGTGGCCTTTTTTGAAGCGGGCTGGATCGCCGATGAATTCGACCACTTGTTTCAGCATGATGTCGTGACCAGCTATGGCGCAGGATTGCGCTGGCAGACCACGGCCGACAAGGCGTTGCACCTCGCCGTTGACCTGGCCTTCAGCGAAGGCGACTCGGTGGTGCATGTGCGTGTAGGCGAGATGTTCTAGCCGTACACGGGCAAAACGCCACTGCCCCATCTGGACCTTGATGAATGAACGAGGAATCCATGATGCGCAACGTTAGTCGCAAAAAGCCAGGGGATCAGACTCGATCGCCGGAGAGGGGCTCAGGTCTTGCAATAAAACATTGGCGACGCAATCAAAAACCCGGAAAAATCCTAAGCTGCTTGCGTCAGCGTGAAATCGACGCGCACCAGGTCGAACGGGCACACGATCTTTCCGCTCTCGGTTTTTTCCAGCAGCCCGGTTTCCAGCAGGGCATGCACATCCCGGTGCACGGATTTGACGTCGCGTTCCAGCCTGCGGGCCAGTTCGCGCAGGCTCATTTCACCAGCGCCGCTCATCGCGTCCAGCCCCCCAGCGCCTGGGGCTGATTTCGGAGAACAGCAGTTGGGGACTTGACGCAGCTGAACGTGAATTGCTGGATGCGCCCGGATCTGGCGGCCTGGCGCATGCCTTTGACACCTTCCCTGAGCGCGGCTTTCCAGTCCGGGTTGATCTCAATTACAGCGGTTTTCATTCGATTCTCCTTTCCACTTCTGCGATGAAATCATCCAGAAGCTGTTCAATCGAAAGGAAGCGGTAGACCGACTCTTTTCCGTCCAGATGCTGGTGATCGCCCTTGCCGCGCTTATTATCGAAACCGACAAGGCGCTTCCCGTTCAGGATATACGCCAGTCGCGAAGGCAGCTTTTGAGCACACAAGAGACGCTGGCGCAGGCTTGCCTAAATTTCCACCTCGGCCGAACTTCCGACGGATAGGTGAGCCAGTTCGAGTGACGGCTCCTGGCCCGTCTGAAAAATCAATCGTGTTCGGCAAGGCCTCAAGGCCCTACCCGAACGGCGCTGCAAACGTCATTTCAGCAGAAGGCCCTGCCGCGCAAACAGCCACAGCTGTTGGCAGGTCAATTCGTTGAGCGTCTCGCGAGACTCGCCCCATCCTCTTTCTGCCAATGCGGCGTGCATGGCATCGACCAGCTGGTCGACCGTTCGGCTGCCGTCGAGCAAACCCAGCAAAATACGTCCGGGCTCGTCCAGGTCCATTGCCACGTGGCGTGATCCGCTCACCACCCAGCCGGGCGACGTTGCCTGCAAG
>JAZBOA010000421.1:0-4474 GCA_036350935.1 Anderseniella sp. | reverse complement strand
CGACTTGTCAATCAGGCGGCGGCTGCGGCGGACCAGTCTCAGCGTATGGGGATGGATTGCCAGGTTGTTCTGTTCGGCAACCCTGAACAGCTTGACGAGGTGCAACGGGTTTGTGTCAAAGATGTCATCGCGGATGGCGCGCAGACGGCCGGCGTCAACGGTATAGGCACCTTCATCGTCCAGCTTGATCGACCGGCGGCGGAACTTGCCGAACAACCCGCTCATGCTCGGCGCCTTCTTGAAATGCTGCGCCTCGAGCACGGCAGACATGATGCGGGTCAGATCGCCCACATCCTTGGCGATGAGGAAGTAGTGCTTCATGAAGCGTTCGACCGACTTCAGTCCACCGTGCGATGCATAACCCAGCCGCCCAGCCATTTCAGCCTGCTTGTCGAAGCCAAGCCGGTCATCGCCGCGTCCGGTCATGAAATGCAGATGACAGCGCACCGCCCACAGAAAATCCTCACACTTGATGAAGCGGTTCTGTTCGCGCCGCGTGAACAGGCCCGACTTGTAGAGCTCGCTCACCGAACGGGTGCCGTACACAAACTTGGCAATCCAGAACAACGTGTGCAGATCGCGCATGCCGCCCTTGCCATCCTTGACGTCCGGTTCAACAAGGTAGCGAGACTCACCGGCACGGCGGTGACGCTCGTCGCGCTCGGCAAGTTTCTGCGCAATGAACTGGCGCTGATCACGGGTCATGATCTCACTGCCGTAGCGTGCCTGCAATTCATCGAACAGACTGTGTTGACCACAGATGAAGCGGGCTTCGAGAACCGAGGTCATGATCGTCGTGTCGGTGCGCACCAGCCTGATGCAGTCGTCCACCGAGCGAGTGGAATGGCCGACCTTGAATCCGAGATCCCACAGGAAATAGAGCAGGTACTCGACCACGCTTTCTCCCCATGCGGTCTGCTTGTAAGGCAGCAAGAACAACAGGTCGATGTCCGACCCTGGCGCCAGTGTGCCACGGCCATAGCCACCAACCGCCACCACGGCGATATGTTCGGAGGTCGACGGATTGCTTGCTGCATAGACGGTGCGCGAGGCGAACTCGTAAAGGGCAGAAATCAACTCGTCCTGCAGATTTGAAAGCCGGGCGGCACATTCGCGTCCCTTGCCAGTGCTGGTGAGCCGACCCTCTTCTGCCCTGCGCGACTGCGCAACCAGCGTCTTCAGATACGACAACGCGGCAGGCCTGAAAGCCGCACCATCCAGACCGTTTTCATCAGCGAGACGCCTCAGGTGCTCGACAATGGCAGCGGAAGAATAGCCCGGGTCGGGCTGCAAGGCGGAAGGCCGTCTGGAAACTTTGCTCATGGCAACTGGTCATGCCGAAAAGGTTCTGTACTGGCGCAAGGTCTAACCTGCGCCGCGTTCTGCTGCCAGCCTTTTCAGTTCATAGATCAGTTCAAGCGCCTCGCGCGGGCTGAGCTCGTCTGGCAAGACCGAATCGAGTTTGCCGACAAGGTCTGCCACGCCCGGCAGCATTGGCTTGACCTTGTCAGCAACTCGCCGGGCTGTGGCTGAAAACAAAGGCAGGTCATCGACAATTCGCTGATGGGCCTGTGTCCGCTCGGATTCCTCGAGCAGCTGCAAGACTTCCGTGGCACGGTCTATGACTGCTGGCGGCAAGCCTGCAAGACGGGCTACCTGGATACCGTAAGAGCGGTCGGCGGCCCCCGGCACCACCTGGTGCAGAAAGATGACCTCGCCCTGCCATTCGCGCACCTTGATCGTAGCATTGGTGACCGTATCGAGCCGCGACGCCAGTGCGGTCAGCTCGTGGAAGTGAGTTGCAAACAGGGCCCGGCACCGGTTCACCATATGCAAGTGCTCGACGCAGGCCCAGGCGATGGACAGGCCATCATAGGTGGCCGTGCCACGGCCGATTTCATCAAGGATGACCAGCGAACGATCGGTTGCCAGGTTCAGGATGGTCGCCGTCTCGACCATCTCGACCATGAACGTGGACCGGCCGCGTGCGAGGTCATCCGCTGCACCCACACGGGAAAAGATGCGATCCACCACGCCGATGTGGGCGGCGCTCGCCGGCACGAAACTTCCGGCCTGCGCCATCAGTGCAATCAGTGCGTTCTGACGCAAGTATGTCGACTTGCCCGCCATGTTTGGTCCGGTAATCAGCTTGATGTGGCGGGATGGATTGCCTTCCTCATCCATCTCACCCGCAGAAAGGCTGCAGTCATTGGCAACAAAAGCCGTGCCATCCTGTTTGCGCAAGGCAGCCTCCACCACCGGATGGCGCCCTGCTTCGATCTCGAAACGGCGAGAGGCATCCACAAGAGGACGCACATAGTTGTGACGCATGGCCAGTTCGGCCAGCGCCGTGAACACATCCAGCTCAGCCATAGCCCCGGCAACGGCGTGCACCATGCCCGCGCGTTCACGCACCATCGCCGCCAATTGCTCGAACAATTCCAGCTCAATGGCCCGGGCTCGGTCGGCAGCGGCAAGGATCTTCTGCTCCAGCCCCGCCAGCTCAGTGGTGGTGAAACGCATGGCGTTCGCCATGGTCTGGCGATGGATGAAACGGCCTGCATGGGATGCATCCAGCAACTGTTCGCCAGCCTGCTGGTTGAGTTCGATGAAGTAACCCAGCATGTTGTTGTGCTTGATCTTGAGCGTCCTGATGCCGGTTTCACCGGCATAGCTGGCCTGCAGGCCAGCGATCACCTTGCGGCTTTCATCACGTAGCGCACGGCACTCGTCGAGCTCGGCATTGGCTCCGGGCCGGATAAAACCGCCATCGCGCACCACGGCCGGCAGTTCATCTGCCAGCATCGCATCCAGGTGAGCGGAAAAGTCCATGTCCGCCGCATGCAGGCTTGCAAAGATGTTGGCGAGCCGGGTGGGCCAGGGATCAAGGCCATGGCGATGGCCGAAGCGTTCAGCCAGCATTGCCGCCGTGCGGATGCCGCCGCCGATGGTGGCAAGATCACGCGGCGAGCCGCGGCCCAGCGAAAGCCGGGACATTGCGCGGGTAACGTCCGGCACCTGGCGCAGTGCTGTGCGAACGTCCTGGCAAATTTGCCTACCATGGCCATCGGTGAAGGCCTCTACCGCATCATGACGGGCGGAAATTTCTGCAACGCCGGTCAGCGGTGCAGCCAGCCAGTCAGCAAACAGGCGGCTGCCTGAACCTGTCACCGTTGTGTCTATGGCGTCCAGCAGGCTGCCAGACCGGCTGCCAGCCAAGGTTTTCACCAGCTCGAGATTGGTGCGTGTCGCCGCGTCGATGAGCACGCAATGGCCGGGCTCGCGCAATACCGGCGGGCGCAATGCCGGCAATCGGCCCACCTGGGTGAGCTCGACATAATCGAGCAGCGCGCCACAGGCGGCCGTCTCTGCCCGACCGAAATTGCCGAAGGCATCCAGCGCGGCCACCTTGTAGTAGTCGCGAAGCCTGTCGCCGGCAGCCGCAGAGTCGAACCTGGATGCCGGCATTGGCGTCAGCACCGGCCGATAGTCGGCCAGAACCGGACCGGCATCCTCATCTGCCAGCAGTGAGTCAGGCACCAGCAATTCGGAAGGATCGAGCCGCGCAAGTTCGGCCATCAGCGACACCTGCGTTACGGCCGTCACTTCGAATTCGCCCGTCGACATATCGAGCCAGGCAAGCCCCATATCACGGCTCGACTTCACCCGGGACAGCGCCGCAAGGTAATTGTTGCGGCCAGACTGGAGCAGGTTGTCCTCTGTCAGCGTGCCGGGGGTGACAAGCCGTACGACGTCACGCCGGACAACAGACTTGGATCCCCTCTTGCGGGCCTCTGCCGGGTCCTCGGTCTGCTCGCAAACCGCTACCTTGTGACCAAGCCTGATGAGTTTCTGGAGGTAGTCGTCCGCTGCGTGAACAGGTACGCCGCACATCGGAATGTCTTCACCAAGGTGCTTGCCACGTTTGGTCAGCGCAATGCCGAGGGCAGCTGACGCCACTTCCGCATCCTTGAAAAACAGCTCGTAGAAATCACCCATCCTGTAAAACAGCAGGCTGTCAGGATTCGCCTGCTTGATCTCCAGGTATTGCGCCATCATCGGCGTGATCCGGGCTTGCTCGCCGGCAACTGCCCCGGTCCCGTCTCCTGCTGATTTGGCGTAGTGATTCATGACACACCACACTAGACGATCAGGGCACCGCGCGTCGTGCGGCTTGTCAGCATCATCCACAACCGCAAGGCGGCCGGATATTCAGGTTCCACGGCGTGGTCAGGCAGCGTCAGTGACGTGGGTCAGGCCGGCAATGGCGGCTTCCAGATCGGCGCGGTCGAACGGTTTTGCCAAGTACCCGTCCATGCCGGCGCGGGCGCCGGCTGCATGGTCGTCACTGCTGGCATTGGCCGAAAGTGCAAGTATTGGCACTGGTTGATTGATGCTTGCGCTGCGCTCCATGGCACGAATGCGCCGCGTCGCCTCAAGGCCATCGATGCCGGGCATCTGGATGTCCATCAAT